>NC_007645.1:1926250-2260000 GCF_000012985.1 Hahella chejuensis KCTC 2396 | reverse complement strand
CCGCGGCTGCTGGCACGGAGTTTGCCGGTGCTTCTTCTGTGGGTAACGTCAACTGCAGCTGATATTAGCAACTGCCCTTTCCTCCCCACTGAAAGTGCTTTACAACCCGAAGGCCTTCTTCACACACGCGGCATGGCTGGATCAGGGTTGCCCCCATTGTCCAATATTCCCCACTGCTGCCTCCCGTAGGAGTCTGGACCGTGTCTCAGTTCCAGTGTGACTGATCATCCTCTCAGACCAGTTACGGATCGTCGCCTTGGTAGGCTCTTACCCTACCAACTAGCTAATCCGACATAGGCTCATCTGTTAGCGCAAGGTCCGAAGATCCCCTGCTTTCCCCCGTAGGGCGTATGCGGTATTAATCCGAGTTTCCCCGGGCTATCCCCCTCTAACAGGCAGATTCCTATGCTTTACTCACCCGTCCGCCGCTCGTCAGCTCCCGAAGGACTGTTACCGCTCGACTTGCATGTGTTAAGCCTGCCGCCAGCGTTCAATCTGAGCCATGATCAAACTCTTCAGTTTAAAGAGTGTGAATCAGTAAGATTCTTAATCTTGCTCAAGTTAAAACTACTGTACTCTTGAGTGATTGCTCACCCATGAACTGTACGAGTCACTAACTTAAGACTTAATCTTTTCCAGATCCGCCTCAGTTAGCGCCCACAACAAATTGCTTGATTAACTTTTTAAAGAACTTTCTCTTTCGGAGACTCTCTCCGACCGAGGCGCGCATTCTACACTTTCAATCTTCAGTGTCAACTCCTTTTTAGCGCCGCTGACTCTCTCGAATCCGCTTCTCCCTCCCTTCCGAACGGCTTCCCCGTCGAAGTGGGGCGCATTATACGCACCTACTCTTTCACGTCAACTCCATTTTTTAACTTTTATTTAAAAAGTTCCTGAGGAGCAATTTATAAGTAAAGCACGCTCTTTTTATTTTACAAGTTCACTCTTGTTTTATATCTGGCCCAAGCTCAACGACAATGCTGTCCACCGCTTTCTGCGCAAGCTTCCTCGCCTCATCTAAATTCTCAGACTGAGCCAAAACCACGCCCATTCGACGTTTACCATGAACTTCCGGTTTACCGAACAGTCTCAACTGTACTTCTGGATGACACAGCGCAGCCTCAAGAGATGAAAAGCAGACACGGGACGAATCTCCCTCCACTAACAGCGCCACCGAAGCAGACGCCCCTGTTTGCTTAATAAGTGGAACGGGCAGGCCTAGCAAAGCCCGCGCATGCAGCGCAAACTCCGACAGGTTCTGTGAAACCAAAGTAACCAGCCCTGTGTCATGCGGCCGTGGAGACACTTCACTAAAGTAAACCTCATCTCCTTTTACGAAGAGCTCCACGCCAAAAATCCCACATCCGCCCAGAGCCACCGTCACTTTTTCAGCAATATCCTGCGCAGCGCCCAATGCTATAGCACTCATAGGATGAGGCTGCCAGCTTACCCGGTAGTCACCATCAACTTGCAAATGACCAATAGGATCACAAAAGGAAGTCCCTCCAGCATGTCGTAAAGTTAAAAGCGTAACCTCATAATCGAAGTCTACGAATCCCTCTACGATAACTTTGCCCTGACCCGCTCGACCGCCTTCTTGAGCGTATCGCCAAGCGCGCTCGACATCGCCGTCGCTATGTATAACGCTTTGACCTTTTCCTGACGAACTCATAATTGGCTTGACGACACAAGGAACGCCAATCGAACTCACAGCATCTCGAAAAGACTCAAAGTCGGCGGCGAATGCATAAGGAGACGTGCTCAACCCCAACTCCTCAGCCGCCAATCGACGGATTCCTTCTCGATTCATGGTCAAGTTGGCTGCGCGGGCAGAGGGTACGACATTGAAACCGCTTCGCTCCAATTCAAGGAGCTCAGCAGTCGCAATCGCCTCAATTTCAGGAATAATAAAATCGGGGCGCTCAAGCTCAATTAACGCCCGTAGCTGTTTAGGATCGAGCATGTCGATGACATGGGCGCGGTGAGCCACCTGCATTGCTGGAGCGTTTGAATAGCGATCCACTGCGATGACTTCCACACCAAACCGCTGCAGCTCAATCGCCACTTCTTTTCCCAACTCCCCGCTTCCTAAAAGCATTGCACGCGTCGCCACATCCGTCAGCGGAGTACCAATTCTTACCATAGCCTTTTGCTCCTATTCATTATTAAGCAACTTAAATGACAGACTTGCGTTCTCTGTCAGCCACTTTTTTCAACACATCCATGCGCTGTTCGTTACTCATGCGAGACCAAGCAGCTATCTCCTCAACACTGCGATGGCAACCAATACATATGTCGTCGTCATCCAAAGCGCAGATACTGACGCATGGCGAACGCACAATTCGCTCACCATCCATTTGATTCGTATTCTCTTTCATAAACATACAACACTAGGCGGGCTGCAAAGTGCGCGCGTATTTTAGGGCGTTTTCTACGTAGTGTTCAGCGCTATTAATAAGCTGCTTTCTTTCTTCTTCGCTCAATTCGCGCTTCACCCTTCCCGGAGAGCCGATAACCAAACTACCATCAGGGATCTCAACGCCTTCGGGTATCAATGCATTAGCGCCAATGATACAAAAGCGTCCGATTTTGGCGCCGTTAAGCACAACGGCATTAATGCCGATCAGACTATAGTCGCCCACGTCACATCCGTGCAGCATGGCGTGATGCCCTACCGTCACCCCCTCTCCCAGCACAATGGGACAACCAGAGTCGGTGTGCAATACTGCGCAGTCCTGAACGTTCGATTTTGGACCAATGGTTATTTGATCGTTATCCGCTCGGATCACCGCGCCAAACCAAACACTGGACTGAGGGCGCATGACTACTCGCCCTATGACCGCCGCATTCGGCGCTACAAAGCTTCCATTCTCTGATATTTCAGCCAGATCTTCGCCTAAATTAAACCTCATACGTATTCAACCCCTACCCTCAGTAAAACTGCCAATTCTTCGATTAAAGGAAACTCTGAAAAAGTCCATCAATATGATTGCGGAAACGCCCCAGATTTCATAATCGCCGTAATACCAGCAAGGCACTTGTAATCGATACTGTTCAAAGTTGATTTTATCCAGACGATCAGGCTCATTTTCCAAAAAGAAGCTCACCGGCGCTTTAAATACGCTGTGCAACTCGCCTGGGTCTGGGATCAGCTCAATCTCAGGATCAACGATCCCGACATAGGGCGTAACAGCAATGCCATGGCGGGACACAACTTGATTAAGACTACCAACCACTTCTATCTTTTCAGGCGATACGCCCACTTCCTCAAACGTCTCTCGCAGCGCAGTGTCCCGCAAGTTCTGATCTGAAGGGTCTCGCATCCCACCTGGAAACGCCACCTGCCCGCTATGGGTCTTCATATGTTCAGCGCGTTTGGTCAGAATAATCTGAGGACATTCCTCTCTGGTGATCGGCACTAAGACCGCAGCTTCCGGAAAGTCGCTAGGGAAGCGCCGTGGTTGATTGGAAGACAAGGTAGTGATGATTTTATCAAGCATGACAAACGACTGAATGAGGGGAAACAAGGAAAGATACCATACAAGTTCTGGGTAATGTATGGTGCAATATGAGGCGCGGCGCTCAGAAAGAGCGCCATTATTGCGAACGCTTATTTTCGGCTAATAAAAAGACAACCCATGAGAATGTTCATCTGACCATGAAGTATTGCAGCCAATGCGGCCAACCCGTCGAGCATAAGATTCCCTCAGGAGATAACCGGCCGAGACATGTATGCGGCCACTGCCAGGCTATCCATTACATCAATCCCAAAATCGTTGCGGGCACGCTCCCCGTTTATGGCGACCGAATTTTGCTTTGCAAACGCGCTATCGAGCCCAGATTAGGCTTCTGGACTTTACCCGCCGGATTTATGGAGATGCAGGAAACCACGTCGGAAGCCGCTATGCGAGAAACATGGGAGGAGGCGCAAGCGCGTGTCGACCTTGACGGCTTGTACACGATGATCAGCGTCCCTCATATTGGTCAGGTGCATATTTTTTACTTGGCCAATGTAATCAATGGGGAGTTCGCCGCTGGTGAGGAAAGCCTCGACGTACAATTGTTTTCGGAGAGCGACATCCCTTGGGATGAAATCGCATTTCCTACGGTAAAAATAACGCTACAGCAGTATTTCCAAGATCGTAAAAACAACTCATTCCCTGTACATGTGAAAGATATCCACACTGGCATTCCTGAGGGCTGACCTTCCTTCTTGCCTTTAGCGCCAGCCATAAGGCTCAATCAAAAGTTTTCCAGCCGGTATACGTCGTATGCCGGCTCCTCGTATGGGTGGGCCAGCTTCATCGCCGCCACCACCGACGCGATCAAAGCATCCTCAACCACCAACTCCACTTTGTATTCCTCCACCCGCTCAACTTCACCGACATTGCCCAAAAATGGAGAACTGCCATCTAGAGGGCGAAACTGTCCAACGCCTTTTGTCTGCCAGCTGCAGCGATCGTAATCGCCTATCTTCCCTCCCCCCGCAACAAAGACCGCCTCCTTAACTTCCTCGATATGCGATTCAGGAACAAAAAAGCTTAATTTATACATTTTTCCTCCATTACAGTTTAAATTTTATCCACAGGCAGCCACTAAATTACTGCCCAGACTGAAAAACCAGAGTTCTCCACAGATTCTGTGGATAACTTTGGGGATAAATACTTAACTTCCCCCCAAATCGCCCATAGGGCCTATGCCCGGGACAAATTGGCGATGAATTAAACAGGACAAAAATACCAATATTTATCAATAAGTTATATTTGTCAACGCTGATCCCACAACATCTTTGAAATATTTTTAGATGCTACTTGACATAGATATTTCTGATGTGAATAAACAGAAACAACGCAAACAAAATGGCGTTATTTTTAGACGGCGAGAGGGTTTTTCAGGCAAGCCCGGCAATTCGCACGAGCATTTTTTGAGCACATCAAGTTTTGCAACCAGGGATGACGTACACTTTGTTACCTTTTCTGACAAAAAATAATGGCGCAAAAAAGCATAGCCTAATTTGAGCCCTTGAAAAGAAAAATGGAGATTTTTTATCTAGCGTGACGCAGAGCCCGGAAAATGACTAGATACAGCGTCGGAGAAGGGCGGAGACAAATGTATCCGCCCTTAGACATCACCATGGGAGACTGGGATTAACCCAGCCACACCCTTGCATTGCGGAACATTCTCATCCATGCGCCATCTTCACTCCAAGCGGAAGGACGCCAGGAGTTAGCAACTGCGCGAAACACCCTCTCTGGATGCGGCATCATCACGGTAATACGGCCATCATCATTACACACTGAAGTAATACCCAAAGGAGAGCCGTTAGGGTTAAACGGGTGCGACATGGTAGGGCGCCCATAGTTATCAACAAAGCGTAGCGCCACATTTTTCTGCGCCATCAGAGCCGCTGCGCCTTCTGGACCTACTTCCGCCAATCCCTCGCCGTGCGCCACCGCGATAGGCATCATTGATCCAGCCATTCCCTGGAGCAGTATGGAAGGCGAGTCCAGCACTTCCACCATCGCAACACGGGCTTCATACTGTTCAGAGCGGTTACGCACGAAACGCGGCCAGGCGTCTGCGCCAGGAATCAACTCCTTCAGGTTTGAAATCATCTGGCAGCCGTTACAAACCCCCAGTGCGAAGGTGTCTTTGCGATGGAAGAACGCCTCGAACTGATCTCTTGCACGGGCATTAAACAGAATGGATTTAGCCCACCCTTCGCCAGCGCCCAACACGTCGCCAAACGAGAATCCACCGCACGCCGCCAAGGCTTTGAACTGACTTAGAGAAACTGCGCCGGACAGAATATCGCTCATATGCACGTCAACCGCACTGAAACCCGCTCTATCGAACGCAGCGGCCATTTCCGCCTGGCTATTAACGCCTTGCTCCCGCAACACCACAATTTTTGGCTTAGCGCCACGATTAATAAAAGGAGCTGCGATATCTTCGTTGACATCGTAAGTAAGCTTGGCGCTCAAGCCCGGATCGTTGTCGTCGTCAATGGCTGCAAATTCTTCGGCCGCACACTCGCTGTTGTCCCGCATGGACTGCATACGGTAACTGGTCTCGGCCCAGATTTTTTGCAGCGCCCCACGACTGTAACCAAGAACGGTTTGCCCTTCATGCTGAAATTTGACTGACTGATCCGCATGAGGCTCACCCAACACGACGACATGATCCGCCAATCCTGCGTCAGCAAAACAGGTCTTCACCTCGTCAACATGCTCTTCGGATACCTGCACTACAGCGCCAAGCTCTTCATTAAACAGCTCTCGGGCAATATGAGTGCGATCTTTCACCAAACCGTCAAAGCAAATAGTCATGCCACAGCGGCTAGCGAACGCCATTTCACATAAGGTAGTGAACACACCGCCGTCTGAGCGGTCATGATAAGCTTTAAGTTTGCCTTCGTTGTTCAGCTTCTGGATACACGCGAAGAAAGCCGCCAGCTCTTCAGGGTTGTCCAAATCAGGGGCTACAGCGCCGACGGAACGATAAACCTGCGCCAAGGCCGAACCGCCCAGACGATTCTTGCCTGAACCCAGGTCTATAAGCAGCAGCTTGGATGGCGTAGACAGATCCATCTGCGGCGTCAATGTCTTACGCACGTCCTCAACTGGCGCGAACCCACTGATAATCAGAGACAGAGGCGCGGTCACGGACTTCTGCTTCTCGCCCTCCTCCCAGACCGTCTTCATGGACATGGAGTCTTTGCCTACAGGAATGGTGATGCCCAACTCGGGGCACAACTCCATACCAACGGCTTTAACCGTTTCAAACAAGGCTTCGTCTTCGCCTGGATGCCCGGCAGCGGCCATCCAGTTCGCAGACAGTTTAATGTCTGACAGCTTCTCTATTTTCGCAGCGGCGAGGTTAGTAATAGCTTCACCTACCGCCATGCGGCCAGATGAAGGAGGATCAATCAATGCAATCGGCGTCCTTTCTCCCATCGCCATGGCTTCGCCACGGTAGGTGTCAAAGCTTGCGGTAGTCACCGCCACATCGGAAACCGGCGCCTGCCATGGGCCTACCATCTGGTCTCTGGAAACCATTCCCGTCACAGAGCGGTCGCCGATGGTGATCAGGAAACTCTTCGACGCAACACTGGGCAACCGGAGAATTCTCTCCGCCGCTTCTTTAAGGTCCAAGGTAGTGGAATCAAAAATGGGCTTGGTGAAACTCTTTCGCTCAATAGTACGGTGCATTTTGGGCGGCTTACCAAACAGAACCGACATGGGAAGATCTACCGGACTGTTAGCGAAGTACTCGTCAGAGACTTGAATCTTCAACTCTTCCGTCGCCGAGCCTACAACTGCATAAGGGCAACGTTCGCGCCGACAGAGCTGGTCAAACAGCTCCATATCCTGTTCGGCAACCGCCATGACGTAACGCTCTTGAGACTCGTTACACCAGATTTCCAGAGGCGACATGCCGGGCTCATCGTTAGGCACGTCACGCAGTTCAAACAAACCGCCGCGACCGCCATCTTTCACCAACTCAGGCAATGCGTTGGACAAGCCGCCCGCGCCAACGTCATGAATAAACAGAATCGGGTTGTCATCTCCCAACTGCCAGCAGCGATCGATCACTTCCTGGCAGCGTCTCTCCATTTCCGGGTTATCCCGTTGTACAGAGGCGAAATCGAGATCTTCCTGGCCAGCGCCGCTATCCATGGAGGACGCTGCTCCACCACCCAGACCGATCAACATTGCAGGGCCGCCCAACACGATCAGCTTGGCGTCTACGGAAATATCTTTCTTTTCCACATGGGAAGCGCGAATGTTGCCCATGCCGCCAGCGATCATGATCGGCTTATGGTAACCGCGCCATTCAAGACCGTTTACGCCAGGCACTTGCTCTTCATAGGTGCGGAAGTATCCGCACAGCGCCGGCCGGCCAAATTCATTGTTAAACGCAGCGCCGCCAATCGGGCCGTCCAGCATAATTTGTAATGCGGAAACAATGCGCTCCGGCTTGCCGTAATCGCCTTCCCAGGGCTGCTTATAGCCAGGGATATTAAGGTTGGAGACGGTAAAACCGGTCAGGCCTGCTTTGGGTTTTGCGCCAATGCCGGTGGCGCCTTCATCGCGAATTTCCCCACCAGAGCCCGTGGAAGCGCCGGCGAACGGAGAAATAGCCGTAGGATGGTTATGCGTCTCCACCTTCATAAGAATATGAATATCTTCAACGTTATATCCATAAATCTTAGTGCGATGATCAGGGAAGAAACGCCCGCCCTGGCCACCTTTGATCACTGCTGCGTTATCGCAATACGCGGAGAGTACGTCTTGGCCGCCCTGCTCGTAGGTGTTGCGGATCATGCCAAACAGCGAGTGCGACTGGACTTCGCCATCAATTTCCCATGTCGCGTTAAAGATTTTATGGCGACAGTGTTCCGAGTTCGCCTGAGCGAACATCATTAGTTCTACATCCGTCGGGTTGCGTCCCAGCTCAGTGAATGCGCTGGTGAGATAATCGATCTCGTCTTCCGCCAGCGCCAGCCCCATTGAGCGGTTAGCCTCCGCCAACGCGTCACGGCCATCAGCGAGGATATCGACGGTCGTCATCGGCTTGGGCTCAGCATGAGCGAATAACAGCTCAGCTCCCGCAATTTCATGAAACACCGATTGCGTCATGCGATCGTGCAATATCGCCGCGATCGCAGCGCGGCGTTCGCTGCTCAATTGCTCTGAGCTGCCAACATGATAGGCCACGCCTCTTTCAATACGGCGAATCGCCGTCAGTCCGCAGTTGTGTGCGATATCCGTCGCTTTACTCGACCATGGAGAAATCGTGCCGGGTCGGGGAACAACCAGAAACAGAGTGCCGCTTGGCATCTCACTCTGCCCTTGCGGCCCGTATTGAAGCAAGCGATCCAGAACAGTGCGTTGCTCTGCGGAAAGGTCTCCTTCCAGATCAACGAAGTGCATGTACTCGGCATACACTGACTGGACTTCAGGAGCCTGTTCCTGGATATTTTTGAGTAGTTTTTCGCGCCGAAATGGGGAGAGGGCTGGTGCGCCACGGAGTTCAAACATATCTCTGACTGATGGCCTCTAGGCTGGAAAAAAGAGGCGCTAATGATAATAGATATCAAGCCATTGAGCCACTTTTAAGAGGCTTCGCCGTATGCGCGGCGTAGCTTGCGGGTAAATCCGGGGCGGCGACGCTTTGTACATAAATTGACAAGATTTTTCACAGTTTAACTACAGTTAACTTGCAACTTGATTTGTTACTGTTAAGTATTGACCCCTTTGCTTAAAACCGGAACTGATATTGCTTGCTTCAGCCTGCACTCATTCATGGCGAACAGGACGTTTCCTGAACAGAATCATTAAGAGCAGCGTTCAGACGCTGACTGCAGCAGCGCTTATCGCCAACCTGAGCGCATGCAGCCGCCCTACTACGCTGGAGAAGATCGAGCAAGAGGGAGCTCTCCACGTTATCACCCGCAACGCCCCCACTACTTATTATGAAGACAGGGACGGCCCCGCCGGGTTTGAATATGAACTAGCGAAAAAGTTCTCGGAATATCTCGGCGTCGAGTTGCGACTTCGGGTCGCCAACGATCTTGACGAAGCCTATACCGTCCTGGAGCAGAACTACACAAACCTGGCCGCCGTCGGTTTGAGTCGCCTGGCTGCCTCCGCGCAAAGTCCCAGCCTCCGCTTCAGTTCCGAATACCTGGAAATTCAGCCTTTGGTGTTGTATCGAAACGGCAGCGCCAAACCGAAGCAGCTCGACGATCTGATCGGGGGCAAATTGATTATTCCCGCGCAAACGGCGCAAGCGGAATTCCTGCGACAGGTTAAAGACTCTCGCCTTCCCGATATGGACTGGCTGGAGGCGGCGGACATGGAAACGTCCGAAATCATGCGCCTGATTGAAGAGGGAGAGTACGAATACGCTATTGTCAACTCCCGGGAATATGAAATTCACAAAGCCATGTTCCCTCGCGCGCGGGAAGCTTTTTCTTTAATGGAACCGTTACAGATCAGCTGGATTTTCCCTCCAGGCGAAGACATGTCCCTCATTCAGAAAGCGGACGAGTTCATCAAGCAAATCAAAGACGATGGGACCCTGATCTACCTGCAGGAGCGCTACTTCGGCCACGTAAATCAGTTGAACTATGTGGGCGCCCGCACTTATATCAGCCACATCAAGGACAGGCTGCCAAAGTTTGAGCCAACATTTAAACAGGCCGCGGAAAAATTTGAAGTCGACTGGCGGCTGCTGGCTTCCATCGGCTACCAAGAGTCCCACTGGCGTCCATACGCCACCTCTCCTACCGGAGTCAGGGGCTTGATGATGCTGACGCTGCCTACCGCCAAGGAGATGAACGTTAAAAACCGGCTAAACCCTGAGCAAAGCATCTTCGGTGGCGCAGGCTATTTCAGCCGCATCAAGCAGCGTATCTCCGAGCGTATTACAGAGCCGGACCGCACCTGGATGGCGCTGGCCGCATACAATGTCGGACTTGGACACCTGGAAGACGCTCGCGCACTGGCGAAAGCGCAGGGCCTGGATCAGGACAAATGGATTGACGTCAAACAGGCGTTGCCGTTGTTACAGCAAAAGAAATGGTATGTGAAGACACGCTACGGATACGCTCGCGGCTGGGAGCCGGTGCATTATGTGCAGAATATTCGTCGCTACTATGACGTCCTGGTCTGGATGACTCAGCCCAGTGCGGAAGACGGCAGCGTCGCGCAGAATGAAGACGCGCCAACGACCGGCGCCGACGGGACAACGGAAGAAACGCCCGCTATCCCCGCCCCGTTCCGCGTCACTCCACCCATGCTGTAGCTATCTTCTCTCCGCCACCCTTAAAACTCATCCGCCTCGTATTTCACCGCTTCATTGATTTCATCAAAATTAAAACCCCGTTGTAGCAGGTAACGTTTCTGCTTCTGCAACTCAGAAGGAGACTCCGGTTTCTCTCGAAAACGCTTCCGCAAGACAGCCGCAGCCCGCTCAAACCAGTCCACGCCAGACTCTGAGAACGCCCCTCTGATCATATCCGCCTCCACTCCCTGCTGCTTCAACTCCGCTGAAATTCTTACTGGGCCATAACCCTGCCCTGCTCTGTGGCGGACCAAAATCTCCGCATACCGGAAATCACTCAGCCAATTGTTCTCAATCAAGTGTGCAATCACAGCCTCCACGGCTTCCGCCTCTGCGCCCCCCGCCTCAAGTTTGCGCCGAAGTTCACGCTCAGCATATTCCCGGCGGGCGAGCAATCTTAACGATTTTGCCAAAAGCGCCTGTTTTATTTTTTCAAAATCAGGGTTGGCGGAAGCGTCCATAATTAAACCTTAAACATATTGATCAGTATGCAAACAGTCTGGCGACTTACTGAGGCGGCGGATTTACACCCGACCCTTTCGAGACGCCAACAACGAGAGTAGACTATGCTGTCGCGCGAATGAGCATAGCGCGAATGGTGACCAGATCGCACGTCCGCAGCGACGCAGTACGCCGCCAGTAGTCTTTCCGCAAGAACTCAAGGCCCGATAATTGAACTTTCAGGAACCTTTCATGCCGACCCTGCTAAACAAGCTATTCAAGCCCAAGTGGCAAAGTAACAACCCGCAAACAAGGTTGGACGCGATCAACGAACTTGATTGGAATATACCAGAGCAGCGCAGCATCCTCGAACAGGTTATCGCAAAAGACTCCGAAGCCGAAGTGCGCCAGGCGGCGCTGAAAAAAGTGATAAAAATCGAAGACCTGCTTACATTCACCAACGACAAAGATAAAGTCGTTCGGGATGCCTCCAAGGCGCGCCTGCAGTCTCTCGTACAAGGCGCATCCAGCAATTTCGACAGCTTTGTCGCCCAAAATCTTAAACACGCTTCCGATGAATTGCTGTTCACTATTCTCGGCGCGATAAACGAGGAAACCCAGCTCCCTGCATTTTTACAGGCGCTAGCCGATAATAATTCCCCGATGCTGGAGAAAATCGCCACCGAGCACCACCTCAGCAAGGTCCGCATGAAGGCGGCGGATCACATCCAGGAGCCAAGCGCCCTGGAGCGCCTCGCCAAAGTGGCGAAAACCAAAGACAAAGGCCTGTTTCAGTTAGTCAAAGGCAAGTTGAAACAGGAAAAAGATCAAGAGAAGCAAGAAGCCGCCGCGCACCAGGAAGTAGAAGCTTTTTGCCTCACGCTCGAGAATCACGCAAAGACCGATGTCACGCGCTACTATCCAGAAAAACTGCATGCCCTGGAGCGTACGCTTCAAACGTTGACGCCCGCGCGCTTCGTCGACTTGCAGCAACGCATCCAGGTCGCACTGGACACTTGCCGCGCCAGAGCCAAAGCGATGGAGGACGAAGCCAAGGCCACGGCCCACGAGGAAGCGCAAACGCAGGAGCTGCAGTCTGAGCGCGACGCTACCTGCTCTGAGCTGGAAAACACCATTGAGAAATTACAGGCGGCGCCCCTGAGCACGCCCAGCGAGTTATCCGCCCTGGACGCGCTGATAAAGACCCAGGAAAATCGCTGGTTGGAAGCGACTCGCGATCACAAAGTCAGCAAACATGAGCAAAAGCGTTATCAAGCAGCGATGGGCGAAATTCGCCACTACTATTCCTGTCTGCACAGGCTCAGCAACCTGCACGGGGAGCTGGACGCAACTATCCAACAGGCGGAGGAATTTAAGGAGAAAGGCGACAGCGAATCAAAAGAAAGCCGCCATACTCTGAAAAAAATCCGGCAAGTGGTGGACGAGGTTGAATGGCCATCCGGCTACCAAAGACCTGCGCTTTTGTCCAAAGCAGCGGAACTCATGGGCGAAATTCACACCATTCAAGCCCAGCATGTCCAGGACCAGAAGCGCTTAAAGCAAGACGTACAGAAAAATATTCAACAGTTGAGCGATGCGATTGATGAAGGCTCCGTCAAACGCGCCCTGAAGTTAAATAAGGACATCGCGCGCACCCTGGAGCGTCTTCCCGCCAAGATCGCGCACGACCTTACCGCCCGTTTCCGACTGGAGCAGAAGCGTCTGGAGGACTTGAAAGACTGGCAGGGGTTCGCGACCCGCCCCAAACAGGAAGAGCTGTGCGAACGCATGGAGCACCTAGCCGATCAACACTTGGAGCCGCACCTTAAGGCTCAGCGAATTCGAGAATTACAGAAAGAATGGCGCACCCTTGGAGGTTCTTCCGATCAATCGCTGTGGAACCGCTTCCGCGATGCGTCCGAAAAAGCCTATGAGCCATGTCGAGAGTTTTTCAGCGAGGAAGAAAAACTCAAAGAGGTCAACCTCAATAAGCGTCAGGAAATTGTTCATCAATTACGCAGCTTCATCGAGTCTGCAGATTGGGATGCGCCAGACTGGAAAATGGTGGACAAGATCAACCGCAAGGCGCGGGAGGAATGGCGCCAGTACTACCCGGTTGACCCGCAACATGGCAAGCAAGCGCAAAAGCATTTCAACGAGCTGTTGAAATCTCTGGATGAACGGCTTAGCGGCGAGAAAGCGCGCAACCAGGCAATTAAGGCTGATATTGTTAAACGCGCGGAAGCCTTGATCGCCGAGGAAGACATTCGCACCGCCACACATCAAGCCAAAGCGTTGCAGAAAGAATGGCAATCGGCGGGGATTACCGATCATCGCGAGGATCGACGCCTTTGGAGCGAGTTCCGCAGGGCTTGCGACCAAATATTCGGCCGCCTGAACGAGACCCGCCAAAAACATCACGAAGAACAGCAACATAACGTGCAGAGAGCGGAAGAGTTAGTGACCGCCGCCATTGCCCTGGCGGAACATCCTGACGACAGCACGGAAAGCGCTCTGGCGTCGCTAACTGAGGCTTTCAGTGACTTGGGCCACCTGGGCGACCATGGTAAAGAGCTGCACAGCCGCTTCAAAAACGCCGTCAGAACCTGTCGCAAAGCCTTGGAGCAGCGCGCCAGATCATCTTATATACATTATTGGAGCGGTATCCTTGATAACGGCGCGCACATTCGGACCCTGACAGAAGCTCAAAGCGTTGAGTGGCCGACCGAACTAGACGAGCTGCAAGCGCCACATAAAACCCAGCTTGAAAACGCGCTGTCTCAGTTTGCCCAGACGGGAAGTCTGAACGAAATTTCGCTGGACGAAGCCCGCGACCTTGTTCTGACTGCGGAAATTCTGGCGGAAATGGAAAGCCCTGCGGAGGAAAAGACTCGCCGTATGCAACTGCAGGTAGAGCGACTCACTGCCGGCATGCAGCAATCCACGCCGTTGGAAAGCCCTATCAGCAAGTTTGAGCAGATCGTTCTGCAGTGGTCGACCGCCAAAACAGAAGACAATGACGCCGCGCAAAACCTGGATAAACGCTTGCGTACAGCTCTGGAAGGCATTGTCGCCAAATTACAACCACATCCTCCTCGCGATTAATTCGTCGTGTTTAAGTTAAAGCCTCGCCGCCGCCTGACCTTTGCGGCGGAGGGCTACGGCGAATTTTTATAGCTCAACCTCAACAATACTTAGTCTCGATGCCCTTCTTTTACGTAGGTCACCGCTTTGGCCACCGCGCCAACGACCTCCTCCTGCATCTTCAAGAACTCGTCTGAAGAAAGGTAGAACGCCATATCCACGCCGTGCCGAAAATAACGGGCGGGTAAGTGGTTTAGCGCAACACAAACGGCGTCCGTCAGAAAATCCTCATCAGGCTCCTGCCCTTCCATCTGTTTGGCCAGCTCTTCCAACACTAACTTTTCATAATAGTTATAAACATTGTCGAGAATAGACATAGCGCCTCCTATACCCCTTTTTCATCTCACACCTGCAATCAGATTACAGCGAATAGCCACGACTCGTTTTTGACCCTCGCTCCGAATTAATAATAGACCAGACCATTCGCCCCGCCATTGCAGGCCCGCAAGCATGAGAAAACTGTATGTTTTCGCCAATGGGGTTGTTTGTTCCTGTCATTTCTCCGCAAAGGGCCCTCGCATAAGGTTAATAAGGTCATCAGCGTTCAATAAAACAAGAAGGTACGACTCATGGACACAGACGCGTTCATCTATGACAGTGTTCGCACACCGCGTGGTCGGGGCAAGAAAGACGGGGCCCTTTATGAAGTAAAACCCGTCAACCTGCTGGCAGGGGTATTGAGCGCCCTGCAGCAACGCAATCAGCTTGATACTCAACAAGTGGACGATATCGTTATGGGATGCGTCACTCCCGTCGGCGATCAGGGAGCGGACATCGCTAAAACCGCCGCCTTGGTCGCAGGCTGGAGCAATGAGGCGGCGGGCGTCACGCTAAGTCGCTTTTGCGCATCGGGCTTGGAAGCGGTGAACCTTGCTGCAATGAAGATCCGTTCCGGATGGGAGGATCTGGTGGTTGCGGGCGGCGTCGAGTCCATGTCCCGGGTCCCTATGGGCAGCGATGGCGGCGCCTGGGCGCTGGACCCTGCGACCAACCTACGCACCCATTTCATTCCTCAGGGTGTCAGCGCCGATCTGATCGCTACGATAGAAGGATTCTCCCGCACTCAGGTAGATGAGTTCGCAGTGAACTCCCAACGTAAAGCCTCGGAGGCGAGAAGTCAGGGGATATTCAAGAAATCCATCGTCCCGGTGACAGATCAAAACGGCCTTATCCTGCTGGAAGAAGACGAACTGATTCGCCCAGAAACCTCACTAGAGGGCTTATCGCAACTGAAGCCATCCTTCCAGATGATGGGAGAGATGGGATTCGACTTTGTACCGAAAGAGAAATATCCCTTTATTGAGCGCATAAACCATATTCACACTCCCGGTAACTCCTCCGGCATTGTCGACGGCGCAGCGGCGCTCTTGATCGGCTCAAAGCAAAAAGGGGATGAACTGGGCTTGAAGCCCCGCGCTCGCATCATAGCTACAGCGGTCACTGGCTCAGATCCCACGATAATGCTGACCGGACCCGCCCCCGCTACCCGTAAAGCGTTGCAAAAGGCTGGATTGTCCGTATCAGATATTGATCTGTTTGAGGTGAACGAGGCTTTCGCCGCGGTTGTCCTTAAGTTCCAAAGAGAAATGGGCGTCCCTGACGACAAGGTCAATGTAAACGGCGGAGCCATCGCCATGGGACATCCTCTTGGCGCGACAGGCGCCATGATTCTTGGTTCATTGCTGGACGAATTGGAGCGCCGTCAACTGCGATATGGTCTGGCCACTCTCTGCGTAGGCGGAGGCATGGGCATCGCCACCATCATCGAACGACTCTGAACTGCGCGTCGATATTACTACCGGACAATGACAAGCGAGAGATGACATGACTGCCATACGCTACGAAAAAGACCAAGAAAACATCGTCCTTCTGACCATGGACATGCCCGGCCAAAGCGCCAATACAATGAACGCGGAGTTCCGCAAAGCTTTTCGCGACATCCTGCAACGACTGCAACAAGACAAAGACCACATAGCAGGCGTCATTATTACTTCCGCCAAGAAGACCTTCTTCGCCGGCGGCGACCTGAGAGAGCTGATCCAGGTAAATAAAGAACATGCCCAGGAGTTTCTGGACATGCTGACAACCAGCATAACCCAACCTCTACGCCAACTGGAATTGTTGGGGCGGCCGGTCGTCGCGGCCATCAATGGAACCGCTCTGGGCGGGGGCTGGGAGCTGGCGCTGGCCTGCCATGCCCGTATCGCTCTGGCGGACGAACGAATTGAACTGGGTTTGCCAGAGGTAACGCTGGGATTATTGCCCGGCGGAGGCGGCGTCGCCCGTCTGCCCAGATATCTGGGGCTGGAGAAAGCGCTTCCCCTTCTACTGGAAGGAAAGAAGCTGTCCCCACAGAAAGCTTTATCGATGGGACTGCTGCATGAACTAGCCGAAAACCAGGAGGGGCTTATTCATGCCGCAAGAGCTTGGATAAAAGCCAACCCGTCTCCCCAACAACCCTGGGATACAAAGGGCTATAAAATTCCCGGCGGCTCGCCCAGCAGCCCCAAGGTGGCACAGATGCTGGCGATTGCTCCCGCTATGCTGAAAGCCAAAACCAAAGGCTGCTACCCCGCTCCGGAGGCAATCCTGTCCGCCGCCGTAGAAGGCGCACAGGTAGACTTCGACACCGCTCAAAAAATAGAATCCCGCTACTTTACTTATCTCACCACCAGCCAAGTGGCGAAGAACATGATTGGAACCTTCTGGTTCCAATTAAATGATTTAAAAGCAGGACAAAGTCGTCCGAAAGACATTCCAACGCACAAAATGAGCAAAGTCGGCGTACTTGGCGCAGGCATGATGGGCTCAGGCATCGCCTACGCCTGTGCGCAAAGAGGACTGCAAGTCGTGCTTAAAGACGTCGAGCAGGCCTCCGCAGAAAAAGGCAAAGCCTACTCAGATAAAATTCTTGGCAAAAAGGTCAGTCAGGGACGTATGACAGAGTCCCAAAAGCAAGACGTTCTCGACCGCATTACGCCCACAGCAAACATCAGCTTAATGGAAGGTTGCGACCTTATTATTGAAGCCGTATTTGAAAATAGCGAATTAAAGGCCAAGGTGACCCAGGAAAGTGAGCCGATGTTGCGTCCAGAGGGCGTTTTCGCCTCTAACACTTCCACCATCCCCATCACACAACTCGCTCAGGCTTCCAGTGACCCGGCGAAGTTTATCGGGCTGCACTTCTTTTCCCCGGTGGACAAGATGCAGTTAGTGGAAATCATTGTTGGAGAGTCCACCTCACAGGAGAGCCTGGCCAAGGCTTTTGATTTTGTCATGCAAATCGGCAAGGTTCCCATCGTCGTGAACGACAGCAGGGGCTTTTTCACCTCCCGCGTCTTTGGCACATTCGTCAACGAGGGCGTGGCCATGCTGGCGGAAGGCATCCACCCCGCCGCTATCGAAAACGCCGCACAGCTTGCAGGGATGCCGGTCGGACCGCTTGCTCTGTCAGACGAAGTCAGCCTGACGCTGATAACTCATATCAGAGACCAATCCCGCAAGGACGTTGAAGCGGGTGGAGGGAAATGGTCGCCCCATCCTGCGGAGCAAGTGATTGACGCAATGGTGAGCGAGTTTGAGCGCAAGGGTAAAGCCGCCGGAGCGGGCTTTTATGAGTACCCCCCACAAGGCGCCAAACACCTTTGGCCACAGCTGGTGGAAAAGTACACTGACATGACGAAGACTCAAAATACGGACCTGCAAGAGCTTAAGGATCGCTTGCTGTTCATTCAATCGTTGGAAACCATGCGCTGCCTGGAAGAAAACGTTTTGCGTTCGGTTAAGGACGCCAACATTGGCAGTATCTTTGGCCTGGGCTTCGCGCCCTGGACAGGAGGCGCAATTCAGTACGCCAATCAATATGGCTTGCGTCAGTTCGTCGAGCGCGCCAATTATCTGCGCGAACGTCATGGCGAACGCTTCACACCTCCGGCCTTACTCGTATCGCTGGCGGAGAAAGGCGCTATTTTTGAGTAGCGTCTAATCCACCCAGCGTTCTGGCTGTAACGTTTTGTCACATCTTCCGGCGAAGTCTTATTCTTCGCTCGAAGGTGAGGCATTTTCGTTTGGAGCAATATTAGGCCGCAGACGCCCTTCCCCCTATTAGCCCAGGCTCTCACTACTCAGTCAGTCCGCCCATGTCAACACTGCTTCTAGCGACCATCCTGAGCGTCCCTTCACACCTTGGGCAATTAGCGGCCATTATGAATAGATTGTCATTTGCTTTTTTGCAACCCAGCATTAACTCTAGAAACTAGGTGTGTGTAAAGCTTCATCGGCATTTCCAGCATATGCAGACTGAATTCGCTGTTGATTGTCCGTCATTGCAAAGGCTTACAATTGGTGATGAATAGATACTAGTTGGAACTTCGTATCTGGCCTACAATCAAAGTGTTAATACTGTATAAAGGCCGTGGAGTATTTATACCCTTGCACAATTATCCCGGATTTAGTCGTGAATAAGTTTAAACATATGTTTTTGTTACAACGCCGCAGTCTCTATGCTGTCCTGTTTACCTCCCTGTGCTCACTGGCGCTGGCGGGCAACGCCGCCGTCGCTTCTGGAGCCAAGACGGAAAACCCGGACTATCTCAACCTGACTCCTACCGCGGACCAGGAAAAAGCCAGCAGGGATATCGCCAGGCAATTGCAGTACGCTCACTACCGCAGCCTGAAGATTGATGGCGAGGTATCCTCAGAGGTGTTGGATAACTACATAAAGTATCTCGATCCACAGCGAATCTACTTCACCCAAAGCGATATCGACGAGTTTGAAAACTACCGATATCGTCTTGATGGCGCCATTAAATCCGGCCAGCTTGATCCGGCTTTCCGCATCTACAATCGCTTCCAGTCACGCATTGTCGGCCGCTTGAACTACATCACCGGCCTACTCAACACCGGCGTAGCCAAACTGGACTTCAAAAAAGACGAAGAAATCCTCATCGACAGAGAGGAAGCCCCATGGGCGACGTCTGAGAGCGAGCTGGACAACCTTTGGCGCAAACGCCTGAAGAGCGCCATACTGAGTCAGCGCCTGTTAGGCAAGACGGATGAAGACATCAGTAACGGCCTGCGTAAGCGTTATGAGAGCCAGTTGAGTCGCATCAAGCAATCCCGTTCAGAAGATGTATTTCAAGCGTACATGAATGCGCTGACCAATATTTACGACCCCCATACCCAGTATTTTTCACCTCGCAACTCCGAAAACTTCAATATCAATATGTCCCTATCCCTGGAAGGCATAGGCGCTGTTTTGCAATCGGATAATGAACATACCAAGGTCGTCAGACTAGTGCCGGCGGGTCCTGCCGACAAGAATGGCAAGCTCAAACCTGCTGACCGCATCGTTGGCGTCGGCCAAGGCGATAAAGGAGAAATTGTGGATGTCGTAGGCTGGCGCCTGGAGGAAGTGGTTGACCTGATCCGCGGTCCTAAAAAGTCTGTGGTCAGGCTGGAAGTTATTCCCGCCACCGCCAGTAACGATTCTGAAACCCGCGTCATCAACATTGTACGGGACAAAGTGGATCTGGAGGATCAATCCGCCCAGAAACACGTCCTGAATATCAATCGCGGCGGACGCGAGTACAAGCTGGGCGTTATCGATATTCCCACCTTCTACGCGGATTTCCGCGCCATGCAGGCCGGAGACCCCAACTACCGCAGCACCACTCGTGACGTAAATAAACTCCTGAGTGAGCTGAAAGCTGAAGGCATTGATGGACTAATCATTGACCTGCGCGATAACGGCGGCGGAGCTCTGCAGGAAGCGATTCAGCTGACCGGTCTATTTATTCAGGAAGGTCCCACGGTACAAGTGCGCACAGCGGACAACCGCGTACGTGTATACGGCGACCCGGATGAGCAAATCGCTTATACCGGCCCTCTGGTCGTGATGGTGAACCGTATGAGCGCCTCCGCATCCGAGATTTTCGCCGCCGCCATTCAGGATTACGGTGGTGGAGTCATTATTGGCGAACAGACCTTCGGCAAGGGTACAGTCCAGTCAGTTCGCGGTCTCAGCCACGGCCAATTGAAAATCACCGAAGCCAAGTTCTACCGCATTTCCGGCGGCAGCACGCAGCACAAAGGCGTAACTCCGGATGTCGTCATTCCGTCCGCTATCGACAAGAGCGAAATCGGCGAGGATGCGCTGCCGCAAGCCCTGCCCTGGGATCACATTGACGCCGTCGCGCATCGCAGATACGGAAATTTTACTCCGCTGATTTCAGATTTGGCGAAAAACCATGACATTCGCATGGAGAAGAATGCCGAATACCAAGCCTTACTACAGGAAATTGACTTCCTCAAAGAAGCCAAGGCGCAAAAAACTATTTCTCTACGGGAAGATATTCGTAAGCAAGAGCTGAAAAGCCTGCAAGACCGCGAGCTTGCTTACGTCAACATGAAGCGCGCAGCAAAAAAAGAAGCGCAGTTCAAGACATACAAGGACTATGAGACCTTTCAGGAAGAGCAGTCAGCCCAAGCGCCCGCGAAAAAGGACCTTGATTTTATAGCACGTGAATCAGGAGAGATACTTGTAGACGTGCTGACCATGCAGCAACAAATCGCAGACTCCAAAAGCTAATCCCGCCCTGACGTTAGCAGGAACAGGTTTCTGCTAACGTCATTGACTTCACTTACTTTTTAATCGACAGTGCAACAAGATATTCATCGTTGCAGGTCATCTTATGTCAGGAGACAACATCAAAAAGTCCGACGCACCGACAGCCGGGACTGACGCCAAGGATAGCGCTTCGATGACCCCAACACAGAAATCATCTACCAAAGCCAAAAGCGCCACTCCCACCACCAAGGGAGATGAAAGCGGCTGGTTTAATCGCATTAGCGAATTCACAACTTCCGCCCTGAAAATCGCCAGACTAACCACAGACAGCTCTATTCGCGTTGGCAAAACTATCCTGAAAAATCAGGATCAATTAAAGCTTATGGCTGCAGCAGGCCAGTCTCTAAAAGATCTGCGTGAAGTTGCAGGCCTCACCATCCATGAACTCAGCGACTCTCTGAGCCTGAAAGACAAAAGCCTGTGGGAAGCCGTAGAAAACGGCACGGCAACCATCTCTTTCGAGTTGATTCTGCGTCTTGCCGCGCTACTTGCCCGGAACGACCCAGTTCCTTTTATCCTCAAATATACGCGCACTTATAACCCAGAGTTGTGGCGCATACTCAATGATTGGGGCTTGGGACGATTGCCGCTGCAATATGAACGTGAGCGTAAGTTCATTAACATCTATCGACGTCACGACGCAGCGCGACAACTCTCTGACGAAGGTTTTGAGAAGGTACTGGAGTTTACCCAAAAGGCGTTTGAGATGGGTTTGCATTTCGTGGCCGAGAATGAACAACTGAGCAAATCGAGTAAAGAAGCCAAAGTTACGGAATCAGCATATTCAGAAGAAACGCATCGCAATCTTCGCGATGACAAGACAACCGCATCTAAATCTTCTGCCGAAACCAAAAACCCGAGAGAATAGTCGCTCGACCAGGACTGGTATAAAGAAGCGTTCGACGCTTTAAAAGAAATCGCGCCCCAATATGGAGCGCGATACTGAACACTTAAGCCAATGGACCGCCGATTAGTTTTCCTTAATCTGGCTGCCTTTCATGGTAATCACACCCGAGGCTTTGGTATTTACCTTATTGCCATTAATAGTGATATCGCCATTCTTTTTCATCGTGATACTGGCTTTACCCACCTGTAAGGTAATTTCATCCTTGGCGGTAATCTGAACACTCTTAGCGCTAACAGAGTATTCCTTGGTAATTGTTTCGGTATGCTTGCCTTTAATTGATTCGGTGCGATCTTTACCAATTTCCACCGTTACATTTTTACCGACATTCAGCGATGAATTTTCGCCGATCACCTCATCTTTATTTTTACCAATATCAATACTCTGATTTTCACCAACAGTCAGGCTGTCGTTTTTACCGATATTAATAGTGCGGTTTTCGCCAACTTCCTCAGTCTGGTTCTTTACAACGCTGATAGACTGGTTATTACCGACGCTTTCCGTATCGTCGTTTTCAACTGTAATATCTCTGTCTTTCTGGGCGTGAACGCGAATCAGCTCTTCGCCTTTTTCGTCGATGAGCATGATTTCGTTGTAGTCTTCGGTTCCACCGCCTTTGGAGGAACGCGATTTTACCCCCGTATGCGTCTTTTTCGCCGGCAGTTCGTAGGGAGGCATTTGCTCCGCATTGTATACGCTCCCGATGATCAAAGGACGATCAGGATCTCCTTCCAAGAAGGAAATTACCACTTCCTGGCCAATTCTCGGAATATACTGCGTCCCCCAGTTCTTACCGCTCCATATCTGCGCGACGCGAATCCAGCAAGAGCTCTTATCATCTTTCTTGCCCAAGCGATCCCAATAAAACTGAACTTTAATACGACCAAATTCATCGGTGTATATTTCATCCGCGGACGGGCCAACAACCAACGCAGTTTGCGTACCGCTTATCACTGGCTTTGGCGTCTTCAGCACAGGACGCATAATCGTAGTGCTCGGCGCACACTGCAGAGAATTGGAGTAATGAGGCGCAGACTCAACCCCTGCCCGATAGCTACCTTCTTCTGCATTGTGCGTCACGCTGGTGACCACATATTTCTCTTTACTTTCTTTTGAGTCAGGATGCACGCCAACAGTAAAGATGTACCCAGAGCACATCGATGGGTAGTTACTCTCGGCATTGACCAATGAGTAACCGCTTTCCAACGTTTCCATACGGGTCTTGGCGTAACCATCGCCCTCCCCTTTCTGCGCGTACTCTCCGGGGTAGTCATACACTTCAAATTTACTAATATTTGGCAGTTTGACCTTGGTACCCTGGAAGACCGCCAAGCTGGTAGCTGGGGTTTCGAAATTGTAATCCGTTAGAGAAACTTTTCCGCTGACAAGCTGGTATGCATGTTCCCAGCTACTAATTTTGAATTTTGTGTGTGCCCCGTCGGTAACATCCAAAGAAGACTCGGATACGGATTCATATCCCTTGGCGTTATCGCTAAGCACGAGTGTGTGTTTGCCTTCTTCATGTTGGAAGTAGTAATAAATACCCTCCTCCTCCAACAACCGCGAGACGAAATCGAAATCACTCTCACGATATTGAACACAGTAAACGCGGTTTTCATAAGTCTTTTGCAAACGCCAGCTAACGTCCGAAAAACCTAATTCACTGAAGACTTTATCGATAATCTTTTGAACGGTCAGCTCTTGGAAAATCCGGCAGTCGCGACGGTACTTAAGCAGAGAAAACCAGGGAACCATCTTGAGCCTATATTCTCTATAGTGGTTCTCTTCAATCTGATGCGCGGACAACTGGGTTACGATTCCCGAGAAATGTCTGGGTTTGCTGGGGTCCGCATGCACGCTGATGGTGACTTCTTTACCAACAATAGCGTTTGGATCTATGTTGTAATCTGTACTCCAGACCGTTGCTGTCGTTTCAAACGGCTCTGACAGGCATTCCGTTACCTTGAGTTTTTTCATTACAAGCACATCCGCTCCCAACGGAGACTTAATCGTCAGGAGCTGCTTATCTTGCTTCGGTCCCGCCATGGTCTAACCCTTCCATCAGCATGATTAATTTTTTGTCGCCTCATTTTCGGCAAGTTAGAGGCCTGATTCAAATTCGGTTTTTTGCAATTCTATATGACCGCCGCACATCTTGCATAAATCGAGGGCGGATCACTTATCAACCATTACAAACAGAGCGTCAAAACTAACTGAAAGCCGTCAGTAACAGCTGATTTTTTACGGTTTTTTGAGCGCTGACATTTAGTGAGGACGCCATACACAGAAGACATGAAATTAAAGAAGCATCAAGAAAGTTCATCCCTCTGCGCTTTGGCTATTAATCCGGCAGACAAATAGCTTCCTTCTATTTGTCAAAAACGACAGGGCCTGCACATGTCAGGCCCTATCTCCCGCGGCTCGTCGCCGCGCAGGCGAATCCATGCGTCGTGTTATTACATGCCAATATCATTGCTACCTTAATATAAACCAAGCCAAAGAGCCCTGATTTTACGCTGGTTTGCATGATAACAAATGCAACGACATATTATGCACGTAGCGCCTCGACACTGGAGGCCATGTACTAAAAACGACATAGATTCTATCTCATCAAAGCCTATGCCTACACCAGCCATAGGGATGAGATTTCCATTCTAGCCACTCCTCCTCTTGATAGGGCTGCCTACACAGAAACAGGTCAGTCACGCGTCTCTCGGCTATCCATACCTATAGAGCCGGAGCGGTCAAACTTATACCTGAAGAAGTCGCCGAGATTGACCATTGATGTCGACTTGTTGAGATAAACAGAAGCGGATATCTCTTTCAGTTTGATCTGCAGAAGCGTCATCTCCGCGATGAAGCGATCCGCCAATGATTCAGCATCGCCTTCTTTTTCGAGCAGTTTGTCTGCCGGCATGCTCAAAAAGTAATTGATGTATTCCGGCAACCAGGAAAACACCAGTTTCTGAAAGTCGTGCTTATCATCTTGAAAGACAGATTGGCGGCTGATGTAGGGCAGCAGATAATCGATGAGATGGTCGATCTCCCCCACTAACGCTCTGGTCTCGTTGAGCCCCATGTCGCTCAACCGCGTCATCAGGCGCTGCTTGGACGCTTTCCAATCAAGCATTCCCTTCGATTTGATCAGTGAGCGATAGTGGTCCGCCTCCAATCCCAATTGGTTGATCCATTGAATGTCTTCAGCGCCAAGGCCCGCGTCGCGCCATTTGCGCTTGGTCTTGAGCAGATCTGCATAAACATCGTAAATACATGCGCATGTCAGATGGATAAGCTTGGCGTTGTCGCGGTTATTGAAGTGATGTTGCTGGAGGTCAAAGGTGGCCGGATCGTGCTCTTCGACTGAGGTGGATAGCGCCAGGACAAGCTCCGTCAGTATCGGGTTCTCCACGTACTCAACTCCAGTTTCGCTGAACTCCTTTAACAGTTTCGTGCGGGCCAGCTCAACTTCTTTTTCGGCGTTCAATGCGTTGAGCTTCTTCCCTGCGCTATTCAACCCGTATTTAGCCAGAGTGGGCAACAAGGCGTGTCCAGCGATGGCGACCGCCGTCACCGGGTTAATAATCGCGACCAACCCTCCCACAAGCAGCAGGCCCCCTGTCACTTTATTTTCTACCCGGTCGATATTATTCGCCACTTCTTTCAGGTATTGGCCAAACGCGCTTCCATCTTTGGGAGGAGGCGTTTCCGCAAGCATGGGCTCCACAATCAATTGCTGAATCATTTCTCGGGAGCAGTTCGACGGCGCATGAAAAATGCGCTTTTTGGGAAGACTGTTCAGCGGCGGAACGCCGGGGGGCAGCACACGCATGGTATGCAATACATAGCCCTGCTCTGCGAGACGGAAAGGAACAATGAAATAGTGCTTCTCATCCACGTCCTCATACAAGGACGGCGCGGTCTGGCTTGAAGAAAATAACTGCAGTTTACCAATGCTCTCCTTCACACGCTGATATTGCTCGTCCACCGATGACATCAAGTTGGACAGCGCCTCCTTGGAGGATTGCACGGCGCCTTTCACGCCATTCGCAATTGTCGAGGTATTAAATTTGATAGCCATAACGCCCGTTTTTTAAATCATAGCGCGCCCTGTGCTAGACGTGACTGGCGGCGCACTCAACAAGTTTGTTGCATGGTATCGGTTATCACAGGTGAATTCAGCCTTCTTGATCCATTCGCCTCTATACGATCAGCAGGCCTTGCGGCAACTTCTGTAGTGAACGCCTCGCCATCTTGATTCATACATGCGCCGGCAACTCAAAATAGAACGTGCAGCCTCCGCCAGGGTTATTGTGGAAGCCGATTTTACCGCCATGCCTCTCAATGATGGCTTTTGAAATATTAAGCCCGAGGCCAGTTCCGCTTTTGTTGCGGGTGTTGGAGGAATCGGCCTGCGCGAAGCGGCCGAATATGCGGTTTAGAAATTCCGGGGGGACGCCAGGTCCTTTGTCTGTGACGGAAACCCGAGCGATGCTGTCTTCCAGCGTAACCGAAACCACAATTTCCGTGTGCGGCGGTGAGAATTTGGCCGCATTGGAGATAAGATTCGTCAGCACCTGCGTAAGACGCTCTTCATCAGCCTCCACCACTATCACACAGTCAGAAGGAATCTGCAGACTAAAGCTGACGTCAGCGTTATGAGCCAGTCCCTGGTTTAGCGCCAGCACATCGCTGACAAGCTGCGCCAGATTGAAGTGACTGAGCTGCAACGTCATCTCACCAGACGCCATTTTCTTCAGGTCCAGAATCGCATTGACCAGATTGAGCAAACGATCCGTATTACGCCGCGCAATGCCAATCATTTGCGCCTGCTTGTCTGGCGCCGCCATGGCGACCTTGGCGTCCAACAATGCCAGTGAACCGTTGATCGCAGTCAACGGCGTGCGCAGCTCATGACTGATAGTGGAGATGAACTCATCTTTGATGCGTTCCGCCTCCGCCCTCTCGGTCACATCGCGCACAATGCAAAGATAAGAGGCTGGCGTCGTCTGGGACAGACACACCGTTTGCAGCTCCAGAGGAAAATCCTGCCCATTGCGACGTAACCCCTGCAGATACCCTGGCCCTGTATTCAAAGCAACGGACTCTTGGCTGGACTCGACGGTTGACGCCTGATAATCCGGTATCAAAACCCGGATATTCAAACCAGCCAAATTGGAGCACGCATACCCAAACAGATTCTCCACCGCTGGGTTCACCGCGGTAATGTTTCCTTCCTCCGTCACTGTCAGCATCCCGTCCGGCGTATGTTCATAGATTGCGCGCAAGCGCTGCTCGCTATGCTTCAATTCCGCCGTTCGTTCGCTTACCAATGCTTCCAATGCCAGCGTTCGACCACTGAAGAACAAAGACACCATGCCACTGACGCCGGTGAACAATAACCCCAGCACATAGACAATCCAGGCGTTAATGGAAGTGTTCGCCGCAATATTGCTCCTGGTGGGGGCAATATCCAGATCCCACTCTCTGTTGAGGACGGTGAATTTATGTTCCCAGCGATAAGGACGGTTACTGACCTCTTCTTCAGAAATCGTCGGGGACATAGTGATCTTGCCGCCATCGATTGTCATTTCATGCATCATGAAGCGCTCCTCTGTAACGTCGGCAAGCGTAATGTGGTAACCGTCCATATGCAGTAAGTCGATAAAATGCTTCAGCAATGAGTGAATCCGAAATACCGCAACCAAAAAACCTTCGGGATAATCAGCATCTTCTCCCTCTTCGTCAGCCTGATTTGGCGAGGGCGTTGATCCAATATGTCGCCCGCCGTTGAGAAAATGGGGGTAAAACACCAGCGCGCCCATATTGTCCAGTGGATGCTGCACTAGATGAACAGGACCGGTCATCACCGGTTTTCTTGATTCCCTGGCGTCGGCGATAGCGGTCAGACGGGACGGATTGGAGGACACATCAAATCCAAGCGCCCTCCGATTACCTTCTAAGGGAAAGATATAGCGAACGGGAAGATAGATCGGCTTTTCCGGCGAGCGGCGCAACTCACCGTCCCGCCGAATCACAACGCCCATGTCGGCGCCGTAGTCTTGTTGCAGCCCGACCTCAAACGCCTCCCGTTCATAGCTGCGTAGATAAGGATTCCAAGACATGGCCTGAAACCCTGGATAACGCTCCAGCGCCCAGAATACGGCCTTCTCAAAGCTGCTTCGGTCTATCCTCGCACCGGCAGGAAGGTTTCTTTCAATCGCCCGGGCGACATCAAGATGCGCCTCCAGGCTCTGATTGAGCGCTGCGGAGTAACCTTGGGCCTCACTGAAGAAGCGCAAGCGTAAGCTGCTTTCCTCCCAGGATTTCGCATACAGGAACGCCACAGTTGCGAGAAAGAACGTTCCAAGCAAAGAGAAGGTCACCGCCCAGCGGCGTTTTCTCCACAGCTCGCGAGGCTGCAATCCCCAAACCAATATTAGCGGGGTAAAAACCACCACTCCAATGGTGTCGCCGATCCACCAGACGCCAAGGGAGCGCGCGTAATTTTCCACGGGTATAAATCCGGCCAGTAGCAGACTGCTGCAGCCAATTACGGCATTGGACAAGCAGCTCGCCGGTCCGGCGAAGAACAAGAAGCGAATAATCTCAGGAAGCTCCGCCAGAGGACCGGGATAATTCGCGAAGCGAATGACCAAATAGCGTCCCAGACTAGCCTGCAACGCGGCGCCCGCTGCGATGGCGACAAATGTAAATAGTTGCCAGGGCCAGATTTCCGCATCGGGAAAACCCTGGGTAACGCTCAGATTATTAACCAAAGAGCCTAAAAAAACGCCTGCACACAGCCGATAACCGCCCAACAACACCGCTGCGAGCGCAATGCCGGAGGGAATCCAGATAGCGGTGACATAGGTGCTGTCAGTGGTCAGCCATAAACCCATCCTCCCCGTGGCGAAATACGCCAACGCGGTAAGCAAGTTATAGAGCAGGGTCCCGACAGCATGGGATTTGGCCATAATGTTGGAGAGGAACCTTCCACATGCGGTATTCGCCTGAATATTTTATAGGCTATAGATGGCGTCGCTTCAAACCTGTGGGCGCAGGTCCCGGCCTGGCGGCCCGGGACCGGATAGTGGGAGAGAATAAATAGTTAGCGGTCAGACCAGACAGACTCTGCGGGCCAGCTCCTCCGTCAACACGCGACGGTTCTCCGAATAATCGACAGGCGCGTCAATCAAGTGCACCCCTCCGGCAGCAAAAGCCTGCCTAATAGTTGGAGACAGGTCTTCCGCGCGTTGGACACGATGACCAATGGCTCCATAGGCTTGCGCGTACTTAACAAAGTCAGGGTTGCCGTAGCTTAACCCCCAATCATGAAAGCCGCCCTGCTCCTGTTTCCAGCGGATCATACCGTAAGCGCTGTCGTTGACGATCAACACCACCAGATTCAACCCCAGACGCACCGCCGTTTCCATTTCCTGGCTGTTCATCATGAATCCGCCATCGCCGCAAATCGCCATCACTTGTAACTCGGGATGCAGCATCGCCGCCGCAATAGCACTGGGCAGCCCCGCCCCCATGGTGGCGAGCGCGTTATCCAACAGCACCGTATTGTTCATATGCGCCTTGTAGTTACGGGCGAACCAGATCTTGTACATGCCGTTATCCAGAGCGATAACGCCATCATCCGGCATCACTTTGCGGACATCCGCCACCAGCCGCTGGGGTATGATGGGAAAGCGGGCGTCTTCCGAGCCTTCGCACAATTGTTTCTCAACTTCTTCCTTAACCCGTTTGAAGTATTCAAAGTCGTGAGTATTCACCGGCTCCAGCATCTGCGTCAGCCTCGCCACTGAATTGGCGATATCGCCCACCACTTCCAACTGCGGGAAATACACCCTGTCCACATTGGCGGAATTGAAGTTGATGTGAATGACCTTCTTGCCACCGGGCTCCATGAAGAAAGGCGGCTTTTCAATCACGTCATGGCCGACATTAATGATCAAATCAGCGAAATCAATGGCGCAATGCAGGTAATCTCCGTCGGACAACGCCGCCGTGCCCATAAACAGCGGATGACGCTCATCCACCACGCCTTTGCCCATCTGCGTGTTGAAAAACGGAATGCCGGTTTTCTCAATAAATCCCAGCAACGCCTCCGACACCCGCTTACGATTCGCTCCGGCGCCAATTAACACCAGTGGATGCCTGGCGTTCTGAATCATCTCCAGCGCCTGCAGAATGCTCAGGTCATTGGCGTCAGGACGCCTGCTATGGCTGGATTCGAACAACATGATGTCCGAGTCGGATATTTCTTCAGCGATATCTTCCGGCAGCTCCAGGTGCGCAGGCCCCGGCCTTTCTTCCTCCGCCAGACGAAACGCCTCACGGATCTTCGAGGGAATGGTGTTGACGTTGATGATCTGATGGGTGAACTTGGTCAATGGACGCATCATGTCCACCACATCGACAATCTGAAACAGGCCCTGCTTGGACTTCTTCACCGGCTTCTGTCCAGTGATCATCAGTAACGGCATAGCGCCAAGCTTTGCGTAAGCGGCGCCTGTCACCAAGTTGGTGGCGCCAGGCCCCAATGTCGATAAACAAACACCGGTTTTACCAGACAAACGGCCATAGGTGGCCGCCATAAAGGCCGCCGCCTGTTCATGCCGGGTCAACACCAGCTTAATGGAAGAACCCCGCAGCGACTCGAGTAAGTCCAGGTTTTCTTCTCCGGGCACGCCGAAGATATGTTTGACGCCTTCATTTTCCAGCGCTTTGACAAATAGGTCTGAGGCTTTCTCGCCCCCGTGCTCTGTTTTCATTCAGTTCTCCACAGGGTTTTCATACGTACTCCATATCCAGGCGCAATGGCGGCGCCAGAATCCCTCGCAACACAATCAGCTTTGGCGCTTGATCGCCAGCAAGCGTGGTTCGCTCATGTCCTGCATGGCGTAACGCACCCCTTCCCGACCAATGCCGCTGTCTTTCACGCCGCCATAGGGCATGTGATCCACACGCCAGGACGGCACATCGCCGATAATGACGCCGCCGACTTCCAGCTCTTCCCAGGCTTTCTGCATATTTTCCACGTCACGGGTGAAGACGCCGGTTTGCAGGCCGAACTTGCTGTTATTGACGGCTTGCAACGCGTCGTCGAAAGTCTTGTAGGATTCCAGGACAGTCACCGGCCCAAAGATTTCTTCGTTGTAAGCGCTGCAATGTCGTGGAGTATTAGCCAGCACCGTAGGCGTAATAACGTTGCCGCTGCGCTCGCCGCCGATCAGCAGTTCAGCGCCCGCCTCTACCGCTTCATTAATCCAGGACGCCACCCGGTCCGCCTCTTTGCGGCTGATCAGCGGGCCCACAAAAGTATCCTCATCTTTGGGATCGCCCGTCTTCAGCGTTTCCACTTCCGCCACCAGACGACGTTTGAAGTCTTCATATAAAGACTCCTGCACCAGAACGCGCTGCACGCTCACGCAACTTTGTCCTGATTGGTAATAACCGCCAAAAAGAATGCGTGGGATCGCCTTATCCAGATCCGTTTCCGGCTCCACGATACAGGCCGCGTTGCCGCCCAGCTCCAGTACGACTTTTTTCTTGCCCGCCTTCGCTTTCATGGGCCACCCCGCCGCCGGAGAACCAGTGAAGCTCAGCAGCTTGATGCGCTCATCAGAAATCAGCGCCATGGCGTCGTCCTTTTTACAGGGCACGACGGAGAAGGCGCCTTTGGGAAGGTCTGTTTCTGCCAGAATTTCCGCCAGAATCAATGCGCCGATGGGCGTGAGGCTGGCGGGCTTGAGCACAAACGGACAACCGGCCGCGATAGCCGGCGCCACCTTGTGCGCCACCAGATTCAAAGGAAAGTTAAAGGGGGTGATAAACGAACAGACGCCAATCGGGAACTGGCGCACCATTCCCTGATAGCCTTCACTGCGTTCAGAATAAGCCAGATCCAGCCATTCGCCGTTATTGCGCACAGCTTCTTCCGCAGCAATCTGAAAGGTTTCAATCAAACGTCCCACTTCACCGCGGCTGTCCTTGAGCGGCTTGCCCGCTTCCCGCACCAGCGCCTGAGCCAGTTCTTCCGAGCGCTCTTTCAGACGCGCGACAGTATGCAGCAGCGCATCGCGACGTTTGTATCCCGGCATTCTGCGCATCGGGGCCACGGCTTTTTCCGCAGCGGCGATCGCCTTCTCAATATCATCGTGATCGGCCAGACCGACTTTGGTGAATTCTTCTCCGGTGTATTTGTCTTCGACCGGCAACCAGCCGCGAGGATCTGCGACAGGTTCGTTGGCGAGATAGAAGGGATAGGATTTGGCTAACATAAGCAGGTCCTTTTTCTTTCAGGCAGTTGGCGGATAAGCGAAAGGCGGAGCCTGATACTGCTCGCTTAATTCGAGCGCACGAGTATGACACATTCGCAAAATGTTTTGCCTAAAGGAAAAGACTATGGGCCTGATAAGTCGAAGCAATAAAAAAGGCGAAAAAAAGCCGACTCGCAAAACCGCGGTCGGCGCAGGAGCGTATGTCGAGATACGCCTATAGGATAAGAAAACTAACCGATTGGGCCGCTTCTCAGCGGGGAAAACATATCAGCGCGAACGCCGAATAAAAGCTGTTCTTCATGACAACCTAAGCGCCGGATAGACATAAAAGCCATCAATTAAATCAAAGAATTACGATATGTTAATTTAGATCGGCGCAGATATTGGGAACAGGGTTGGGCAACAGCGCCAGGAGAGAATAGGCAGATGAGATTATTAGCGGAAGGATTAACTCAACAGAGCCCAGACAATCGCGCCCATGACGCCGAGCATGCCTAAACCAAGCGTAAACATACTCAACCAGGCGAAGACGAACATTCTGTAGAGAATCGGGCTGATGTCTCTTCCGAACAGCATGCAACCCTCGCAATCCGCCTCGCTTAAAGAGCCGCCCAGAGAGTTTGCAATCGCCTTCGCCATACTGGCGACCAATAACGGAAAAACGCCAACAACAATGCTGAGAATGGCTAGCAATAAAGGCGTCATGGCGCTTGATTCTCCGACGGATGATAGCTGCAAACAGACGAAAAGGGCCGGTGAACCCGACCCGTCTGACTTATGTCTGTTTAGAGGTTAAGCACGCTGATTTGATTAAACTCCTCAGGCTCCATGCTGTATCGCTCCAGCTTGTCGAAGTCATACAGCCTGGTGTCGCAAAGGTGCGAGGGCAACACGTTTTGCACGGCGCGGAACATATTTTCCAGACGACCGGGGAAGCGCTTATCCCAGTCCTGCAGCATCATTTTAATGTTCTGCCGCTGCAGGTTTTCCTGAGAGCCGCACAGGTTGCAGGGAATGATTGGGAACTCACGCAGACCTGCGTAACGCTCGATGTCTTTTTCACGACAGTAAGCCAGAGGACGGATAACAATATTGCGTCCGTCATCGCTTTTTAGTTTGGGAGGCATAGCGCGCATTTTGCCGCCGTAGAACATGTTCAGGAACAGCGTTTCCATGATGTCGTCACGGTGGTGTCCCAACGCAATCTTGGTGCACTTATGCTCAACGGCGAAATCGTACAAAATCCCACGGCGCAGGCGTGAACACAGACCACAAGTGGTTTTTCCTTCAGGGATCTTGTCTTTCACAATACTGTAGGTATCACGCTCGATAACGTAATACTCAACGCCCAGGGAGCTCAGATATTCAGGCAGGACATGCTCGGGAAAGCCAGGCTGTTTCTGATCCAGGTTGACCGCGATAACCTCGAAGCTGATAGGCGCGTGCTTTTTCAGATTCAACAGGATATCCAGCATGGCGTAAGAGTCTTTACCGCCACTGAGGCAGCACATCACTTTATCGCCATCCTCAATCATATTGAAATCAGCAATCGCCCTGCCGACTTCACGCCGCAGCAGTTTTCTCAGTTTATTCAACTCCAAGCGATCGCGCTGCGCCATCTCTGACTTAAAAGCCGCCGTCATATCTCACTACCTCCGGTTAACGGGTGCGCATTATAGCCTAAATCCCCCCGTCTAACGCCAGTGCAGTTTTTGTTCAGTCTGTAAACAATGAATACCTTCTTATACTCAGGATAGAATACCCTCGCAACCTAATCAGATTGGCTGATTGCTGGGGGCTACCACCAACATTACCATGAGATGCGTTATATCACTGATCTGGTAAATAGCCTTGTATCACAGGGAGGTAAAATAGAAATTACACATGGTCAGAGCAGCATTATTTAATATGTTAGTAGCCCTTTGTTTACTTTCTTCAGGATGCGCGTCCAGCGAAGTGACAATTTCCTCCCCTCACGTAGGGCTTGCGCAAATCGAAAAACCTATCAATGAAAAATTGCCCTCTCCTGGAAAGTACCTGTTTTTTAGCTTTCAGTCCGAAAGCCCTCAAATCGATACACAGGAAAATTTGCTTCAGTTAAGAGTAAATTTAGTAAAGGGAGATAAGATTACTGCCTACTCAATAGGAAGAGGACCATATGTTACTGATGGAACAAAGCTTGAGCTACATAAGAAAAATGGATCAAGCTACGCCGCTTTCGATTTTAAAGAACTAAAACTATATCTGGACGACGGCGGCAAAGTACCTTTATCCAATGTGGATTTTGATTACATCGAAATACAGCTCACCCACCCGCTAATGGGACTCGGGTCTGAGTTCACCAGCAACAAACTTACGTTTCAACGCAAGGACATTCTGGAAGCGCTTGACTCAAGCCCTCGAACTTTTGAATAACTACTGCGCATCATTCAACTTCCAGTCATAAGCGTATTCAATGCCGCCCTTATAATTCTCCAAGCGGCTTTTCTCCGGCTCCGCTGAGTACTTGGTGAGATGATCAAGAAGTTCTTGCCGGGAGCCGAAGTCGCTTTGATACCAGTCGTAGATGGAAGACAGTCGCAGGCCGTCTTTGATGAAGGCCACGCCTTTGGGGTGACGGATGAAGTTTTGAGCGGCGTTGTTTAACTGTTCTTCCAGGCGATTGGAATCGAAGGCTTCTGGGTAGAGATTCGGGCAGCCGAGGCTGGCGCAGTTGACTGCATAATGGATGCGTTTGTCTTTCCAGATGGGACGGAGAATTCGGTGCTCGATATCGTTCAATGTCAGCGCCTGCCCTTGTACATGGGTGATCGTATCGTTCCAGGGGCCAAAGCGAAACCAGCCGCCGCCAATATCCTTGATGCTGTCTACCGGATAATGTTGCAGCACCAGCTGTACGGTCAGGGCGTTGTATAAGTTAAGCCAATAAGCCATTTGCGTATTTCTGGAATACTCGCGGGGATCAACGGCCGTTAGTGACGCAATGTAGTTATCCAGCTGACGTTTCTCTTCCGCCGTAAACCTGCCGTAAGCCAACCTGGCGAAACCGTCCCCCTCATCACTAAGGTGGGTCTGCAGAAGGCGAGTCCAAGTGCTATGATCTAGCAAAGCAGGGTTTCGCTCATTGGCCTTGTCCCACAGGCTCCAATACTCGGCCTTCGGCGCCGCAATGGCTTCGCCCGACAACCAGCCCATAACAATCAGGATTAAAAATAGTCTTACGCTCATGAGTTTCGATCATCCAGACATACCAGGGGATTTGACCCTAGCAGGTACGGAAGGTTCCCGCGAGCCGACCAGTTGGCGTTATCTGACGCAAAAGCTGGAACAGGCCGTCGCAGAGATTCTACTCCCCGGCCCGGCAATGATTTCCGAACACGACTTAATCAAACAACTGACCCTGCCGCCATATCGCATTTTTTCAGAGAGCTGCCTGCAATCTCCACTGGATCTCTTTCAGACCCACTTTCTGACATTTCACACGCTTTATCGATTGAAAAACAAGTGGTTACAAGAACATAATCTGGTCCTCGCCATGACCTCCGTACGCATCACCCTTTATCACTACGATGTGGAGGCTCACAGCAACCACAACGCGCCGGCGGCGGTGGACCCTTTGGCGGAATACTACCTCAATCCAAAAAACTTATTCGACACCAGCGCCGCAGACGTGGAGAAGCTGATCAGGGATTTTTGGCTGATGTATGTTCATCCCCATCAAAAGCAATCCGCGCTGGACACCCTGGGGTGCGCTCCAAATAGCGACGCTGGACAGATCAAGGCCCGCTACCGCCGCCTCGCCATGGAGCATCACCCGGACCGTGGCGGAGACACCGCGTTGTTTCAAGCCATCACGGAAGCATATGAAGTATTGAAGGTTTATTACTCACTATGAATAACGGACGCTATTCTCACACCGCAACGCCTATCACCCGTCGGATTCAGCAACTTGGAATCGCCGCCGGCGTCTTGCTTTGCGCATCAGCCCAGGCTCAGGAGAGCATCGCTCGCGCATACATACTGCAATATCACCACATTAGCGACGAGACCCCACGCAGCACCTCCACCGCCCCGGACCTCTTTCGTCAGCACATGAACTTTATCGCCGAGAATGGTTATCAAGTGCTGCCGTTGGCGGAGATCATCCGTACGCTACAGGAAGGCGGCGGTCTGCCCGAAAAAACGGTCGCACTGACGTTTGACGATGGCTACAAAAGCATTTACGAAACCGCATATCCGCTACTAAAAGAGCGCGGCTACCCATTCACGATATTCCTGAACCCGGACGCGCTCGATAATCACCGCAGCACTCACATTACCTGGGAGCAAGCCAGGGAAATGGGTAAACACGGCGGAGTGGTGGCGAACCATGGCTTGGGCCACATCCACATGGTGGAAGTCAAACCCAGTGAAGACGCCAGCGCCTGGCGCGCCCGCATGACTCAAAATATCGAGCAAGCGGAAAAAAGAATCGAGGAAGAGACCGGCGCTTCACTCAAACTACTCGCCTACCCTTACGGCGAATACGACGCGTCACTGCAAAAATTGGTGAGTTCATTGGGTTACGTCGGATTGGGCCAGCACTCCGGCCCTATCGGGCCTGATAGCGATTGGACCTCCCTGCCCCGTTTTCCCGCCTCCAACGCCTACAGCTCCGTGCCGCAGTTAAAAGAAAAACTGAGTACGCTGCCGCTGCCTGCACAGATGCTATCGCCGCAGAACATCCTGATTGCGGACAACAACCCTCCGCAATTGCGCTTCAGCACTGAGTTGAACGCAAAAGTCACATGCTACGGCAGTGGGCAGGGACTTCTCGACAGCGCAGTGGACAATAACGAAGTGACTGTGGTCGGTGTAGCGCCGTTCAAAGGCCGTCGCTTCCGTTACAATTGCACAGCGCCGGCCGGCGGCGGTCTTTTCTACTGGCGCTCTTTCCCGTGGATCAATCCCGCCATTCCTGAGGATTAATCTTCACTCTCTCGCCTATTCGGGCGGCAAAACGGCCAGATGCAGTATGCCGCTGGCGGAGTGGTTGATAACGACCGGTTTGTCAGCCACTCCCTCCGCAACGGTGCGTTTTTTAAGATCAGCCCCCGTCGTCAACAAGACGAGATACTTCTCATCCTTCGCTTTTATCCTGAGAAACCCTTCCAGATAGCCATAGCGAAACCAGTTCTCCGGTTCATAGATATAGAGCAAGTCCTGTAGAAAGCGCACCGGTTTCCAATCGCTATCCAATACCAATACCGAGGGGTAAAACGCATCAGGTTGCGCATAAGCCCGCAACTGCAACAATCGATTAACGCTGCCTTCAGGAATTTCCACCACGCGATAGAGGCTGTAGCCTACGCCAAAGTTATAGCCCTGCTCGTCCTTGCGAATCTCTAACAATTCCCCGCCATCAAACTCAAGCTCAACCCGCTCGTCATTCGCCAGTTTTTCACAGCAGCGATCGTAGACGAGGTCAATCTCCTGTTTCGCGCCCGGAGCGTTCAGCCCCAGCAGATCAGCGGCAAGGGGGTCTGCGCCATCAGGAAGACGGGTCTTCTCGATCCGCTGCTCATCCGCCACGACCTGAGCGGGCTGCAGAGGCTGCGCGCGCGCCTTGGACTTGGCGTCGGCGGGATGATATTCCTCTGTATGCATGACCCCGTTAGTATCAACCCAGGTGTAAAAACGGCTGTCGCCTTCTCGCACGAAGCCTCGTTTTTCCAGTTCCACCGCATCGATGTAAGTAGACTCGTCAATGATTTCACGATGGCTTGATTTGGGCTGACTCAGTTGAGGCTGAGGCGACTCCTCTTTAGACACTTCCCGGGATTCATTCGCAACAGCGTCTCCCGGCGCTTCACTGGAAACCCTCAACTCCGCGTTAATTTCCTGCTCAATAAGGGGAACTGTCGTCTCAGTAGAGCCCGGACTTTGTTCAGGCGTCGATTGAACCGCTTCTGGCTGCGTTTGTTGTTGAGTCTGCGCCGAAGGCTCCGGTTGCGTCTCGCGGATCAGCGTATGGCGCACTTGGCCATTTTCATCCACCCAGGTGTAATACCTGTCCGCCAAGGCCGAACCACTACTCAATAACGCCAGCAAAAGAAGTGATACAGTCTTCTTCATGCTCAAAACGCCGTCCGGAAGGTCATGCCCGCCATGATCAGTTTCAGATTGGTCTCCACATTCACGCCTGCGTAGGGGTTATAAACAATATTCTGAATACCGTCGTCGTTCAGGTTCAAACTGGAGCCGGCGGGAATATACTGCCAACTGCGCATATAGCTGAGGTTGAAGTCCACCGTCGTGTCTCTATCCCACTTGTACCCCATGCCGACGCTGTACAGTACAGTGTCATTCAGTGGGGCCAGGATATCGCGGCGATTATGGGGGATCGGCGAATTACGCATCTCCACTCCAAAACGAAGATCCAGACGGCTGGAGAGATGATGCTCGACGCCAACGCCCAGGTTCCAGACATCCTGATACTCCAGCGGCAAACGCATGGTGTTCGCAGTAGCGTTAGGCGACAACAGGCGCGCCGCCCCCAGGAATTCCAGATTACGATCAAACTTAAGCAGGAAAGAGTCCCAGGAACTGTAATCCGTCCAACCCACGTCCACATTTACCGTAAACTGATGATTCAACTTCACACTGACGCCAGTTTGAAAATGCTGAGGATGCGTCAGGTCGATGGATAGCTGCCCGGCTTCTCTGGGAGTCCCGGAAGGCAGTGAGAATATCCCGGCGGTAACAGCGCCAACGATCGAGCCGTTGAAGGAACGCCAGAAACCGGACCAGTCATCGGTGTACGCGAGTTCATAAGTCCCCTTCAACTTCATGTCTGACTCGCTTTGGTAGCTGGCCCCCCATGCGAACCAATCCGTTGGCTCCCAGAGCACGCCAAGGTGATATTTGGGAGACAATGTCTCCTGCACCTGAATACTCATCCCACCGATATCGTCCCAGGGACCCACATTACCGCCGCACAAGCCCAAAAACGGAGCCAGCGGCTCTTCCCCGGTCTCACAATTAAAGGCGTCCTGCAGGACTTCCAATACGCCGATCATCAAGTTAGGAGCCCGGGTATAAGTATCCAACGCCAATGATTGAGACGACATGCTGACGCCAAACCCTACAGACCACTCATCGTTGATTTCATAGCCAAATGAGGGCGACAAATACGTAAAGCGCTGCAACGACAGCGCCTTCCCAAGATATCTGGCGGGGTCGTCTTTCTTCCGGTAATAACCCAGAATTTCAGGGCCATAGGTAAGATTTGCAAAAGTGAATTTGGAGCCCGGCGGGTTCAAACTGAATCCCACAGAAGGCGCCAGAGCCGGCGGGCCTTTCGGCAGACGCTGAAGGCCAAAGCCTGGCACATACAGGGCGATGGTATTCGTGCGACTCCTGGCGACCGTATCGCCATCGAATATGGGGTCGTTTTCCACCCCATCGATACCGAATACGTTATAGCCTTCGGGGGCATAGAAGTCCGATTGTATATTGGCGTGCACCCCCATCAGCGTCACCGCCAGCTGACGTCCTTTCAACTTGGTCAGTCCGGCGGGATTATAATGAATGGAAGCCACACCGGGAGGCGCCGCCGTCACAGCATTTCCCAGCGATAAGGCATAGGGGTCCACCATCAGATTCGTCGCCAACTGGGCGGTTGCAACTCCACTCCAGCAGGCTGCGCATAGCCCCGCCGTAGCCAGGAGCTTCGTATTCTTATTAATATTTAAGCTCATCTTACAACTCTGCCTGATTGTTGTTCCCGCTTATTGTTCTTTAAGTCCCGCAATATTGATGGGGATGGACACCCCGATAGTTACATCAGGCGAGTCCTCGGTGAGACCAAACCCCACAGAGGTGTTAATGATTTTGGTTTCACTGACGCGAATGCCCATGGCGAAACTCATCAGGCTGCTGACCTGGTCCTGAGCGACTGCTTTATTGCCATTATGAAAAGTCAAAACTGTTTCATCCGAATAGCTCAACTGAGACGAAACACTGAGCGATACGTCGTATGACAGCGCATAAGAAAAACCCGCCGATAGCGACAGGGAATTGGCGGGCTCCACAGACACCAGTCTCTGTCCACCGCGCACTTGGTTCAAGTCCGTCTCTTTCAGAGGGAATGTGTAACTGACTGAGCTGAATATGACGACCGGATCAAGCACCTTCGAGAAGCTGCCTCCAACGGAAAACGAGTAATAACCGCTACCGGAAGACAGTTGTCTTTTGACGTCAATTTCATACGGGCTGACCCCGGTTTTAGACTTGAAGGTGCTAAACAGGGTATAGGACGGCTTCCCAGGCACATAAGCGAATGGCTGCCAACGGGCGGTCAGTGAAACATCCCCCACGTCAGAGTTATTCAACTCTGTCTCGGTATCATACTTAGTGGACAGCGGCACACGTGTGGACAGGGTTAGGTTATCCAATACGCCGTAGTCAAAAGTAAAAGTGTTGGTAAAGGTATGTTGCGCCGCAGGCGTAACGTCAAAATTCCGAAATGAACCGTTGACGATATCAATATCCAGGCGCTGATCGCCGAAGTAGCTGTAGTCAAAGGCATAGGTCAATGACATCTTGCCTTTCTTCAACAAGGAGTAGTTTTTTTCCGCCGCCTGGAACACTTCCTCCAGCTGTTTGGCGGAATCGGCATCGTCCTCCTGTTTGGTCAACGCCTCTCTCGCCTTGTCCACGCTGCTTTGTTCATCATCAGCTAAGACAGACGAAGCAGCAGTAAAAGTAAGCGCACAGTAAACACAGGATACTACCCAATGCTTCATTAGCTTTCCCTTAATGTTATTGTATTTATTAGCTTTTCCAGACGGTTACGTTTTCAGGACGTTTTAGTTGCGTTTGTAATGCAAATATTTGTTGGTATTGTTAACTGAACCGTCTTCGTTGTTTTTAAGTCTTTCCAGTTCGTTACGTATACGAAACTCCGTCGCCTCATGAAACTGAGGGAATTCCCGGTACGCATTTAAGGTGAAGGTCTGTTCATCCACATAGCGCATGTCCTCTTCTCTCAATTCCAGTCCGTCTACTGGCTTGGTATTACCGGGAAAGACGATGAAGAGAACATTCTGATCCCAATGCTCTTTGAACAGTTCTACCGTAAAAGTGATGTTGCCCAACGATGGGTCCGCCACAAAAACGCGGTTATCGCGAACTGCGCGGACAACTATGAAATGTTTGAAGCCGCCGTAGCGGATCGGCACGATAGCGGGGTGATCCAGCTCAGCCAAGTCTTCAATCTCCGCTTTGAAGCCGCCAGAGGGATATCCCAGCGCTGTCACCAATCTTTTGAAGTCAAGCATGGAAAAACCGCGGCGCTCTACAATACGCGCAGCGTCGCCATAGTGAAGCAAACCTTCCATAATCTGACGCTCTTCAAAAGTACGTCCCAGATAATGCTCCAACACTGTGGTCAACGCGGCGGACCCGCAACTGTAGTCGTAGGCTTGCTTGGTGATATTGCGGAACTTCTGCTCTTTCGCGGGCTCAACCATCGTGTCATAACGCAAAAATGCAACGTCATTACCCGCCGTGCTGATTGCCTGTTGATACACCACAACCCCTTTAGGCTGCGGCTCAACAATTGCCGCCTCATTAGCGATATTGAAAGCGAGCACCGAACCGGCTAGCACTAGAAGCATTCATTTTCACTCGTTTTTATTCTGCGAAATTACGGGTTTACAACGTAACTGTTTGTAAAGTAAAGATACCGCAATTGCCTTTCTGGTAAAGATAACCAGTACACAATTCTCAGTTAGACGGGGACGCAAGATCGGTAAAAACCCTTATGCGACAAGCGCCAGAGGGATCAAGGTTTGGCGGAGGGCTCTCAGTGGAGCCATCCCGCTTCCCAAGGAAATAGCCTTTTACAAAGTGTTTGTTTTTTTTATGGTGACGGTTTCTTCTAGACAATAAAAAAGACGGCTCACGCCGTCTTTTTTATTGTCTTAAATTGGAAAACTTACAGACGCTCAATTTCCGCCGCGTCTTGAATTTTCTCATTGTAGTCGTTGTATTCACGCTGACCATTACGGCTCGCCATAAAGGTTCTGTAGGTCTTTTGCTCCGCTTCGCTCAGGTCTTCCGTATTATCCTTCACTTCATTCAGAACGATGACGGCATAACCAAAGTTTGTCTCAAACTTCTCTATAACAGGCTTACCTTCCTCTGGCTTAGGCAACTTAAAGGCCAAGCGGGCAATATCCGCAGCGCCAGCCTGAGAGCGACGAGCATCGTTCAGCTCCACCCAACCAGTTTGCTGGCCATCGGCGCCTTTAGAGACCGGAGCCAGATCGCCACTCTTAAGCTGGGCGACCATCTCTTCCGATTTCGCCGCCAGAGTGTCTTTCGCTTTCTGTACAGCCAACTTCTGTTTAATCGCCTCTTTCACTTCAGCAAACTGTTGTGGAACGCTGGGCAACAGTTCTTTCTTTCTCAATACCAGACTTCCTTCCCTGCCCAGATCGATAACCTGACTGTTGTGGCCGTCTTCGATTACATCTGCAGAGAAAGCTTCTTGAACTACCTGGGGTCCACTGAAAATACCTTGCCCGCCTTCTCTGGAAAACGGCTCAGACGTTTGCACTGTCAGACCTAACTCCCCGGCGGGCCCCGCCAGATCATCAGCGGTATAAGTGATATCCTTCAGTTTAGCGTTGACTTCAACAAACAGGCTATCCGCCTTCTGCTCCTGCAGCTCTTTGACTATGCGGTCCTTGGACTCTTCCAGGCTTGGCATCTCAACGGCTTTGACATCGTTCAATTTGATAATGTGATAGCCGTATTCAGTCTTAACCGGCTCAGAAATATCGCCAACATTCATGGAAAACAGTTTCTCTTCGAAAGGCTCAACAAATGCGCCTTTCTGAGCATACCCCAAATCACCGCCGTCGTTAGCCGACCCCAGATCGCTGGAGAACTCTTTCGCCAACGCAGCAAAGTCGCCGCCGTCTTTTAACTTCTGCTCAACTTCTTGGGCCTTCGCCAATGCCTGCTCATCAGATACGTCATCGGAAGTTTCAATCAGGATATGGGAAGCGCGGCGCTGCTCAGAAGGAAGGAATTCTTTCTTTTCCTGCTCATAACGCTCGCTGACTTCTTCATCGCTAACTTCTGCGCGCCCCACCAATGCATCCCGGGTCAGCTCGATATAGTTCACGATGATGCGCTCAGGCAAGATAAACTCGTCTTTATTCGAGTTGTAGTATTCCTCTGCTTCCGCGTCGCTAATCTCAATGTCTTTTGCAACATCTTCAGCATTAAGACGATAGTAGCTGAAACTGCGAGTTTGACGCTCCATTCTCAGCAACTCATTCAACTCTTCTCCAATAACAAAAGAGGTCTGAGCAATTCCGGACTGCAATTGTCCCACCAGCAATTCATCCGATAACTCTTTACGGAACTCCATAGGACGCATGCCAATCCTGCGGAGCGCCTCCATAAACTGGTTATTGTCGTATTTACCGTCTTTCTGGGCCATCGGCCACTGGGTAATGAAATTGTTGATGGTTGCATCAGAAACAGCGAAACCAGCCTCCCGCGCAGCCTGTAGCTGAACTTCGCGAGTAATAAATTCGTCAAGGGTGGTTTTACGCAGTTTGTTTTCATCGATTTTGCTGGGATCGTAATTCTCTCCCATGCCGGCGATTGCCTGGAGACGGTTTCTCTCGAACTTACGTTCAAACTGAGACTTGGTGATAGGTTCGCCATTGACTGACGCAACTTCGGGCTCGCCGCTGAGCCCTCCAACGATAGACTCAACGCCAAAGAAGGCAAACGTCATTACAATTAGGCCGACTATCACCTTGGCGATCACGCCCTGGGCGTTATCCCGAATATTTTGAAGCATGCGCCCCTCTTAGAATTCTAACTTCCAAATCTGGTTGTACTGTTCTAATGAAAAAAGGCGCTCTTGGGCGCCTTGGATCTTGGCGGAGCGGACGGGACTCGAACCCGCGACCCCCGGCGTGACAGGCCGGTATTCTAACCGACTGAACTACCGCTCCTTCGATTGCATTGCGTCCCTATTTTACTAGGGACACAAGATGCTAGTTGACTGCGTCTTTCAGAGCTTTACCGGCTTTAAAGCTGGGAACTTTGGCGGCGTCGATTTTAATCGTAGCGCCAGTTTGCGGGTTGCGACCAGTGCGTGCAGCGCGCTCTTTAACAGAGAACGTACCAAAACCGATCAAAGTAACCTGCTCACCCTTTTTTAATGCTTCAGTAACTGACTCAACGACAGCATCAAGAGCACGACCAGCAGCCGCTTTTGAGATGTCTGCAGATGCAGCAACAGCATCAATCAATTCTGACTTATTCACACTAAACCCCTTAGATCTTTTTGAATTGATTAATTGACTGGTGATGAAGGAATTCAGGTATACAACACACTTAAAACTTTAGAGCGTGAGTACATCCTTTTTCTTCTTTTAATTGGCCGGCAGCCCTTGTGGGACGCTGCCTGACAACGCGATCATTTATACCAACACGGATAAAAGCGTGTCAAGCAGCTTCTTCCACTAGTGCGTATTTATACGGTCCGCCCCATCAGAAGTTTCATCACCTTTATTAATGGAGCTTTTATCTTTTTCCGATACGCCCCCTTCAGCACTAGATAACCTATTTGCAAAGTCATCCCCCAGTGCAATATTCCAAACTTCATCTATCCATGTAACTGGAATAATTTCCAATTCATTTTTGATGTTATCTGGAATCTCCTTTAAGTCACGAACATTTTCCTGTGGTATCACCACCGTTTTAATACCGCCACGGTGTGCAGCCAACAACTTCTCCTTAAGCCCGCCTATAGCCAAGACTTCACCTCGCAAGGTGATCTCTCCCGTCATAGCCACGTTAGCCTTAACCGGCGCGTTGGTCAAACTTGACACCAACGCCGTACACATTCCAATACCTGCGCTAGGACCATCCTTTGGCGTCGCGCCTTCGGGGACGTGTACGTGAATATCATTCTTTTCGTGAAAATCAGGGGCGATGCCCAGCACGTGAGAGCGCCCTCTCACCACGGTCAAAGCCGCCTGTATAGACTCCTGCATGACGTCGCCAAGTGAGCCGGTTTTCACCACCTTGCCCTTGCCTGGGACCGAGGTGCACTCAATTGTCAACAACTCGCCGCCAACCTGGGTCCAAGCCAGGCCAGTCACCTGCCCCACCCGATCTTGAGATGACGCTTTGCCGTAGTTGAACTTACGCACTCCCAGATAATCTTCGAGATTTTCTTCGGTGACTCGGCGAGCCTCACCCTTTTTGCTTTTCAGCAATACATTTTCTTTAACCACTTTGCGGCAGATCTTAGCGATCTCACGCTCAAGCCCACGTACGCCAGCCTCTTTTGTGTAGTAACGAATCACAGTGCGAATGGCCTGCTCATCTGTCTCCATCTCGCCTTCCTGCAAGCCGTTATTCACCATTTGCTTAGGCAGCAAGTACTTCTCGGCTATATTCACCTTTTCGTCTTCCGTGTACCCCGGAATCCGAATGATCTCCATACGATCCAGCAGCGCAGGCGGAATATTCATCGTATTGGAAGTACAGACGAACATGACCTCAGACAGGTCATAATCCACTTCCAGATAGTGATCATTAAAAGTGTGATTCTGTTCCGGATCCAGCACTTCCAGCAAAGCAGAAGCTGGATCGCCACGATGGTCCATACCCATTTTGTCGATCTCGTCGAACAAGAATAGCGGGTTCTTCACGTTAACTTTCGCTAACTTTTGCAACAGTTTTCCAGGTAAAGAACCAATATAAGTCCGACGATGACCACGAATCTCAGCCTCATCACGTACGCCGCCGAGAGCCATACGAACATATTTACGGTTAGTGGCTTTGGCGACCGACTGCCCCAGTGAGGTCTTACCTACACCTGGAGGACCAACCAGACAGAGCACAGGCCCTTTCATTTTCTTGACCCGGCTTTGTACCGCCAAATACTCAAGAATACGCTCTTTAACCTCTTCCAGGCCGTAGTGGTCTTCATTCAAAATTTTACGCGCCGCATCTAAGTCATGCTTAACACGGCTGCGTTTTTTCCATGGAATATTCACCATCCAATCGATATAACTGCGCACAACAGTCGCTTCAGCAGACATCGGCGACATCATTTTGAGCTTACTTAACTCAGACTCCGCCTTCTTGCGCGCTTCTTCAGGCATTCCAGCCGAAAGGATGCGTTTTTCAAGTTGTTCCAGTTCATTACCGCCATCGCCAAGATCGCCCATTTCTTTTTGAATGGCTTTCATCTGTTCGTTGAGGTAATACTCACGCTGACTCTTTTCCATCTGCTTCTTAACGCGGCCGCGAATACGCTGCTCCACTTGCAGAATGTCAATCTCATTCTCTAGTCGCTGCATCAGCGCTTCAACTCGCGCCTTAACATCCACCACTTCCAGCAACTCTTGCTTGGACTCAAGCTTAAGCTCCAAATGCGCCGCGATGGTATCGGCCAAACGTCCGGGCTCCGCAATATTGCTTAATGAGTCGGATAGTTCGTTCGGGATTTTCTTGCTCAACTTTACATACTGTTCAAACTGAGAAAGTAGAGAACGAGTGAGCACGTCAGCAGAACGTTCAGACAAGATTGGCTCAGGCAACTCACTAACTTTCGCGCTGAGATAGTCGTCGTTTTCAACACGGTCAATATGGGCGCGATAATTGCCCTCAACCAACACTTTTACAGTGCCGTCAGGAAGTTTGAGCATCTGCAGGATCGTGGATACGGCGCCAATGCCATATATTTCAGACTGCCCGGGATCTTCGTCCGCAGGGTCACGCTGAGCTACCAGCAGGATTTCCTTATTGCCTTCCGTTGCTTCTTCCAGAGCCTTAATAGATTTGGCTCTGCCAACAAACAAAGGGATCACCATGTGCGGAAAAACAACTACATCACGCAATGGCAGTAAAGGGATTACGATAGGTGATGAACCCTCAACCATATAACACCTCAGAACTTGATGGCGCTTCTTACACGCGCCGTATGCTGGTCACTATCTTTCACTTGATATAGATGATGGGGACAATGGCCGCAAAATACAAATGTAGGATGATTACAAGATAGGAATATTTTAGAAAAAAGGGGCTTAAAGCCCCTTTTTTTACAAAAACCTTCAAAAACAGGCGGTAATTTAACCATTACCGCGATAGAGGCTACTCGTCAGCGGCCAGTTTAGCCTGCTCGCTGTTCTTGTAGATTTTGATTGGTTCAGACTCGCCGGCGATGACACCCTCGTCAATAACGACTTTGCAAACATCCTGCTCTGAAGGAATGTCGTACATAGTCTTCAGAAGAACTTGCTCAAGTATAGAGCGGAGCCCCCTGGCGCCCGTTTTGCGTTCCATGGCTTTCTTGGCGATTGAACGCAACGCGTCCTCGCGAAAGTCCACTTCAACGCTCTCCATCTCAAACAGTTTGGAATACTGCTTGGTCAGAGCGTTGCGTGGCTGAGTCAGAATTTGAATCAACGCCGCCTCATCCAGTTCATCCAAAGTGGCGATGACTGGTAAACGACCCACAAACTCAGGAATTAAGCCAAATTTGATCAAGTCTTCGGTTTCTACGTCTTTTAACGTTTCACCAACAGACTTGGAGCTTAGTTGACTCTTCACTACCGCCGAAAAACCGATACTGCCTTTCTCTGCGCGATCTCGAATAATCTTTTCCAAGCCAGCAAATGCGCCGCCACATATAAACAGAATATTCGAAGTATCAACTTGCAGAAACTCCTGCTGCGGATGCTTACGGCCACCCTGTGGCGGCACAGAGGCGACAGTACCTTCAATCAGCTTCAATAACGCCTGCTGAACGCCTTCACCGGACACATCTCGCGTTATGGAAGGGTTGTCAGACTTGCGCGAAATTTTATCGATTTCGTCAATATATACGATACCCTTCTGCGCCTTTTCGACATCGTAATCACATTTTTGCAGCAACTTCTGGATGATATTTTCAACATCCTCACCGACATAACCAGCTTCCGTCAGCGTCGTGGCGTCAGCAATGGTAAACGGCACATTCAGCAGTCTCGCCAGCGTTTCCGCCAGCAGCGTCTTACCGCTACCGGTGGGTCCAATCAGCAAAATATTACTCTTGCCTAATTCGACTTCACCTTTTTTGTCTTCGTAACGCAGACGTTTGTAATGATTGTAGACCGCAACAGCCAACGCAAGCTTGGCTCGGGTCTGACCAATTACATAGTCATCCAACGTTTCCTTGATTTCGTGAGGTGTGGGCAACCTGTCGCTGCTGTCACTGGTGGTCGCTTCCTGAATCTCTTCGCGGATAATGTCGTTGCACAGATCTACGCACTCATCGCAAATAAATACAGACGGACCGGCGATCAGCTTGCGAACCTCATGTTGGCTTTTCCCGCAAAAGGAGCAATACAGCAATTTTCCGCTGTCTTCGCCCTTTCCGCTTCTTTCATCAGCCATCAAACTACCCCTAAATTAATTCAATACATGTAAGACGGGTTTAGTTAGTCTTACGTATTTACCATACACCAAGTATGCTAACCAACCACCCGTTTATCAAGCACGGAGTCTATCAGGCCATAATTTTTAGCCATCTCCGCATCCATGAATTTATCCCGGTCAGTGTCACGAGCGATCGTCTCAATATCTTGCCCTGTATGCTTGGAGAGGATGTTGTTCAGTTTCTCGCGCAACAACAAAATTTCCTTTGCATGTATCTCAATATCGGAAGCTTGCCCCTGCAGACCGCCCAGCAATGGCTGGTGGATCATCACGCGAGAGTGCGGCAAACAATAACGCTTTCCAGCCGCACCGCCGCTTAAGAGTAAAGCGCCCATACTCGCCGCTTGTCCAATGCACATCGTAGAGACGTCAGGCTTAATAAATTGCATGGTGTCGTATATTGACAATCCCGCGGTCACGGAACCGCCGGGAGAATTGATGTAGAGATGAATATCTTTGTCCGGGTTCTCTGACTCCAGGAACAACAACTGCGCCACCACCAAGTTAGCCATATGGTCTTCAACTTGGCCGACCAAAAAAATGATCCGCTCCTTCAATAGCCTCGAGTAGATATCGTAGGATCTTTCGCCGCGCGCGGTTTGCTCAACCACCATAGGCACCAGAGCATTGGCTATTTCTAATTTATTCATCATTGTTGCGTTGTCGTCGCGAGCCATTTTTATCAGAACTCCATTGCTTTCTATAAAAGACAAACAGCCGGACGTTACCGGCTGTTTGTCATTCTAGCTTAATTTGCTGGCTTTTTTAGCGCAAGACCGCGTTTTTTATTCCGCGCTTTGCTCCCCGTCTTCCGCTTGCTCAGCGGGAGCCGTTCTTGGCTTGACAGCGTCTTCGTATGATACGGACTTAGTTTCGATCTTCGCTTTGTCGGCCACAAAGTCCACCACTACGTCTTCCAGAACTACAGACTGCATTTGAGCCTTCTGCTCAGGATTGCTCATATACCAGCTAACGACTTGCTCAGGCTCCTGATAGCTGGACGCCAGCTCACGAATTTTCGCTTCGATCTGCTCTTCAGTCGCTTCAAGATTGTTATCTTTTACTACTTGCGCAAAAATCAAACCAGTCTTAACGCGTTTGACCGCCTGATCCTTAAACAGTTCCGCAGGTAACTGCGAAGCTTTCATTTGACCGCCGCCAAAGCGCTGAACAGCATCTTCGCGCATTCTGTTAACTTCAGAGTCAACAAGAGCGGACGGCACTTCAAATTCGCTCAAGCCCAGCAACTGGTCAACCACTTGCTGTTTAACTTTGTTTGCGATCGCAAATCTTGCTTCACGCTCCATGTTTTTGCGAATTTCGACTTTGAAAGCCTCTTCTCCGCCTTCCTGCACTCCGTACTGTGCAAAAAATTCATCATTAATTTCGGGCAGCTCAGAACGTTCAACCTTGCTTACTTTCACTTCAAACTGAGCGAGCTTACCTTTCAGGTTTTCTGCGTGATAGTCTTCAGGGAAAGTCAGATCCAGCGTTTTTTCATCACCAGCTTTCAACCCCACCAAACCGTCTTCAAAACCAGGAATCATTCGCTGGGAGCCGATAACGATCTGTGCATTTTGCGCAGAACCGCCTTCGAACGCTTCGCCATCAATCATGCCTTTGAAGTCGATAGTCAGACGGTCGCCCTCAGCAGCTGCGTCTTCGCTGTCTTTCCATTCAGAAGACTGCTGACGCAGTTTTTCGATCATGCTGTCTACATCGGCATCAACGATTTCAAAGTCTTCTTTTTCAACGCTGATGGAGGAGAGGTCGCCAATGGACACTTCAGGATAGATTTCGAAAGTAGCGATAAACTCCAGATCTTCGCCATCTTCAATTTTCTTAGGTTCGAACTTGGGATAGCCAGCGGGGTTCAGGTCTTCTTTCTGAAGCGCCTCAACATAAGCGTCGCGCATCATTTCGCCGATAACTTCCTGGCGCACGCCTTCTCCGTAGCGCTTCTTGACCACGCTCATCGGTACTTTGCCGGGACGGAAACCATTCATGCGGACAGTACGAGCAGTTTTCTGCAAACGCTTCTCTACTTCCGAGTTAACTTGAGTTGCCGGCACACCAATTGTCATTCGACGCTCGATAGAAGAGGTCGACTCTAGCGAAACTTGCATGATAATCCTCGATTCTGATACGCAACTTAAAAAAGTGGAGGCAAATATTACGGAGCCCCGACTGCTTTAGCAAGTAGAGAATACAAACAAGGAGCTTCGCAATTATTAAAAAATTAACATGGTGCGAAAGGAGAGACTCGAACTCTCACACCTTTCGGTACTGGAACCTAAATCCAGCGCGTCTACCAGTTCCGCCACTTTCGCACTATAAGAGGTAGTTTTTCTGCAAAATACATCAAAACTTTTTAACAAGCCCTAAAGCTTGAGAGGAATGGGGTGGACGAAGGGGATCGAACCCTCGACCGCAGGAATCACAATCCTGAGCTCTACCGACTGAGCTACGTCCACCACAAATGCTTCGCTACCTAAGGCCACCACTTTAAAGCATGGCGCGCCCGGCAGGACTCGAACCTGCAACCCTCGGCTTAGAAGGCCGATGCTCTATCCGGTTGAGCTACGGGCGCTCTATATTCGCGAATCCTTGCGAATTACCACCTTAAACCGTGATCACTCACTGAGTAAAGTGGTCGGGGTAGAGAGATTCGAACTCCCGACATCCTGCTCCCAAAGCAGGCGCGCTACCAGACTGCGCTATACCCCGCTCTTAGTGAGACCAGGCGTCTCAGCGAAAGCTGGCGCGAATAATACTCGTGGCGCCCACCATCGTCAACCATCAATTTGAAAATACTTAAAATATTTTCCAACACGGACCTTTTAAGCGGTGAGCGCATATAAATGAAAGAAGTATCCAAAGTCAGCTCTCAGCACCTCCCTTCCCTCCAAGCACACGATTTCGCCGCCAGACTCAAACAATCAACCAAGACCACCACGATCAGCCTTGACGCATTACATTAAACAATTGAGCTATAGCGCCATTTCAGTAAAATGTGGGCCCCTATTCCCATCAGTTGGCCATGACTATGACTCACGCCCAGAACAACCATCACGCTAGGCTGATCGACGGCAAGCAGGTCGCCGCGGACGTTCGCGCAAATGTTGCAGAAGGCGTCAAAGCCCGCATTGATAGCGGCTTGCGCCCACCCGGTCTCGCCGTTGTATTGGTGGGAGAGGATCCCGCCTCCCAAGTTTATGTGAAAAATAAAACCAAGGCTTGTGAAGAAGTCGGCTTTCTCTCCCAAAAATACACACTGGAAGAGAGTACGACAGAGGAGGAACTACTTAAGCTGATCGACACCCTTAACGAGGACAATGCCATAGACGGCATACTCGTTCAGCTGCCCCTCCCGACGCATATGGACGCGGACAACATATTGGAGCGCATCAAGCCAGACAAAGACGTTGACGGCTTCCACCCTTACAACCTCGGTCGACTGGCGCAACGCATGCCCGTGCTGCGCCCCTGCACACCTAAAGGCATTATGACGCTACTAGCCCGCACTGGCGTTGAGCTACGCGGAAAAGACGCACTAGTCGTTGGCGCCTCCAATATTGTCGGGCGCCCCATGGGCCTGGAGCTATTACTGGCGGGCTGCACTGTGACCATCACTCACCGTTTTACGGTCAACCTTCCCGCCAAGGTAAGCCAGGCCGACATTGTCGTCGTCGCAGTAGGCCGCCCAGGCATTGTAAAAGGCGAATGGATAAAGCCCGGCGCTATCGTAATTGATGTAGGCATCAATCGGAGAGATGACGGAGCGCTTGTTGGAGATATTGAATTTAACGAAGCAGCGGAACGCGCGAGCTGGATTACGCCCGTGCCCGGAGGCGTTGGCCCCATGACTGTCGCCACGCTTATGGAGAACACGCTTTACGCCGCCAACCACCTGCACAAAGATTAGCTCCCTTAATAGCAGCCAACCACTTAGCAGACTCCATATAGAAAAGCCCCGGTCACTCATATAAATGACCGGGGCTTTTTGTTATTTAAATGACCGCATTACGCCCTCTGCCAAGACGTACCCTCACGAGAATCGTTAAGCAATACGCCTTTTTCCTTAAGCAAATCTCTAATACGATCAGACTCAGCGAAGTCCTTATTGGCGCGAGCGGCATTGCGCTGAGCAATAAAGTCTTCAATTTCAGCCACACTCAGCCCGCCAACTTCCTCGCCCTCACCCTGCATCAGCGATTCAGGATCAGCTTGAAGCAGCCCAAGCACCTCAGCCAGATCAACCATACCTTTCGCCAGCGATAACGCCCTGGTTCGGTCTTCCTTTTTAGCCACGTTTACCGCTTTCGCCATATCAAACAGTACGGCCACGGCGGAAGAGGTATTGAAGTCATCGTCCATCGCTTGATGGAAGCGCTCCCGATACTCACCAACCAGAGGCTCATCCATTGAAACAGCACCCAACTCCCCATAGAGTTCACGGATGGAGTTGTACAATCGCTCCAACCCGCTCCGCGCCTCTTCCAAGGCGACATCAGAATAATCAATCGCACTACGATAGTGACTGGAGGCGAGGAAATAACGCACCACTTCAGCCGGGTATTTATCCAAAATTTCACGAATTGTGAAGAAATTACCCAGGGATTTAGACATTTTTTCCTTATTAACCCTTACAGCTCCGGCATGCATCCAGTAATTGACATACTTGCAACCCGTAGCGGCCTCCGACTGCGCTATCTCGTTTTCATGGTGCGGGAACTTAAGGTCAGGCCCGCCACCATGAATATCAAACGTATCGCCCAAGCACCGAGTAGACATCGCAGAGCACTCAATATGCCAACCAGGCCGCCCCTCGCCCCAAGGCGAATCCCATGACAACTCGCCTGGCTTGGCCGCCTTCCAGAGTACAAAATCCGCAGGGCTGCGCTTCTCCGCATCCACTTCTATTCTGGCGCCGGCGCGAATTTCATCGAGTTTCTGCTTACTGAGCTTACCGTAATCCGCAAACTGCTCTACGGAGTAGTAAACATCCCCATTAGAGGCATGGTAGGCATACCCTTTGTCCATGAGACGCTGAATCATCGCGATAATTTCGTCGATGTGACCGGTTGCACGCGGTTCCGATGTCGGAGACAGGACACCCAGCGCACGCTCGTCCTCATGCATCGCATCAATAAAACGCGCCGTTAGCGCATCGACAGACTCTCCGTTATCCCGCGCGCGGTTCAGAATCTTGTCATCAACATCAGTGATGTTTCGCACATAGTTAACGTCATACCCTTTCGCACGGAGGTAACGGGTAATAATGTCAAAACACACCAGGACCCGGGCATGCCCAAGGTGACAGTAGTCATATACAGTCATTCCGCAAACGTAGATACCGACCTTACCGGCCTGAATGGGTTTAAACTCTTCTTTTTGCTGAGAAAGGCTACTGTATATCTTCAACACGACCTATTAGTCCTAATGTTACCGTTAACGTTGCTTCCGGCGTAAAGGCGAAGTTATTCGCCCTTCGCCTCAATTTTCGCCCAGGTGTCACGGAGCGTGACGGTGCGATTAAACACCAGTTCACCCTGAGCTGCTTTGATGGGATCAAGGTAAAAATACCCTTCCCGCTCAAATTGGTATGGAATCTCAGAGTTCGCCTGACGCAAGCTCGCCTCCGCCTTGGCTCCGCTCAAGACAACCAACGATTCTGGGTTCAGGAATTCTGTAAACTCCACTTCTTTTTGGGCGTCCGGACTTTCATGATTAAAAAGCCGATCATAAAGTCGCACTTCCACATCTACCGCCCGATCTGCTGCGACCCAGTGAATTACACCCTTAACTTTGCGCCCTTCCGGGTCTTTACCCAGAGTGTCGGGATCATAGACACAGCGCAACTCAATAGGTTCACCCGCCTCGTTCTTGATCACTTCATCGCAACGAATCACGTAGGCGTTACGTAAGCGCACCTCTTTTCCAAGCACCAGACGCTTGAAATGTTTGTTGGCGGACTCACGAAAATCTTCCTGATCGATATAAATCTCTTTTGCAAAAGGCACCGTGCGAGACCCCATGGCTTCATTTTGAGGATGCGCTGGCGCAACCAGCTCCTCAACCTGCCCTTCAGGGTAGTTGGTAATCACCACCTTCAATGGATGCAGTACGCACATTGCTCTTGGCGCCCGCTCATTCAGGTCTTCACGGATCGCAAATTCCAGCATGGCGACATCCACCACGCCTTCACTACGCGTCACGCCGATTGCATTACAAAAGCTACGAATTGAGCGAGGCGTGTAACCGCGACGACGCAGGCCGGCAAGAGTTGGCATACGCGGGTCATCCCAGCCTTCAACAAACCTTTCATCCACCAGCTTTTTCAGCTTGCGCTTACTAGTGACGGTATAGTTCAGATTTAAGCGTGCGAACTCAATCTGCTGAGGATGACAATCAATACTGATGTTATCCAACACCCAATCATACAAAGGACGGTGGTCTTCAAACTCCAGCGTACACAGAGAATGCGTTATTCCTTCCAGGGCGTCTGAAATCGGATGGGTGTAGTCGTACATCGGGTATACGCACCACTTATCCCCAGTCTGATGATGATGAGCGCGACGAATTCGATACAAAATCGGGTCGCGCATATTGATATTGGGCGACGCCATATCGATCTTCGCACGCAATACGTGAGCCCCATCCGCGAACTCGCCTTTCGCCATACGATGAAACAGATCCAGGTTTTCTTCAACGCTCCGGTCGCGGTATGGGCTCGGTTTGCCCGGTTCTTTCAAAGAGCCGCGATAAGCCGTCATTTCTTCTGGGGTCAGACTGCACACATAGGCTTTGCCTTTGTTGATCAGTTCAATCGCATACTCAAACAATTGATCAAAGTATGAAGACGCATGTCTAATCGGCTCTTCCCACTCACACCCCAACCACTTAACGTCAGCAGTAATAGAGTCAATGTATTCCTGACTCTCTTTTTCAGGGTTCGTGTCATCAAAGCGCAGATTGCAACGACCATTGGCGTAAGTTTCAGCAACGCCAAAATTTAGGCATATGGACTTTGCATGACCGATATGGAGATATCCATTCGGTTCAGGTGGAAAACGGGTATGCACTTTGCCGCCATGCTTGTTCGCCGCCAGATCTTTATCGATGACCTGGGTAATAAAGTTGGGCTTTATGGCCTCGCCTTCACTCATAAAAATGCTTTCTCTACCATCAATGTTTATTGCACTTAAGGCTGATGTTCAGCCCTGCAAAAAGAATTCGCTTTTTAATACTCCCTGAATTATACGCACAGGGGATAAACCGGCAATTATAGGGAAACTTTACCTTCGTCGCAGCGCAAATTACTGAAATGGTCGCTGCTTTTTGGCTAAAATGACGTTTTAACCGTTCAAAAGCCTTAAAAGGTAACTACATGATTCTTTTGCAGACAAACTTCGGTGACATCAAAATCGAGCTCGACTACGAAAACGCGCCCATTACAGCGAAAAACTTCGAGCAATATGTCCGCGACGGCTTTTATGACGGCACCATCTTTCACCGCGTCATCTCTAACTTCATGATTCAGGGCGGCGGATTTGAGCCAGGCCTTACTCCCAAAAAAGCCCGCGCGCCGATCAAAAATGAAGCCAACAATGGCCTCAGCAACATGACAGGCTCCGTGGCTATGGCCCGCACAATGGACCCTCATTCCGCCAGCGCTCAATTTTTTATTAACGTCGCAGATAACGGATTCCTGGACTTCACATCGGAAACCACTGAAGGCTGGGGTTACACTGTATTCGGTAAAGTCGTCGAAGGCATGGACGTCGTCAATCAGATCAAATCCGTCGCCACCACTTACAAAGGCGCTCACGAGGACGTTCCCGCCGAGGACGTGATTATCACTTCCGCCGCCATCGTCGAATAAATCATGCCAACGCTGTTTATTTCCGATTTACACCTGGAAATAGAAAAACCAGACCTCACCCGGTTTTTCTTCAACTTTCTGGACAAAGTAGCCCCGAATGCAGAAGCCCTGTATATACTCGGAGACTTCTTCGAGGTCTGGGTAGGCGACGACGAACAGTCCCCACTGCAAGTGGAGGTCGCGCAGCGACTGCACAAACTTGCGGAAGCAGGAACGCACATCCATCTCATGCATGGCAATCGCGACTTTCTCATTGGCGAAACCTATGCGAAGCAATGCGGAGCAACCTTGCTGGCGGAGCCTCATGCCCTTGATCTGTATGGCGTTCCGTCATTACTGATGCACGGCGACTCGCTGTGCACTTTGGACGCCGCCTACCAAAAGGCTCGCGCTACATTTCGCAACCCAGCCTTTCAGTCGCAGTTTCTTTCGCGCCCCCTGGATCAGCGCCAATTAACAGCTCGCCAAATGCGGCAGATCAGCATGGCGAAGAACCAAGGAAAAGCGGAAGTAATTATGGATGTCGCTCCGGACGAGGTAATAAACACCTTCAACACTTATGGGATTGAGCTGTTGATTCACGGCCACACCCATCGTCCTGACACACATCGTTATAACCTACCCCAAGGGGAGGTAAAGCGCATTGTTCTGGGCGACTGGGGAGAAGAAACCTGGTATGGCAGAGCGGACGCAGACGGCTTTCAATTACTGAACCTGAAAGCTGAGGATATCGCCTGACGCAAGTAGCGTCAGGCCCTTAGCTTTACGCAGGAATTCCGCTATGAAAGCGAAACTCTGAGTCGGGCGTACGAATTAAATCCGCCTCCACCTCACGAATATAAGTAACTCTGTCAGATATATCGACTGGCGAGCGCTCTTTAGCCAGCTTCAGATAATTTCTGTAATGACGTCCTTCCGATTCAAGCAATCCACGGTAAAAAGTGGCCAACTCTTCATCCAAATAAGGAATTAAACGAGCGAATCGCTCACAGGAACGCGCCTCTATAAACGCTCCTATGATTAGCATATCCACCAGTCTGTACGGCTCACTTTTACGAACACAATCACGCAATGCAGAAGCATAACGAGACGCCGTCTGCTTACGGTCAGAAACTTTCCGCCCCTGCATGATCTTCACGACCTGCTCATAGTGACGCAACTCTTCACGCGCGAGTTTCGACATCCGCGTCGACAGCTCAATATCCTCAGGGTATCGGAACATCAATTGCAATGCTGAAGAGGCCGCCTTCTTCTCACACTGCGCATGATCCACCAGCAATAACGGCAGTTCCGCTGCGGCTTTACGCAACCATGCCTCAGGCGTTCCACACCCTAAAAAGCTAACGATATCTTCAGGAGCCGACACAGACATTTCCACTATAATTTCCGCACTAGTAAGTCAAAATTGATCGTCAAAAATTCGGGCCGCACAGTATACCAGAAATTCCCATATCCCTGCCCACTCCTGCTCATCACCGACGCCATTTTCAATGAGCCGCTCACCTTCCTACATTCACGAAAGTTTATTACGACCAATGGCTACATTTTTCAAATTTATATCGACTATCAACCGGGCTGATAGGGCGTTTGCTTAACTTTGCACTATCATTGGCATAGAATATTGCGTCTTTATATATGGAGCGAAGTAACCTCTCGCCCAATCAAAAACACCGCCCCATAAGGGCGGATACAGGAAATGATGAGGGTTCTACCGTGCTAGAAGCATATCGTAAACACGTTGAAGAACGAGCCGAACTAGGCGTCCCACCCAAGCCACTTAACGCAGAGCAAATGGCAGGGTTGGTGGAGCTACTGAAAGCCCCCCCAGCCGGTGAGGAAGAAACGCTAGTAGACTTGTTGGAAAATCGCGTGCCCCCCGGCGTAGATGAAGCGGCATACGTTAAAGCCGGCTTCCTTACCGCCGTCGTTAAAGGCGAAGCCCAATCCCCCCTGATCTCCAAGGAAAAAGCCGTTCAATTGTTAGGCATGATGCAGGGTGGCTACAACATCTCCACATTGGTTGAACTGCTGGACGACGCCTCTCTTGGCCAGCTCGTCGCCGAGCAACTTAAGTCTACGCTTCTGGTTTTCGACACTTTCCATGACATCAAAGAAAAAGCGGACGCCGGCAACGCCAACGCGAAGGCGGTCATGGAATCCTGGGCCAACGCAGAATGGTTCCTGCAAAAGCCTGAAGTACCTAAGAGCATTGTCGCCACTGTTTTCAAAGTAACAGGCGAAACCAACACTGACGACCTGTCTCCTGCGCCTGACGCCTGGTCGCGTCCAGACATCCCTCTGCATGCCAAAGCGATGTACAAAATGCCTCGCGAAGGCATTACCAATGCCGAGCAGCAAATCGAAGAACTGAAGAAAAAAGGCCACGAAGTCGCGTTTGTCGGCGACGTAGTCGGCACCGGCTCTTCTAGAAAATCCGCCACCAACTCAGTACTTTGGTACATTGGCCGCGATATGCCAGGCGTACCCAACAAGCGCACTGGCGGCATCTGTATTGGCGGCAAAATCGCGCCCATCTTCTTCAACACGATGGAAGATGCCGGCGCTCTGCCTTTTGAGTGCGACGTTTCCCAAATGAACATGGGCGACGTCATCGAAATCCTGCCCTTCGAAGGCAAGGTCAAGAATCATGAAACCGGCGAAGTCATCGGCGAATTTGAACTGAAATCCGACGTCCTGCTGGACGAAGTTCGCGCAGGCGGACGCATCCCCCTGATTATCGGCCGCGGTTTGACCGATAAGGCTCGCGAAGCAATGGGCCTGGCGCCATCCGATGTATTCCGTCGCCCACAAGCCGCCAACGATTCCGGCAAAGGCTTCACCCTGGCCCAGAAAATGGTCGGCAAAGCCTGTGGCGTTGAAGGTGTGCGCCCCGGCCAATACTGCGAGCCTCGTATGACCACTGTCGGCTCTCAGGACACCACCGGCCCGATGACTCGCGATGAGCTGAAAGACTTGGCGTGCCTGGGCTTCTCCGCCGACTTGGTTATGCAGTCATTCTGTCACACCGCTGCTTACCCCAAGCCGGTTGACGTAGAAATGCAACACTCTCTGCCAGACTTCATCATGAACCGCGGCGGTGTAGCATTGCGCCCTGGCGACGGCATCATTCACAGCTGGCTGAACCGCATGCTGCTGCCTGACACTGTCGGCACCGGCGGCGACTCCCACACCCGCTTCCCCATGGGTATCTCTTTCCCAGCAGGCTCAGGCCTGGTCGCTTTCGCCGCAGCCACTGGCGTTATGCCTCTGGACATGCCGGAGTCAGTACTGGTCCGCTTTAAGGGCAAAATGCAGTCCGGCATCACCCTGCGCGACTTGGTTCACGCCATCCCTTACTACGCGATCCAGCAAGGCCTGCTGACCGTTGAAAAGAAAGGGAAGAAAAACATCTTCTCCGGCCGCGTACTGGAAATAGAAGGTTTGGAAAGCCTGACTGTCGAGCAAGCATTCGAGCTTTCCGACGCATCAGCGGAACGCTCCGCTGCGGGCTGCACCATCACCTTGTCTGAAGATTCTGTCGCCGAATACCTGCGCTCTAACATTGTCATGCTGCGCTGGATGATCGCTGAAGGCTACGGAGACGTTCGCACTATCGAACGCCGCGCCAAAGCCATGGAAGAATGGCTGACCAACCCAAGCCTGATGCGCGCTGACTCCGACGCCGAGTACGCCGCCATTATCGAAATCGATATGGATGAAATCAAAGAGCCTATCGTTTGCTGCCCCAACGATCCAGACGACGCCAAGAAGCTGTCAGAAGTAGCGGGCGACAAAGTGGATGAAGTCTTCATCGGCTCCTGTATGACCAACATTGGTCATTTCCGCGCGGCTGGAAAGCTACTGGAGCAAAACAAAGACGCACTGAAGACCCGATTCTGGATGTCTCCGCCCACCAAAATGGATCAGGCGCAGCTGATGGAAGAAGGTTACTACAACATTTACGGACGCAATGGCGTACGCACAGAAATGCCTGGCTGCTCACTCTGCATGGGCAACCAGGCTCGCGTAGCTCCTGGCGTAACCGTACTGTCTACATCCACCCGTAACTTCCCCAACCGTTTGGGCGATGGGGCCAATGTCTATCTGACTTCCGCGGAACTGGCGGCTGTCGGCGCAGTATTGGGCCGCCTGCCTTCTGTTGAAGAGTACATGGATTATGCAAAGAATATCGACAGCATGGCTGGCGACATTTACCGCTACCTGAACTTCGACAAGATGGATGCATATACCGAGAAAGCAGCTAACGCGAAAGCCGAAGCCTAAGAAAAAACGCCCCGCAAATGCGGGGCGTTTTTTATCACTTGCCACTCAAGGCTCAAGCATACGGCTAACCAGCCAACTTCGCCGCCAACCCCTGAGCAATCGCCGCCTGTACTTCTTCTAACGATTGTTGCGCATCCACAACCAAAAAGCGCTCCGGATCCTCAGCCACTCTCTTCATATAACCTTCCTGAACACAGAAATAAAACTCCAGCTTCTCCCGCTCAAAACGATCCAAGGCGCCACGCTTTCTCGCCCTTGCCATCCCAGTTTCAGGATCAATGCGCAATAGCAAAGTAAGATCCGGCTTAAAGCCCGCCTGCACTAACTTTTCAAGGTCTTGAATCATCGCCCAGGACAAACCACGCCCGCCACCTTGATATGCATAGGTCGCATCGGTAAATCGGTCGCTCAGCACATGAACGCCCCGCTCAATGGTTGGCTTAATCTTTTGCTCCAGATGTTGAGCCCGCGCGGCAAACATGAGCAGCAGTTCAGCCGTAGACGAAACCGCTTCTTCGCGAGGCCGTAACAACAACTCTCTAACTTCTTCCGCCATTGGGGTACCGCCAGGCTCACGAGTCATCACCACTTCCTCTCCGCTCTCCTCTAAAATAGAACGAATAAAGTTGAGGTTAGTGGTCTTACCCGCTCCCTCGATACCTTCAACGGTAATAAACAACCCTTTCTTCAACGCTTACCCCATTAAATTACTCGAACTTAAACCCAATGTAGCACGCCCGTCTTCAACGCTCGATCACTGCGTTGAACGATAGTCGTCTCTGCGGCGCAGCTGGTACTTCCTGACCGCTTTCACATGCGCCTCATGTGTTTTAGAGAACTCATGGGTACCGTCACCACGCGCCACAAAGTATAGATCCCCCGTCTTCTCAGGATTCAACGCTGCATGAATGGAGGCGCGCCCCGGCATAGCGATCGGCGTAGGCGGCAAACCTTTTATGACATAGGTATTGTATGCCGTCGCTTCACGCAAATCCTTGCGACGCAGATTACCCTCGTATTTATCACCCATACCATAAATCACAGTGGGATCGGTCTGCAGACGCATCCCTTTATCCAACCGTAAAGTAAATACTCCGGAGATTCGTCCTCTCTCACTATCCACGCTAGTTTCTTTTTCGACGATCGAGGCCAGTATCAGCGCTTCATAGGGAGTCGCCGCCGCACTCCAGGCGCTCTTGCGAGACCACTCATTCTCCAGAATACGGACCATCCGGCGATGAGCCGTGGTCAGTAAATCTATATCGCGAGTCCCTTTCTTATAAAAGTACGTGTCTGGGAACAGAAGACCTTCCGCATGCGGATAGTTCATGCCCAGCAACTTGGCGAGTTGCGCCGGGTCCTGTGAATCAATGGTTATTTCCAGCTTCGGATGATTTTCCAACTCACGCAGCACATCTCTCAGATTCCAACCCTCGATGATTGTGAGCGCATAGTTCAGAGTGTCGCCGGAAGTCAGCAAAGTGAACAGTTCAATGGCATTTTTACCAGGCTCTAGCAGGTACTCACCGGCAACTATCTGCTTATCCTTTCGACTAAGCCGCCCATACCAATAAAACCATTCAGCACTCTCCAGCACGCCCTGCTCAGCCATCCTATCGGCGACTTTCCGCAAAGAGTCGCCGCGCTTGACTTCAATCGTAATAGTGACGGCCACCGGCAAAGGCTGCGATAACATATAACGCCCGTAATAGTATGCGCCGACAATAACCGCCAATGAGAGAAGAAATACAGCCAGAAAGATCTTGAGAACAAACTTTCTCAAGCTAAAACGGGATTTGTTTGTGGACTTTTTCTTGGAGTTCTTTGATGACACAGTCAATATTCAGTAATTTACCATCTAATTGATTAACCGGAATAACTCCCATCACACTGTTGACTAAAGCCATCCCCTTGATTTTCTTTAATTTTGCCCGAGCAATATCCGCTTCATCAATACGCAAACCCCACTCAGGAGCGTTGTTAAGAATATATTGTCTCAGCACTCCCTTCACCCCCGATTTCGCCAATGTCGGCGTGAAGATTTTCTCCTCGTCCCAGAGAAAGATATTTGTACGAGTTCCCTCAACCAAACACCCCGAGCCATCAAACATCAGCCCCTCGAAAGATTGCCCATCAAGCTCGATAGCCGCCATAACTTGCTCAAGACGATTAAGGTGCTTAAGCCCTGCGTATGCCCCATACTCCGCAGCCTGCGACTCTAGAGTCCGCACACTGCCTCCCTGAGCCTGAATCGAGACCACATCTGGCGCAGCAAACAACCCCATTATCTCAACCGGCCGGTGCGGCTCGGGTAGCGCATACCCTCTTCCACCACTTCCACGGGTTAAGATAATCTTCAGCACATATCGGGCGCTCATCTCCTTATTCCCAGCCAGTAGCTCAGCCAATCGCTCCAGCAAAGAATCGCCGTCCACGTCATAAGGTATTCGCAATAGCTCACACCCCAGTCGCAAACGCGCCAAGTGTTCATTCCACAAAATAGGGCTACCATCTACCACAAGAATAGTCTCAAAAAGACCATCTCCGTAGGCTAACCCTCGATCGGCGATCGATATATGTTCCGCTTTTTCGCCATTTAACAGATACATGCATCAACCCTAAAAAATCCCCCCCCCAAAAAAGCAAAAAACCGCCCGCAAGGTCTACCTGCGAGCGGTTCTTTGGCTTGGTCTGAGAAGGTTACTTCTTATTGATTAGCCAAGATGTAGTCGATAGCGTCTTGAACAGTTGTGATCTTCTCTGCTTCTTCGTCTGGGATTTCGGTCTCGAATTCTTCTTCAAGCGCCATTACCAGCTCTACAGTATCCAGAGAGTCAGCACCGAGATCTTCAACGAACTTGGAAGTCAGTTGAACGTCGCCTTCTTTAACTCCCAACTGCTCACAAACAATCTTCTTAACGCGCTCTTCGACAGTACTCATAATTTCCTCACTCTTATTTCATAACCAAGCACTTAATCGCGTGCTAGTCTAGTTGAACCCTATTTAATTAATCAAGCTAAAGTTCACGCACCGTATAGCGCGGCAGCGCAAACTTAACCCATATACATGCCGCCGTTTACATGAATGGTCTCACCGGTAATATAGCCGGCGGCGTCAGAAACCAAAAATGAAGCTACTTCAGCAATTTCAGATGGCTTACCAAGGCGCTGCAAGGGAATAGCGCCCAAAAGAGCCTCTTTCTGGGCTTCGGGCAACTCGCTGGTCATATCCGTTTCGATAAAACCAGGCGCAATGGCGTTCACCGTAATCCCCCTGGCGCCAATTTCTTTTGCCAGAGAGCGTGTAAATCCTTCAATTCCGGCCTTGGCTGCAGCATAGTTAACCTGCCCAGCATTCCCCATCGAAGCGACCACGGAGCTAATGTTAATAATTCTACCCCAGCGCGCCTTCATCATGCTTTTCACTACCAGCTTGCTCATGCGAAAAACCGAGCTCAAGTTGGTTTGCACCACCTGATCCCAATCCTCATCTTTCATGCGCATGATTAAGGTATCCCGGGTAATGCCTGCATTATTGATCAACACAGCCGGAGCGCCAAATTCTTCTTCAATAGACTTGAGGCATTGTGCAATAGATTCTTCCGAAGACACATCCAGCACTTTACCCACACCCTTACCGATAGTGCTCAGGCGCTCGGTAATCGCCGCCGCGCCGGATTCTGAGGTGGCTGTACCAATTGTGATATAGCCCGCCTTCGCCAACGAGTCCGCAATGGCGCTGCCGATACCTCTGGAAGCACCGGTCACCAAGGCTACTTTATCCATCATGGGAGTCCTTCTATAACGCGTTCCAGACTTCTGCGTCTGATAGCGATTGAATTGAAGCGGCGCGATCAATCTTCTTAACCAGACCCGCCAAGACTTTACCTGGACCGCATTCTACATAGCTGTCCACGCCTTTCTCGCTGATATGCTGGACGCTCTGCGTCCACAACACAGGAGAAAATAATTGTTTGATCAGATTGTCTTTGAGTTCAGCAAGATCATCGACAGACCTCGCCCCCACGTTCTGGACAACAGGTGTAGATGGCTTGTCAAACGCCATAGAGCCGATATGCTCCGCCAACTGCTCCGCCGCAGGCTTCATCAACGCACAATGGGAGGGCACGCTTACAGCCAACTTCAAAGCACGCTTCGCACCTTTCTCCTTAAGCGCCACAATAGCCCTTTCTACAGCAGACTCCGCTCCTGCTATAACCACTTGTCCTGGGCAGTTGAAATTCACAGCCTCAACGCACTCTCCTGCAGCCGCTTCTCGGCAACCGTCAATTACGGATTGGTCACCCAAGCCCAGAATCGCCGCCATCGCCGTCGCCCGCCCTTCGACAGACTTCTGCATAAGTTGCCCACGCAACTGAACCAACTTCACAGCTTCTTGCAGCCCAATGACGCCAGCTGCGACCAAAGCGCTATATTCACCAAGACTATGGCCCGCCATAAAAGCGACGGACGGATTCACTTTCTGCTGATACAGCCGCCACAGCGCGATACTGGCGGTCAAGATAGCAGGTTGCGTAATTTCGGTTTTGTTGAGTTGATCTTCGGGCCCGTTTTGAGTCAACGACCAGAGGTCATAACCCAAGGCGTCGGACGCCTCCTGAAATGTTTCGGCAATCAATGGATACGCCTGATTGAGATCAGATAACATCCCAATGCTTTGCGACCCTTGCCCTGGAAATAAGATAGCAATGTTCATCGGCTTAGAATACTCAAATACAGTTAAACGGAGTAATTAGATCAAAGTTGTATTACAACTTGCATCAGAGCGTCATATAAGCTCATCAAGGCGCGAGTTTATCATTTCAGGCACACCTTTCTGCGCCTCAAAAATAGCCTGCTCCAGAGCACTGAGAAACCCGGTTTCCTGCGCATTGCCATGACTCTTAATCACGGTCGCCTGAAGCCCAATTAGACTTGCACCGTTATGGCGAGACGGATCCACCAAATCACGCAGTTTACGCAACATTGGCAATGCCGCATAACCAACCAAACGACTATACCAGTTACGATTAAACATGCTCTTGACCATGCCGATCATCAGCTCAACCACCCCTTCGCCAGCTTTCAGAGCGACATTACCAACAAAACCGTCACACACAACCACGTCAGCAATGGTTTTAAATATATCCCCACCCTCTACGTAGCCAATGTAGTTAACCGACTCACACTCCGCCAACATACGCGAAGCCAACCGCACCTGCTCATTTCCTTTGATTTCCTCTTCCCCCACATTTAAAAGCGCCACCCTTGGCTCAGGCTTTCCTTCCAACGCCTCAACCAGGGCGGACCCCATAAGAGCGAACTGGTATAGATGCTCTGCCGTGCAATCAACGTTGGCGCCCAGATCCAATACATAGCAACGATTTTTAGGAGAAGGAATACGCTTCACAATGGCGGGACGGTCCACCCCTGGATGCGTTTTTAGTATTGACCTGGCCAGCAACATCAAAGCCCCGGTATTACCCGCACTCACACAGGCGTGAGCCGCCTTTTGCCGAACCAAAGACAACGCCACAGCCATAGACGACTGCTGCTTTTTTCTGAGCGCATGACTGGGCCGGTCATCCATTCGGACAACATCAGGAGCATGAACAATTGAAATACGGGGAGAAGTAGGCTGATTGCGAAGCAGACTTCGTAGCTCGGCTTCATCACCAACTAAAATCAAACTTACGAAGGGATTATTTTTGATGCATTTTAATGCAGCAGGAATCACGATGGAGGGACCGAAGTCCCCACTCATCGTATCGACCGCAACTGTTATATTGCGTTCCAAGACAGGGCTTCTTAGTCCTGAGAAACCTCAACCACTTTCTTGCCACGGTAGAATCCGTCTGGAGTAACGTGGTGACGACGATGCTTTTCGCCAGTAGTCGGGTCGATGGACAACGCCGCTGAAGACAATGCATCATGTGAACGACGCATGCCGCGACGTGAACGGGATTTACGATTCTGTTGAACAGCCATTGCAATTCTCCTGAGCTAGCTCTTTCGCTAAAAACTAAAAAAACAGGTCTACTTTTTTAACAGGTCGCCCAGCACCGAGAAAGGATTATCAGCCTTTATCTCGGACGCCTGCCCCTTAATTTCGTTTAACTCACCGCTACAGCGCTCATCCTCATGATAAGCAAACATGGGCAAACTCAGCAGCAGTTCGTCTTCAATTGCCTGGAGCAGGTTAACCTCGCTCCCTTCCATAAGCACTGGCTCATAGGAACGCGGTAACTGATCTAACTCAGATTCGGAACCTAAAAAGGCGAAGGTAGTTTCACCGTCAATCTTCAGCCCAACTTCTCCCAAACAACGCTGACAGGTCAATCTCGCCAAAGTAGAGTATGCAACATACGCCACTCTGGAGCCCTGCTCATCTCGCTTAAACCGGGCTGACGCCTTAACCTGATCATCATCAGTTGCGCCACCCGCCAGCTGATCCGCATATCTTGGGAGTGTTTTAGCCAAAATGATCCCCTCAAGCGTGAGTTCTTTCTCACACAATTTATAGGGATCTACCAATTCCGGAATACCAGGCTTTTTCATAAGCGCGCAATTCTAGTGATGCGCCCAAACAAAGTCAAAGAGATGATTGCAAAATCACGGAATTAAAGCGATAAAAGAGTCGCGAAACGATCTTTCACTCTCTTTCAAACAGAATTCCAATCCCAGAGATGACAAATAAAAGCCCACATCCTTCTATTATATTAGGCTCAACTTCTCCTTATCGGGCCGCACTGTTGCAAAAGCTAAATCTCAATTTCCAGCAAGCCGCGCCATACTTTGACGAACAAATAACGCCAACAAGCCTCGCCCCCAGAGATATCGCCATCAACTTCGCCAAAGAAAAGGCGGAAAGCCTCCGAGAGCAGTTTCCAGATCATCTGATCATCGGCTCCGACCAAACTGCCGCACTTAATGGACTGCTACTCAGGAAGCCAGGCGACAAGGCCACAGCCATTAAACAGCTGGCCGCCTGCTCGGGCGAATCCGTGACCTTTTATAGCGGGCTGGCGCTAATTAACACCAGACTCAACACCACAAGAACGTGCGTTGACTGGCAAACCGTTTATTTTAGAGACTTATCCCGAGAGGAAATTGAACGCTACATCGAGCTCGAAAAGCCTTATGACTGCGTCGGCAGCTTCAAAGTTGAAGGCCTGGGAATTAGCTTATTTGAGAAAATCGAAGGAAAGGACCCCAACACTCTCATCGGCCTTCCGCTAATCGAACTTATCACCCTACTAAAAAAAGAAGGGTTACGCATTCCGTAACCCTTCATCGCAGCCTTCAAGCTCCCCAGACAAAGCCCTTGACCAACAGATTACTGAAGCTGAGGCCCCGAGCCCAGCACAGCCTGAGCAACCCCTTTTCCAACACTCACTCCCAATTTTCCTAGCAACTCATCAAACGGATTGCGCTTAGGCGTGTAGTTAATAAGCTTTTCCACTTTCACGACCTCTCTAGCCACAAAACCAGAGCTGCCCAAGCCATCAATCAGACCCAAACCTAAAGCTTGCTCGCCACTCCAGATCATACCGGAATATAACAACGGATTATCTTTATGAATGCGATCACCCCGGCCTTTTTCAACCTGCTCAATGAACTGCTTATGAGTTGTATTCAGCACACCCTGCCACAGCTCGCGCTCATCCTCTTTTACTGGCACAAATGGATCAAGAAAGGACTTATGCTCACCCGCAGTGAATATTCGGCGCTCGACACCCAGCTTATCCATCGCATCAACAAACCCAAAACCGGATGCGGTCACGCCAATCGAGCCCACAAGACTAGCCTTATCCGCATAAATTTCATCTGCTGCGGCCGCGATGTAATAAGCCCCGCTGGCGCCAATATCCATAATCACTGCATACACTTTCTTATCAGGATATTCACCTTTCAGACGTCCAATCTCATCATAGACATAGCCCGCCTGAACCGGACTTCCGCCCGGACTGTTAATACGCAAGATAACAGCCTTGGCCGACTCTTCTTCGAATGCATCCCGCAACGCAGACACAATGGCGTCCGCATTAGCTTCCTCGGAGGCAGCGATAACGCCATTCACCTCAATAACCGCCGTATGAGGCTCTGTACGCGCAGCAACGTTCTTACCCACACCAGGACTGAGGGCAATCACAATAAAAAACAGGTATAAAAAGGTCAGCGATTTAAAAAAGATCCCCCAACGACGCGCTTTGCGCTGTTCATTGAGAGAGCTCATCACCATTTTTTCAATAAGACGCCACTCTTTTTGATCCCCTGGCCGCCCAGAAGATTCCCGCGCCGCTTTATCTTCAGAATTTTCAAACATATTCGTTATTACACACCTGCTAGCTTGGTCTTAACATCCATGGTCACAACTACAAGGCCATCACAGAAACAGTTTCTGCAATTCAGCCACATTATCCGCGACCGCTACCGGCTGATATTTTTGCAACCGGGAAACTTGATGAGCGCCGTGAGACATCGCTATACGATCCATACCCAACCGCATAGCCATCTCCATATCGTACTCCGTATCTCCAACCATCACTGCTTCATGCGGCAGCAGCGAAAACTCTTCCAACAATTCCCGCAGCATGAGCGGGTCCGGCTTAGAGCGCGTCTCGTCCGCACATCTGACCGCATCAAAGTACGCGCACATATCCATCGCACCAAGCGCCCTATCCATACCTCGCCGACTCTTGCCTGTGGCGATCGCAGTCAGATATTTAGCCTCACGCAAATTCTTCAACATACCAACAACGCCCGGATACAGTCCGCTCCGGGTTATCTCGGCCAATAGGAATTGCGCCGAATACGCCTCCCTAAAGCCATCGATAAAAACCTTATCTTCGACGCCAAACAACTCGATAATCGCCTCAGACAATCCAAGCCCGATTATATTCTTGGCCGCCTCTCTTCCAGGAAAAGGCACCTGCATTTTTTTACTGGCCGCCTCCAGACAGTCCACGATATGGGAGGTGGAGTCTGCCAATGTCCCATCCCAGTCAAATATCAACAACTTGTACATATGATTTCGACGCTAACTTCTCAGCACAGGAGAATGATCCTCATCCCACTCACATACGATCTTTTGCTCAGGCCGGTCGGGCCAACTCATGCGCAATGAATAAGCGTGCAGGCACAACCTTTTAACACCCATATCCCGGTAGACCCTATTCGTTTCCGAGTCGCAGTATTTGTCATCGCCAATGATAGGATGTCCGGCAAACTTCGCATGCACTCGAATCTGATGCGTTCTACCCGTAATTGGCTGCGCTTCAACCAACGTTCGCCCCGCCCCGGAATACAGCACTCTGAAGCGAGTCTCACTAGGCTTGCCGTCCTCACTGACATTCACCATGCGCTCCCCAGAGCGCAGGACGTTCTTTTTCAATGGAGCAGTAATAACTGACTTATGCTTGGGCCACTTGCCACACACCCAAGCGTGATAAATTTTCTCGACCCTGCCAGTTTTCAACATATCATGAAACTGCACCAAGGCTCGGCGCTTTTTAGCCAGCACTAAAACGCCAGATGTGTCACGGTCAAGTCGATGAGCTAATTCAAGAAAACGTATATCCTGGCGCGCGGCGCGAAGTATTTCAATGACGCCAAAGCTGACGCCGCTACCGCCATGAACCGCCACGCCGCACGGTTTATTTATTATAAGCAGCTCGTCATTTTCAAACAGTGTAGACTGAGAGACCAACTCTATAAGGCCAGCAGGTATAACTGGTTCTAAGCTATCGCCTTCCGATACGCGAATGGGGGGAATTCGGACCTGATCCCCATCTTTCAATTTAGTCTCAGGCTTGCAGCGCCCCTTATTTATTCGCACCTCTCCCTTGCGAATTATTTTATATATCTTCCCTTTCGGCACGCCTTTTAGCTCCCGCACCAGGAAGTTATCCAAGCGCTGCCCATCGGATCCACTATCGATAGTAACAACTCGGGCGCCGACGCCGGCCCCGCTATCTAATTTAGTCACAAATATTTAACTCTGGCGTAAACCGCAAATATTTTTGAATAAAAACCGGACAAAACAAACGTGATTGAATGCCAGGGGTTTAACTGCTATATTTTCAAGGCGCTAACTCGGCGGAAAAAGGTAGGCCATTTAGCATCCGAATAGCTGAGCGATGACATAACATCAGGCGCGAAGAGATTATACAGAGTTGAACACGGGTTATAAACCGAGCGTTGACTCCAAGCCTATATGCTGTAATCAGACTGGCAACCGATAAAACGGCGCCGAGAGACGCATATCCAGGCGGAACGAATTCCCGCGGTAGGGACAACCCCCCTCCCGCCCATCCTCTGATTATAAAAGAGGGTGGAAAACTAGTGACGACACGGCGCACGCATAGATAATGTACGGCTCGCACAATAGAGGCACAATCTGTAACTCTATGGTTGACCCGGATGATTCCATCCCATGGTCCACCAGCACACCTCCGCTGTGGCCTCACGCATCACCGTTCCGACTTGCTTAAGCGGTTTTTGGCGCCCACAGAACACTGAGTGGGACAAAAACATAAATGAAGCGAATGTTGATCAACGCAACTCAACCAGAAGAGTTGCGTGTAGCCCTCGTAGACGGACAAAAACTGTACGACCTGGACATTGAGTCCGGCACCCGCGAGCAAAAAAAATCCAATATCTACAAAGGCAAGATTACCCGTATAGAGCCCAGCCTTGAGGCCGCCTTCGTAGACTTTGGCGCAGAGCGCCACGGTTTCCTGCCCTTAAAAGAAATCTCCCGCGAATACTTCAAGAGCCAGCCGCAAAAAGGCGGCAAGATGAACATCAAGGATTTGCTGCAGGAAGGCCAGGAAATCATCATTCAGGTGGACAAAGAAGAGCGCGGCAATAAGGGCGCAGCGCTGACGACGTTCATCAGCCTGGCCGGCCGTTACCTGGTGTTAATGCCAAACAACCCTCGCGCTGGCGGCATCTCCCGCCGCATTGAAGGCGATGATCGCGACCAATTGAAAGACGCCATGTCCGGCCTGACAGTTCCCAAAGATATGGGACTGATTATTCGCACCGCAGGCGTTGGCCGTTCCTCCAAAGAATTGCAAAGAGACCTGGATTACCTACTGCAATTCTGGGACTCCATACGTCACGCATCAGATAGTAAGCCTGCTCCGTTCCTGATCTATCAGGAGAGCAACGTGGTGATTCGCGCCACCCGCGACTATTTACGCCAGGATATTGGCGAAGTTCTGATCGACCACCCACAAGTGCACCAAGACGCTCTTAACTTCGTGAAAGCGGTGATGCCGAACTTCGAAAACCGCATCAAGCTATACCAGGATGATATTCCGCTATTCAATCGATACCAGATTGAAAGCCAGATCGAGACTGCGTTCCAGAGAGAAGTAAAACTGCCATCCGGGGGCTCTATCGTTATCGATCCTACCGAAGCGCTGGTTTCTATCGACATCAACTCTGCTCGCGCCACCAAAGGGGGCGACATTGAAGAAACCGCCCTGCAAACCAATCTGGAAGCAGCGGACGAAATCGCACGCCAGCTGCGCCTGCGCGATATCGGCGGCCTGATTGTTATCGACTTTATCGACATGACGCCCAACAAGAACCAGCGCGAGGTGGAAAACCGCCTGAAAGAGGCGCTGGAGCTGGATCGCGCCCGCGTGCAAATCGGCAAAATTTCCCGCTTCGGCTTATTGGAAATGTCACGCCAGCGCTTGCGCCCATCACTAGGCGAAACTCGTAATGAAATGTGCCCCCGCTGTAAAGGTCAGGGCTCTATTCGCGGCGTAGAATCACTCGCCCTCTCTGTTATGCGCTTGATTGAAGAGGAAGCGTTTAAAGAGCGAACAGCGGAAGTCCGCGCAATCTGCCCAATCAGCGTCGCCACATACCTGCTGAATGAAAAACGTGAGAACTTAGCCAAAACGCAAAAGCGTCATGGCGTAAAAGTGATCGTGGTTCCCAACTCACATATGGACACCCCTCACTTCGAAGTTCAGCGCATCCGGGACGATAACGCCAATGTTAGCGAAATCAGCTACAACGTTAGGCCCGAGATGGAAGAGAAGAACCCGGTTGAAAGCCTGCTGCACAAAGAAGTTGTACGCCAGGAAGCCGCGGTGAAAACTATTGTGCCAAGCTCTACGCCCACTCCTCCAAGTGAGGAAGTTGGCCTGCTGAAGCGTCTGCGTCAGAAAGTGTCAAAAATGTTCTCTGGCGAGAAGAAAGACAGCGATCTCAAGATCACTGTCGCAGAGTCTCCGCAAACATCCCAAGACAAAGACGCCGGCCGCAGAAAAGTCAAAGTGCGGGACCGTCAGGACGGGCAGCGCGACAATCAACGTCAAGGCGACTCCCGTCAAGCTGAATCCCGGGATGGCGGACAGGATAACCGCCGCGGCAACCGTGGCCGCAATGACGACCGCAACCAGCGCCGCAATGAGCGAAACGACGGACAGAAAGATAGGCGTCAACGCGACCGCGACTCCAGTAAGGGCGACTCCCAGCGCGACCAAAGAGGCCGCAACGAATCAGCGAAAGCTGACTCAGGCAGCCAGGAAAAATCAGAGTTTAATCGCCCACGACGCGACCGCTCCTCCGGCAAGCCAGTTCCTCGCCCACAGCGTCAGGACAGACCTGAACGTCAAGACAAGCCTGAAGACCAAGAAAAAGCGGTTGAGGAAGTAGCGGAACGTCGCGCTCTCACAGCAGCGGCCGCCAGCGCTGCAGAAGAGCCAGCGAAGTCTGAAATCGCCAAAGAAGTGTGGAACAAGTCCGTGGAAGCTATCGCTGAATCAGAAAGCACTGACAACACACGCCAGGCGCCGCCCAAAGCGGAAGAAAAAGGCGTAGAGCCTGCTCAGCAGACAGCAAAGCAGCCTCATCAACCCTCCGAGCAAAGCAAGGCTCCGCAGGAACGTGCATCAGAGCAGTCCGCAAAACAATCCGATGCGGACTCACGCCAACGTAAACAGGATGATGCAGAGGCCAACCAGCAGAACGCAGGCGAAGACGGGCAGGAAAAATCTGCGCGTAGAGCCCGGGCGGACAACGATCCTCGCAACAAGGCGCGTCGCCCTAAGCGAGAGGCTGCGGAGGCCAAATCAGAGGAGGCGCCCAAAGAAAGCCAGTTAGAAAGGTCCGTCGCACAAGCGAAAGCAAATGCGCCAGCGATGGGCAACACCTCTGTGGAAAGCAAAAACAAGGAAGACAAGAAAGAGGGACGCGCAGCTAAGGCGTCCGCTATTGAGCAGCCGAAGAAAGAGGCGACTCCAGAGGCCAAGGACAAGCCAGACACAGCGCCTGCGACGGATAAAGGCGCAACCAAAGCAGCGCCGGAACCAACTGTTGAGAAGAAACCTTCCGACAAACCTGCTGCGACAGCTGCGCAAGAGGAAGAGGAGCCTAAGCGGGCTTTCAATGATCCTCGAGAAGTACGCAAACGCATACAGGCTCAGAAAGTTCAAGCCGGCAATGACGCAAGTAGCGCCTTGGCGCCCCAGCAGATTGCGGCTCCCAAGCCTCCCGAGGCTGCAACCATCGAGCCCAAGATGGAAGCAAAAGAGCCAGAACCTAAAAAGGCTCCAGCGGCGGAGAAGCCTCGCGAGGAGGTTGAACCTCCCAAGAGCGCTCCCAGCGCCCCTGAGGCGACTGTCGCTGACGTAAAGGCTGAAGACAAACCATCGTCTCAGGATAGCAAAGCGTCACAAGCCTAAGCCGGCGGCAGCCGGCATAATGCAACGCCGACGACTTGGCCGCAACGCCAGTTGTCGGCGTCTCGCTTTTTGTTCCCTGACAACAACCATCGCGCGCCGAAAGTTGTCGAAAGCTGGCCGATCAAGTCAGTGCAAAATGCGGATATTAATACTTCACATTTTTGCTGTAGCATCCGCTATCGGCATAAATTAGACTGATTCAAAGCGTCCTCTAAGGAACCCGTCATGCAATCCGAAGCTTTTCCCTTTACTTCCCAGGAAATCGACCATCTTGAGTCACTGTTATTCGACAACGACCAAGAAGAAGAAAACCTGGATCTATTTGGGATTCATGGTCTCTTGAGCGCATTTGCCGTCGGCCCGGCGGACGCAGACGTCAATGAATGGCTACGCCTTATTCTGGACGGCTCCTGCCAACTGGAAAGCCCAGAACTTGAGGAAATCAAACAAGCCATTCTGAAGCTGTTCAAACATATCGAACAACAACTTCACAGCGAAGAAAATGTCTCAGTACCTGAAGAAATCTTTGACGACGAAGACGCGTTAGCCAACTGGTCCGCCGGATTTATTGAGGGCTTCTTGAGCAATGAGAAATTATGGTTTGACGACTATGACGAAGCCGCTGTCGCATCACTACTGTTACCCATGATGGCGCACTCTGAGTTGTTCGAGGATGAAGACTTCGAGGACATTAAACACAACGACAAACTTATGGCGGAAATGGCGGACCAGATCCCAGAGAATCTGACCGACCTGTACCTTCTCTATCACGCCAAACAATAAGCTTGATTCCAATTAGCCCTCACACCCTGTTGAGGGCTACGTCACCTTAGAAAACGAATCAGCAGTTCGTCCAATTTCCCCATCAAATAGACCATCAGCCGGCTATACCAGCCCATTCTATCCAAAGACCCCAAGGTTACCGACCGACTCTTTCTACGGCACTGCTCAAAAAAGCCCGCTACTTGGGCGGTGAATTCCGCATCCCACACTTCCTGATTCGCTTCCAGGTTCCAGCGATAAGTCCAATGATCGAGATTGAACGAACCAACTGAACACCAGTCGTCGCATATATACACTTTGGCGTGGATAAATGTCGGCTGGTATTCATACAATTCCACGCCCGCTCGCAACAAAGAGCGATAATGACGCCGCGCGGCATAAGTCACCCCTGGGTGATCACTGGTTAACCCTGGAACGATAATCTGCACTTTTACCCCTTGTCGAGCCGCCCAACGTAAAGCGCGCCTAACCCGCCAAGACGTAACAAAATAAGGGGTGATGATCTGCAAACTCCCATGTGAACGTTTAATGCGATGCAGTAACTCACGCACAATATCCTGTTTTCGCCACCCCCAACCAAAGGCGGCGCGCCCCGCTATATCACCTGCCTTCATAGCCTTACGACTTAATGGAAGCATGACCTTGCTGCTTTCACGCCAGACTTCCCGAAAGCCCCTATCCCAGTTCGCCAAAACCGGTCCAGAAATAGTTACAGCTACGTCCAGCCAGGCAGGCTTCGCCACGCCCTCAACAGACTCGCAAGTCACTTCTGGCGCTGGTTCGCCGGGATCAGGGGCGTGCGGAAAGAAATCGTCCGTCACTCCAAAACCACCCACTAACGCCACCTCGCCATCAACCAGCACCAGCTTGCGGTGATCTCTGTGGAAGTTTCGAGTCCAACGTCGATAACTTATAGGATTGTATGCAGCGACGTGAATATTCGCCGGCAACGCATGAGACAAAAAGAGGTCACGCAAAACAGGGCGGGAGCCGAAGTCATCCAGCAGCAAAAATACCTGCACTCCCCGTTTCGACGCCTCTTCCAGTAACGCATATACCCATTGAAAAGCCCGCCCCCTATCCACCAGATACATTTCAATAAAGATATAGTGACGAGCGGAAGAAAGCGCCTGATGTAGCGCTTGCAGAATTTCAATGTGTCCAATACTGAAACCAAAAGCGTTGTCTCCGACAACCTTGCATCTATCCATGAGCGTTCATTTAGTATCGAGCGAGCAAGACATCAATGAGACTGGGTAAGGATGGCGCCAATTTGGGGAATCTACCCAATTGACGCCATGGCATCATAGCGCCGTGATAATCGCTGCCTGCGGACTGCGCCAGTCCGAGCTTTCCGGCCTCCTGCTGAATCCAACCAAACTCGCCGGAGTTGATGTCCGGCGCCGACACCTCCACCGCGTCTCCGCCACAGGCTTTAATTTCCGCCATCAGTCGCCGCAGTTTCGAGGCGGTCATTTTGTACTTGAAAGGGTGCGCCAGGGAGCTGTATCCCTTACTTTGCTTCACTGCGGAGAGGACTTCTTCCAGATCCGGCCAATACAACTTCACATCGCCAATCTTTCCTGCGCCCAAGTACTTCTTGAAAGCCGCATCAATTGATTCAACCGCTTCCATTTCCATTAACGCTTGAGCAAAGTGCGGGCGTGCCGGCACGCCGCTTTCCGCATAGGTTTCAGCCCTGGCGTACAAGTCAGCGATCTTCAGCTTCCTCTCCAGTTTATCGGCGATCACTCTGGCGCGGTCCAATCGTCGCGCTTTCTGCTTTTCCAACAGCGTTGCGACTTCACTTCCATCCAAATCAAAACCAAACGCCAGCATATGTAGCGTCATTCCCTGCCATAGACACGAGAACTCAGCACCGGTAATCAGCCTGATCCCCTGCTTCTTATCCAGCGAGGCATTCATCAAAGAACGCGCCCCTTCCACAGTATCGTGATCAGTAATCGCCAATGCCGTCAGCCCCCGGCTGACAGCTAGCTCCAACAACTCCGCAGGGCTCCGGGAGCCATCCGAAGCAGTGGTGTGACAGTGAAGATCAAACTCATGATTGACAATCTGCATAAATGGTTACAAAACCCTAAAGTACAACGCTAGTAGAAAATACAGTATCATCTCGTCTAATTTAAGTTCTAATTAAAAAAGTTCTCCGCATGCCTATACTTTGCGACATTGCGGGAGACGACAACGCCGACGGCCCCTGCTGACCGTCGCCAAACGACACGGCAATCTATGAAACTGTTATTTGATTTCTTTCCGATTATTCTTTTTTTTGTAGTCTATAAAACGACTAACGATATCGTAACCGCCACCGCCGCGCTCATACCCGCCACCGCCGCACAAGTCGCTTTTTCCTGGTTTAAATACCGAAAAGTGGAAAAGATGCATTTATTCGCCCTTGTTATCGTCGTAATACTGGGCGGCGCGACGATTCTATTTAAAGACGACACTTTCATTAAATGGAAACCCAGCGTTGTCTGCTGGCTGCTGGCAGTTGTATTTCTGATTGGCGGCTGGGTGAGCAAAAAGAACCTATACCAGCGCATGATGGAAGCCAATATCAGCCTGCCGCAGCACGCATGGTCCAAGCTGAATTATTCCTGGGTTATTTTTAATACCCTGCTGGGGGCGCTCAATCTGTACGTCGCCTACCACTACACTCAAGAGCAGTGGGTTAATTTCAAGCTATTCGGCATGCTCGGGCTGTCCCTGGTTTTCGCATTGATGCAGGGCGTTTACATCAGCCGCCACATGGTGGAGGACGAGCCAGCGCCATCCGAGAGCGCTACAGGCAATGGCGATAATAAGTCCTTTTAATTAACCACTAACCTTCCAACGTACCTCAAAGAATCAAGAGTCGCACAATGCTCTACGTCATTTACGCAGAAGATAAAGTTAACAGCCTGGAAAATAGAATGCAGGCAAGACCAGACCACCTGCAGCGTCTGGAAACGCTGAAACAGCAAGGCCGCCTGATCCTCGCCGGCCCCACTCCGCATGTTGACGCCATGGATCCGGGACCTGCCGGCTTCAGCGGCAGCGTGGTGATAGCGGAGTTCCCATCACTGGAGGACGCCAAAGCCTGGGCGGACGCAGACCCCTATGTGAAAGCGGGCGTATACGAAAAAGTCACCGTCAAACCATTCAAAAAAGTATTGCCCTGAGAATTACCAAACGCTCTGGGCGCTTGCACTACCCTGTCGATATGGTTTAAAAACATTCGACTCATGCCGCCGCCATTTAAAGCGGGAAGCAGAGTCAACTCAAATTGAGACGATGATACAAACGCGCCCGGGCTTTCCAACAATGTCACCGCATACTGATTAGGAATAACAACGTGGGAAAAAAAGCGCTTTTATTAGCCGGTTTGCTAATTTCCTCATTTGCCTTTGCAGAAACGAAATATATTGACGACACCATGTACGCTCCGTTGAGAAGCGGCCAAGGCCTGGAATTTCGTATCGTCCACAAGGGCATAAAAAGCGGCACGCCGGTTGAGCATCTGCAGACCAATGCGGAGTCTGGATACAGCCTTATCCGCACCCCTGAAGGCATTGAAGGCTGGTTGCCTACCCGCTTCCTGGTAAATGAGCCCGTCGCCAGAGATAAGCTCAACAGAATGACGCAACAATATACCGCATTGCAGCAGAAATTTAACGACCTGCAAAACGAGTATAACCAGGTAAAAGGCGAAAACTCCGACCTCGGAGGCGCTCGAGAGCAGTTGGAAAAGTCCAATAAAGAACTTCAGTTGGAACTTAGCAATATCAAACGTATTTCTGAAAACGCCATCGCTCTTGATACCCGTAATCGCGAACTCAGGGAAAGCAATGAGAAGCTGAAAAACGAAGTGGAATTACTCTCTGCGGAAAACCTGCGTTTGAAAGACAGCGATGAGCGCGACAAGATGCTATTAGGCGGAGGACTGGTGTTGCTTGGCGTCATCATTGCTTTGATCGTCCCTATGTTCAAGAGAGAGAAGAAAGCCGGCTGGTAACATACCCAGAACTCCCCCTCAGAGCTTGTCCGCAAGAACATCCGGTATGTTTGTGGACGAGTGCTACACTGTTTCATATATAAAGAAACAAACGCCCGTTTGTTTCTTTAAAGCCTTTTATAGCCGGATACTTTCATCACTATAATTTTTATAACACAGTGAGCTGAAAACGCGTCCGGAATAATAGAAGCGGATGTGCTTGAAAGGGGGGAAAGGTTTTCATGCTATCAATATATAGTGCCTTAATTCAATAGCACATACCAAATGTTCTACCAATAGGCCAACTTATAACAAATCCAGCTTTGACAGGTCCTTTTTAGCAGCGTATAAAACTATGGACCCAATAACAATAAGTGAGGCCGCGATGAGACTGACAACTATGCGCGATTACAGCGAGAAACGTGATTTCATCCGTATGAAAGTCGACTCAGAAATTGTGTTGACTATCGCCGACACTGGCAGAAGCTTGAAAGGGGTTTGCAAAGACCTGAGCGGGGCGGGAATGTCCATCGAAATTGGAGAACCGTTCGCCGAGGGCGCGGAGTTTCAGACTTCACTCCCCTCGTCTAACGAAGCATTTCCTTCTTTTGAGACCATCGTCCGAGTGATCAGATGTACACCAGTATCTGAGGACAGGTACATCATTGGCGTAGAGATCACCAAGGTCGTCAATTGATATCCATGAAAGGCGTCGCTCGACGCCTTTTTTGTTTGTGCGCCAGGCATGGCGCGTAGTGCCTTGACGGGCGCTGTTCCGGTTCAGGTGGTGCTGGCCGGATGACTTGGGGGTGCAAGTCCCCTGTGGGCCCGGCAAGGGGAACCACTAGCCGAACGGCAAGGGTGTCCATCGTGAGGTGGAATCTGAAGGAAGCCGTAGGCAAAGCACTGGCCTGACGAACAGGAATCGCATACGAGGCGGCCACACTGGGTAAGGCGGCAAATACCGTCAAAGCCCGTACTTGCACGGAAGGTGTGGACGTAGATGCGGCGGGCATAAGTGTGAAGGTCACGCGTCTTACCCTGGGAAGTCTGGTTCTCTGCCGTTGTGCTACTCACCTCGTGAGGGGTGGGGATGGAGCGCCAGAACTCAGCCGAGGTCATAGTAGGTGCGTTACCGCGTACTGAAGGACTGAACATGGTTGACCGCCAGTAGGCGGTGAGTTCTCGTGATGTGCTTATGAAGACAGAAGCGATCCGGATGGGTCAGGGTATTCAGGGAGACGTCGGACGGTATCCGGCAGAGACTGAAGCCCGTGTTGAGGCAGACACGGGGGCTCACTCGTGGACGAACGCGGAGCCGAATACGCTGATGGAACAGGTGCTTGAGCGCCCGAACCTGATGCATGCGTATCAGCGGGTGATGTCCAACAAGGGCGCCGCCGGTGTCGATCAGATGCCGGTGGCGGCCCTGAAAGGCCACCTGCAACAGCATTGGCCAACGCTGCGAGAGCGGCTGTTGGCCGGAGACTACCATCCTCAACCAGTACGCCGGGTCAGTATCCCCAAACCGCAAGGCGGAGAACGGATACTGGGCATCCCAACGGTACAGGATCGCCTGATCCAACAAGCCCTGCACCAAGTGCTGAGCCCGATGCTGGAGCCGATCTTCTCGGACCACAGTTACGGGTTCCGCCCCGGGCGAAGCGCCCATCAGGCGGTTAGGGCGATGCAACGGCACATCAACGACGGTCACCGCTGGGTGGTCGATCTGGATCTGGAGCAGTTCTTTGACCGGGTCAACCACGATGTGCTGATGGGCCTGCTGGCCCGCCGCATCGCCGACCGACGGATGCTCACCCTGATCCGCCGATACCTGCAAGCCGGTATGCTGGACGGTGGGCTGGTCAGCCCAAGGCGGGAAGGCGCGCCGCAAGGCGGCCCCCTGTCACCTCTGCTCTCTAATGTGCTCCTGACCGAACTGGACCGGGAGCTGGAGCGCCGGGGCCACCGGTTCTGCCGCTACGCGGACGACTGCAATATCTACGTCCGAAGCGAGCGGGCCGGTCACCGGGTCATGACTAGCATTACCCATTACCTGAAAATGCACCTTCGCCTGAAAGTGAACGCGGAGAAAAGTGCTGTGGATCGACCATGGCGCCGGAGCTATCTGGGTTACAGCGTGAGCTGGCGCAAGCAGGTACGGCTGAGGATCGCGCCGAAGAGCCTGAAGCGCTACCAGGCCAAACTGCGTCAGTTGCTCAGACAATCACGAGGGCGACCGCTGCAGACCACCATTGCGCGACTGAATCCGGCACTCCGGGGCTGGGCGAACTACTATCGCCTGACGACCTCGAAGCGCCCAGTGGAAGGACTCGATGGCTGGGTGCGACGGCGGTTGCGCCTGTTGCTCTGGCGACAGTGGAAACGGACTTACACCCGAGCCCGTAATCTAATGCGACTAGGACTGTCCGAGCAGAGGGCTTGGAGTAGCGCAAGCAATGGTCGGGGACCTTGGTGGAATAGTGGCGCGTCCCATATGAACGCGGCGCTTCCCAAGAGGATGTTCGACCGCCTGTCTCTGGTAAGCTTGCTGGATACGATGAACCGGCTTCAGCGCCAATCATGAACCGCCGTGGTACGGAACCGTATGCCCGGTGGTGTGAGAGGACGGGGGAGGTAACTCCCCCTCCTACTCGATCCACAGGCGGTTTATTGCTCTTGGGGCATGCTTAGCGGCTCAGGAGATACTATCACGCCATTGTTGTCTGCGTAGACATAATGTCCGGGTTTAAATGTGACGCCGCCAAATGTAATGTCCGCATTCAAGTCACCGATTCCCCTCTTATCCGTTTTCATGGGATGAGTACCTAATGCTTGAACCCCAAGATCCGTTTGGCGAATAACATCTACATCCCGGATACATCCGTAGATAATAATTCCCTCCCATCCATTGGCCGCCGCTTTTTCCGCCAGCATATCACCCAAGAGCGCCGCCCTTTTGGAGCCGCCGCCATCCACTACCATAACCTTCCCATGCCCAGGTTGATCCACCTGCTGCTTGACCACAGAGTTATCCTCAAAACACTTAACCGTCACAATCTCTCCGCCAAATGAGCTTTTGGCGCCGAAATTTTGAAACATTGGCTCAACCACGCTAACCAACTGTGGATATGCGTCGCATAAGTCCGGAGTGACATATTTCACTTATTAGTTCTCCCTATTTTTATGAAAGTGCAGAGGGCATTATTAAAAGGCTTTTACCAAAAAACTTAAACGGCCGAGGTCGTCTTTTCTTTCACAAAGACCTTTGCAAATCATCGGACTCAAGCGTCAGAATGGACGGCCTGCTCCGGGTTAAAGCTTCTTCCGCCTCCCTGACCAGACGAAGCGCCAGTTTATTTGCTTCCAGTCCGGCATATTTTCTGAGCGGCCCTTGCATAAGGGGATTCAGCCATGCCGCAGCTTTAACGCCCACCCCTTCCAAAAATCGCGACTCTTGGCGCTCACCGAGCAGCAAAGAGGGCCGGAAGATCGTCACAAAAGGAAAGCCTTCTTCCAGTATTGCCCTCTCTGTCTTTCCTTTAACGCGATTGTAGAAAAACAGGGATTTTTCTGACGCCCCTAGAGCCGACACCAGCAAAAAGTGAGTGGAGCCACCACGCCTCATAACACGAGCCGCAGCAACAGGGTATTCATAGTCGACCCGCTTAAACGCCTCCTGACCACCCGCCTTTTTCATCGTTGAACCCAAGCAACAAAACACATCGTCTGTATGTGTATCCGCCAGCTCCTGTTCCAATCGATCAAAATTAACCACTTTCTGCGTCAGCTTCGAGTCATCCACCTCAATAAGACGACGCACCACCGCAGTCACTTGCGCGTAATGCGCCGATGCAAGTAAATGACGAAGACATAGCCCCCCGACAAGACCACTCGCCCCCAATATCAAAGCACTGCGCCCTCCATCCATCATTTAGTCTCCTTTGCATCTTTTCTTGAGCCGCCTCTGACGAGAAAGCAAACTTTTACCTTAAGCGCAAAAAGCCGGCTTATAGCCGGCTTTGCAAACATATCCAACGCTGTGGTTACGCGTGCTTTTCCGCCAGGAAGAACCAGGTATCAAGCACAGAGTCAGGATTCAACGAGACGCTATCGATGCCCTGATCCATCAGCCACTTGGCGAAATCAGGATGATCGGATGGACCTTGTCCGCAGATGCCAATGTATTTGCCAGCGTTTTTACAGGCCTGAATAGCCATAGACAGCAGACGCAATACCGCATCGTTACGCTCATCGAACAGATGCGCCACAATACCGGAATCGCGATCCAACCCTAACGTCAGCTGAGTCAGGTCATTGGAACCGATGGAGAAACCATCGAAGTATTCCAGAAACTGTTCGGCCAATAGCGCGTTGGCGGGCAGCTCACACATCATAACCAGACGCAGACCGTTGTCGCCGCGACGCAGTTCATTTTGTTCAAGCAGCTCTACCACCTGTTTGGCCTCTCCCACAGTCCGCACAAACGGAACCATGATCTCCACGTTAGTGAAGCCCATTTCATTGCGCACTTTCTTCAGCGCGCGACACTCCAGCTCAAAACAGTCGCGGAAAGAGTCCGAAATGTAACGGGAGGCGCCACGGAAGCCCAACATGGGGTTTTCTTCTTCCGGTTCATAGATAGTGCCGCCAATCAGATTAGCGTATTCGTTGGACTTGAAGTCAGACAGACGCACGATGACGCGCTGCGGGTAAAACGCCGCCGCCAGCGTGGAGATACCTTCGACCAGTTTTTCGATGTAGAAGTCGACGGGAGACGAATAGCCGGAAATGCGCTTCTCCACGACCTGCTTAACATCGCGAGGCAAGGTGTCGAAATTCAGTAACGCTTTGGGGTGCACACCGATCATACGGTTGATGATGAACTCCAAACGCGCCAGACCCACGCCTTCGTTAGGCAGCGCCTGGAAGTCAAAAGCGCGATCCGGGTTACCAACGTTCATCATGATTTTGAACGGCAGTTTGGGCATGGATTCAACGCTGTTTTTCTGCAGCTCGAAGTCCAGCAAACCTTCATAGATCATACCGGTATCGCCTTCGGCGCAGGAGACCGTCACATTGACGCCATCCTGCAACAGTTCGGTGGCGTCTCCGCAACCGACCACCGCAGGGATACCCAGCTCACGAGCAATAATCGCCGCATGGCAGGTACGGCCGCCGCGATCGGTCACGATGGCGGACGCACGCTTCATTACGGGTTCCCAATCCGGGTCGGTCATATCGGTGACCAACACGTCGCCGTCCTTAACCTTATCCATCTCAGAAATATTGGTGATAACGCGAACAGGGCCGCTACCGATTTTCTGGCCGATGCTACGCCCTTCACACAGCACTTTACCCTTCTCTTTTAGCAGGTAGCGCTCCATAACAGCGGAAGCGCGGCTCTTAACGGTTTCCGGACGCGCCTGTACGATGTACAGCTTGCCGTCATCGCCGTCTTTCGCCCACTCGATATCCATCGGGCGGTCATAATGCTTTTCGATAACCAAGGCCTGACGGGTCAGCTCGTAAATTTCCGCGTCGGTCAGAGAAAACTTGCCGCGGTCTTCCTGATCGACATTTACGGTCTGCACGGATTTGCCCGCGGAGCCGTGATCGCCGTACACCATCTTGATAGCTTTGCTGCCCAGATTGCGACGCAATACAGCTGGACGACCGGCTTCAAATGTAGGCTTATGAACATAGAATTCATCCGGGTTAACAGCGCCTTGCACCACAGTTTCACCCAAGCCATATGATGCCGTGATGAATACAACATCTTTAAAGCCTGACTCTGTATCCAGGGTGAACATAACCCCGCTGGATGCAGATTCACTGCGCACCATACGCTGAATACCTGCGGACAGAGCCACGTGACTGTGTTCAAAACCATGGTGTGCGCGATAGGAAATAGCGCGATCATTAAACAAAGACGCAAAAACTTCTTTCACTGCGTGTCTGATGTTGTCGACGCCGACGATATTCAGGAATGTTTCCTGCTGGCCTGCGAAAGAGGCGTCCGGCAGGTCTTCTGCAGTGGCGGAGGAACGAACCGCCACCGCCATATTCTGATTGCCTTCTTGCAGTTTGGCGACGCCAGAGGCGATCGCTTCATCCAACTGCCTGGGGAAAGGAGTGTCTGTGATCCACTGGCGAATACGGGAACCGGTTTCCGCTAACGCTACCACATCGTTCACATCCAACTTGGCCAGCTCATCATGAATACGCTTATCCAATCCCTCAGTCTGGAGGAACTCACGATAAGCGTGAGCGGTAGTGGCGAACCCCAACGGAACGGTAACTCCGGCGTGAGCCAAGTTACTGATCATCTCGCCAAGTGAGGCGTTCTTTCCCCCCACTTTGTCGATATCGCCCATACCAAGGCTTTCAAACCAAATGATGTAATCTTCCAAGGTGCTTCTCCCTAGTCAAATCATAGCGTTTGGCGTCAAACTACGAAGCATGTCGCAAATCATAGCTCAGCGGCGCCACACAGTTGTAACCGTTTACCGAGATAACTACAAGTAGCAGCCATCCCTATGATGTTTATGCCTAATCTTATTTGTGATTCACTTTATAAGCGACTTATCCGGCGTAGTCTAGCATCTGTATACTGGGCTCTGCACCCAACAATACAGGAAGACAATTAGCAATTAGGCGATTACGATCAAGTCTTTCAAATACAGCATTCCAAGCCAGTCTTGTTGGCGGCGGGACTCGCAACAAAGGAAGCGTACAGATACATTTAAATCATAACTAATTATTACTTCCGCCTTTTATATGCTTTGAGCAGGTTAAAACTTCATGAAAAGAACCGCATTTTTTATATCCGACGGCACAGGCATTACCGCCGAAGCCTTGGGACAGAGTCTGCTGGCGCAGTTTGAATTCATAGAATTTGAAAAAATCACCCTGCCATACATCGACTCTCTGGAGAAAGCCCGCAAAGCCGTCGCCCGCATAGATAAAGCCTCAGAAATAGACGGCAATAAGCCCGTCATATTCGACACTATCGTCAACAGTGAAATCCGTGCGGAGATACGCAAAAGCCAGGGATATATGATTGATATCTTCGGCACTTTTCTGGAGCCCCTGGAACAGGAGCTGGGATCAAAGTCCACTTATACCGTTGGGAAATCTCACTCAATAGTGAGTAACTCTTCCTACAACCGCCGCATCGACGCCATGAACTATGCGCTGGAGAATGACGATGGCGCGCGGGTTCGCTACTACAATGAGGCGGATATTATATTGGTCGGCGTCTCCCGTAGCGGCAAAACCCCAACCTGCATTTACTTGGCGCTGCAATACGGCATCAAGGCCGCCAACTTTCCCTTAACCGAAGACGATATCTTGGATCAGCGCCTGCCGGAATCCCTGCGCAGCTATCGCGAAAAGATATTCGGCCTGACCATAGATCCAGAGCGTCTCGCCGTCATTCGTAATGAGCGCAAGCCCAATTCCAAATACGCTTCGATCAAGCAGTGTAACTATGAAGTAGAGGAAGTGGAGCTGATGTACCGCCGTGAGCGCATTCCTTATCTCAACTCCACAGACTATTCCGTTGAAGAAATATCCACTCGCATCATGATGATGACCGGCATCGAACGCCACATTCGCTGACAAAAAAAAGCCCCGGCGATCTGCATCGCCGGGGCTTTTTAAGACATCTTCGGTACGCGTGAAGCGCCTTATATCTTGTGAACGGTCAGGTTCAGTTTGTTGAACGTGTCTTTGGCGTTCTCTCCACTTACAACCGCCACGCTGGCTTCTTTGTTCAGCAGATAGGTTTTGGCCACCCTCTCCAAATCGTCCATCGTCACACCAAGGACGCGACGACGGAACTGCTTCCGCTGCTCTGCAGTACGACCGAACAACTCGCTATGGAAAGCCGACTTCGCCTCACCCGCCGGGGAGCGTGGTTTATCAATATTGCTGACTACGCCCAATACTGCCTGCTCCAGTTCCGCCGGGTCATGCTCCCGATTCAGCAACCAGGAAACAGATTCGTCAAAGTCGCTCAACGTTCCTTCTATCCGAGGATCACGGTAGGAGTAGAAACGGAATACGGAGTTGGCGTTGTCCTGCCCCGCCCCCGCGCCATAAGCGCCGCCCTGCTCACGAATCGCCCGGTGCAGGAAGCCGTTGCGCAGGTAGTGGCCTAATACGGTCAAGGCAGCGGCGTCCGCATGATCGCTGGGAACGGTAGCGTAGACTTTGGCGCAGAAACTTACCTGGCTATTGGTGATCCACCCCACCTGACAATGCTCTCGCGTGGAAGGCAGGTTAAGCAGGCTTACCTGGGAATCATTGGCCACATCCCCCCACTCTGCAAATACGGTCTGATTGAACACATCCAGGTTAGCCGGCTCCGCAACGCTCAGGAATTGCGCCGGATTGGCGATAAGTTTCTGGTGCAATTGCTTCAAGCTGTCGGCGAACGCTTGCAGTTTGGCTTTATCTGCAAATGACTTATCCAATGCTTTGATCCATTGAATACCAGCCAGGCCGCCCGTACGATGACCTATCGCCCCTGCAGGACTCAAGCGGCTGGCCGCCGCCATCATCGCCATACCGTGACCATTGCTGGTGACGCCCTGCTCCCGTCTTGAAGCCAACAAGGCCACCAACTCTTTAATACGATCAAGTTCATCAAAGCGGGGCTGATACAAGAACTCCTTCATCAAACCAATCAGCTCGGCCTGATTGCGTTGCAACGCCTTGCCGGAAACAACCAGAAAACCTTTACACTTCTGTTCATCCGCCACTTCGCCGCGTATTTCCCAATAGCAGGAAACGCCGCCAGTGTAGGCGGACTGACGCTCCTGCATTTCCAGATAGGAGCGCTCGCCAGCGCCGACTTCCGCCAGACAGAAGGTCAACAGCGGCAACAGCGACAACTCCTCATCACTCAGATCCGGCAATGGCAAAATAGCCTGATGATAGATTAAACCGTTAGTCCCTTGAGCATAGGCCGTCAACGGCAAAGCGCCTTGAGCCTTGACCGGTTCGGGAATCGCAATATCCAGAGGAACGTCGTCCAGGCCCACCTTAGGAAGAATATCTTCCGGGTCTTTTTGATTCTGACGCTCGTTCAACGCTTGCGCCTGTGCGACGATTTTCTGCTTCTCTTCATCCGACAAACGGCTCTTAACCGCCTGTAATTTAGCGTAGATATACTTTTCCCGCTGAGCTTCCAATTGCGCATCCGGGGCTAATGTCAGGGTAATGCGATGAGGGTTATCCAGCAGTAGCTCTTTCACCAGAGTTTTAATGTATTCCGGGTTCTTGATGCGCTCCCGCAGTTTCACCAACACCGGATCAATATCCAGTAATTCCGCAGGGTCCACGCCTTGCAGCGCAGGGGACATGGCCGCCAGAATCAATTGCAGGCCGTAAGGGTACGAGTCTCCGGAAATTTCACGCTGGCTCAGTTCCAACTGGTGCAGCACTGCTTCCAGTTTTTCCAGAGGCACGCCTTCCGTCGCCACTTTTTCCAGCACGCCCACGACCAAAGACTCAAACGCCGCCGCGCGCTCAGGCTCAGAGCCTTCTATTCCGCACACAAACGCCATTTCTTTATAGGAGTCTTCCAAGCCGCAAAGGCCAGAGGGCGAATGGCCCAAATCTGTAGTCTCCAACGCTTGCATCAGCGGCGAAGCGCTGTTTTCCAATAGAACATTAGATAGCAGGTGAGCTTCCAGGTTGCGCTCAAGATCGCTGCTCGGCGTCAGCAACCAACCCATGACGATGTGAGACTTGGAGGCGGACTCTTCTTCCGCCGCCAGCGGATAGGCTTCTTGCACGCGAATCGGCGAGAAGTACCGTTTTTCATCACTGATGACGGGAATATCGTCAGAACGTTCAAACTGCTTCAACGCCTTGTCTTCAAACACTTTCTGCAGCTCATTCGCCGGCAGGTCGCCAAAGGTCATGAACACCGCATTACTGGGATGATAATGCTTACGATAAAACTGCAGCAGTTGTTCGTGAGTCAGGTCAGGGATGTGGTCAGGCTCGCCGCCACTGTTGTAATGATAAGTGGATGTCGGGTACAGATATTTGGTGACCGCCCCCCACAATTGCGACATCGGCGAACTCATAGCGCCTTTCATCTCATTGTAGACAACGCCTTTATAGACCAAATCGGACTCAGGGTTTTCCGCTTCCTCGAATTCAAAACGGTGTCCTTCTTGCGCAAAATCCAGCTCATTCAGATTCGCGAAAAACACGGAATCCAAATAGACATCCAGCAGATTAAAATAGTCTTTGCGATTTTGACTGGCGAAAGGGTAAGCCGTCCAGTCGCTGCTGGTGAAAGCATTCATAAAGGTATTTAATGAACGCCGCGTCATCATGAAAAACGGATCGCGCACGGGGAAATTCTTGCTGCCGCACAGCGTCGTATGCTCAAGAATATGGGCGACGCCAGTGGAATCCGTCGGCACCGTGCGTAACGCAACCAGAAATACGTTTTCTTTTTGCTCGGAACTCAAGTGAAAGTGCCTGGCTCCGGTTTTCAGATGCCGGAATTCCTGAAGCTCAATTTTCAACGCATCTATTTTGCGTCGGCTAATGCATTCAAATGTGGGATGGGCGATATCCAAAGACAACGAGTCAGACATTTATTTCCAGCCAATCTTTTACGAGTGTCGAGTTAGTTTTAGGTCCTTGCGCTGCCCTGCTGAAGACGGTCGGACAAGTTCAAAACCACTTCTCCAGAGAGCAACAATTGAAACAAGTGTAACAGAGAGAACAGATATTTACCGAATGCCGCGCTAGACATATCTTTCTATCTCCTCGATTGCGCATGCCTATTGCAGGCCATCAATTACCAGGGACATCCCGGCTGAGATAAGAGTCGAAATCAGGACGTTGCGGCAGGAATTCTTCAAATAAGTTCGAGTTGACCAGAAAATCAGCGGTCGCCGAATTGCAGGCGCTAGGCACATTCCATAATGTGGCCAGACGCAACAGCGCCTTGATATCCGGGTCATGCGGCATCGGCTCCAGCGGATCCCAGAAAAATATCAGCAAATCAACTTTTCCCTCTGAGATCAAAGCGCCTATCTGCTGGTCTCCGCCCAGTGGGCCGCTATGGCAGCGCTTAACGTCCACTCCCGTTTTTTCAGCAATCAATTTTCCAGTCGTGCCCGTCGCGTAGACTGTACATTTGTTCAGTTTAACGCTATTTTTTTCCACCCAGGCGATCAGGTCGGCTTTTTTGTTATCGTGAGCGATAAGAGCGACACTGGTGACGCCCTTGGGGCGATTTACTTGATCTGTCATGTAGTTACATCCACTATTTCAGACTTTATTCTATACATGCTAAAACGCTGACATCGGCAGATCGGATGTAGCTTTTTATACGAATATGTCAGAACCCAAAGGCAAAGACCAGACTCTATGACAAGCGAAAACAACAACGAAACGCCGCCGGGCGAGTCTCCAGCTCCAGCTCCAGCTCCAGCTCCAGCTCCAGCTCCAGCTCCAGCTCCAGCTCCAGCTCCAGCTCCAGTAGAGATTGAAGCCTATTGGGTGGAACGCAAGCGCTATCTCAATGAAATCAAGAAAATCCCGGAACTGCGCATCCGCTATATAAAATCAGCGCTCATCTATTTACTGCGGCGTTTTCTGTGGTCCTTTACGTTCTTTCCTATATTCATCGCATTCTGGGTGCCCCTGGTGCTGTCCCGGTTCAACCCGGTGGCGATGGTTCAGGACATCCTTCCCAGTCTGCAGTCATTCGTTGAAGCCAATCCACAGAGTCAGGCGGCGACGATTGAAACTTTATTCATCGCCTGGTTTTCAATTGGCTTCACCTTCGCAGTTTTTGACTTCATACTTACGCCCTTCAAAAGCCCCTATGAATATGAGGCGGATGTCCATATGCGCGCCTGGGAGGAGTTGCAAACTCGCAACAAAACTTAACAAGGACAGACATTTAGCGTGAGCCAATACCAACAGCAATGTGACACTATATGCATTTAATAGAAGCCGTGACCTATTTGGTTACAATCAGCCGGATTAAGGGCTAAGATGAATTACAATTTATTCATGGGTTGATAGGCAAGGTAGTAATAATGGTCGATCTGAGACCACTTTTATTTATCAATGCGCTTGTCCTGATGCTGCTGGTGACCGCCGGCTTCGCCCATAGGCAAGATATCAACATACCGGCGCTGGCGGATAGCTTATCTCCCGCGACCGAGCGCAGGGCAGGCGATATTAAAACTACCGATTACGGCACGCCCATCGGCAGTGCGGACCTCAGCGCCCAGCTGGAAAGTTTCCGTTCTACCGAAAACGCGCCGGGGGAGTCGCTGGAAGAGGCCATTCTGTTCGTCGACCAGTTGACGCCCGAACAGCAACAGGCGCTTGAAGAATCTAACGCAGCGCAAGATCCTGAGAGCGGCGAGCTTCTGGCTTCAGCGGACGCGGATCAAACGCTCTCCTTACCACAGCAGGTTGTTGCGAAAGAAACCCAACCGTCGCCTTCCCCCGCAACGCCAGAAACCGGCAAGCTGTTTATCCGTTCAAATGTCGCCAATGACAATGTTCTCATTAATGGAAAGCCCTATGGGGCCAGCGCCGTCGAAGTAGAATTGCCCGCTGGAGAATACGACATAGAAGTAAGCAAAGAAGGCTACAAAACCTTTCGCAATAAGATCGATCTCGCCCGAGGCGATTCCCGCACCGTCAGCGTGACGCTGAATCCCATAACGGTTGTGGAGTATAAAGATGGCGTCTGGAAACACGGCGTTGTAACCGGAGAGGGAACCTATGTCGGCAAAGATGGCTCCCGCTACCAGGGAGAGTTCGTCAACAAGCTGTTTCATGGCAAAGGTTCACTAAAGATGGCCAACGGCGCGGAATACAGCGGTGAATGGAATGAAGGTCGCAAGCACGGGCATGGCTCTTTCAAACAGCCTAACGGCGACCTGTATGTCGGCGACTTCAGAAACGACCAGTTCAATGGCGAAGGCGCGCTTACGCTGAAAAGCGGCGACATCTATACAGGATACTGGGTTGATGGAAAACTGAACGGCGAAGGCACGTTGACTGGCAAAAACGGCATGCTCTACGTTGGCGGTTTTTCCGAAAGCAAATATCACGGCTCCGGTTCGCTGACGTATCCTGACGGAACTCATTATGAAGGAGGCTTCGCCAACGGACAGTTCCAGGGTAAAGGGGAACTCATTTACGCGGACGGCAAGAAGTACACCGGACAGTTCTTTGAAGGGAAATTTCATGGACAGGGGGAATTACTGAACCCCAATGGCAGTAAAATTAGCGGTACGTTTAAATTCGGCAAACCATACGGACTGGCGACGCTGACGACGCCGGAGGGCGAGATATTCACCGCCCGTAGCAGTAACCCCGGCGTTTGCTATCGCCTGAAAAGTTATAGAGCAACTCAATGCCCGCCTTTAGAAGGCTGGTAACAAACACCCAAAGTCAGCTATGTTAGCCCGCTGTGACGGTGACATTGGTATTTGAGGTACACCATGACAATTAAAACTGCGTTACTCGTTGACGACTCTAAAGTAGCAAGGTTTGCGCTCAGCAAGCTACTTGAGAACGTCAGCATGAACGTAAATCTGGCCGGCTCTGCGGAAGAGGCGCTCGATTATTTGAGCAAGAACTCACCGCCTGACGTGATATTTATGGATCACTTAATGCCGGGTATGAACGGGGTGGAAGCCTCCAAGGCGATCAAGTCCAATCCGGACACCGCCGCCATTCCGATCATTATGTGCACGTCGAAAAAGTCCAAGGAATTTGAGGACGCAGCCAAACGATTCGGCATTTACAACATTCTCACCAAGCCACCGCAAACTGATGGCCTGCACAGCATTCTGGAGCAGCTCAATCGGGACATCGAAGCAGGCAGTCTGACTTCAGCGCCGATTGATCTGACCGCCATGGATTTCGCCTTCAGCGACCATGATGTGGATGATGCGGAAGAAGCAACCGTCGCCAAAGTTAAAGCGAAAGAAGAGCCGCCGCCATCACCTCATGACGCCTTGCCCGTAAACGGAAAAGCTTTCAGTCTGCCCATAGAAATGATTGAACAGGTCGCCCGTTCTACGGTGAAAACCAGTCTGAATACACGCGTTCACGAATTACTGAGTGACCTGTTTGATGAGCAATACGCTCACCTCAAGCGCTTGTCGGAAGAACTACAAAACAGACATGATGAGCGTATAGAAACTTTTTATAGCCGCATTGAAAATCAAATTACCACCAGCTTCGCCGCACTCAAAGAAGAAGTGTCCGCAGAACTGGCTAGAGAAATCAGCCAAGAGCTGAATGAAATCAAGGAAGAACTCAAGAACGCAGCGCCGGCGGCGCCCGCCACAAGCGCCTCCCCCGCTATCACTCAGAAGCAACTGGACGAGCTGAAAGACCACATGACGACAGTGCAATCCATTGACACTGAGTTCTGGCAAACCCTGCAGGCGGAAGCCATCCAACAGGCTCATGATATTTCCCGCGAAACTGCGGAAGATATCGCCCAGCGTACTATTGAGCTATACGCGGAATCGCAGCGTAGCGCCAGTAATAAAGCTTATATGATCGCTTTGTCGATCAGCATTGGCGTATTCGCCGCAGGCGTCGCCTTCATCTCCGGCATATTCGGCTGATTGTTCTCCTGTCGCCTCCCGCCCCCACTCGTTGATTGGCGTGGCGGGAGAAGCCCCAGGAAAATACTCAACATTACTGGACTTACACGCTCTTAAGCGATATAACGCAGCATTAATTTCGCACACATAGCTCATTTTATAGCCACCCCTTATGAATCGTCTGTTTGTTGATCACCTTACCGTTCTTGATTTTTCTTACCTTCACCCTCTCCGCGGCATCGTTGGAGAAAGCTGGATTATGGATATTGAGCTTTCCGGCGATCTGGACGAACAAGGCATGGTGTTTGATTTCGGCGACGTCAAAAAAATCCTCCGCCAGGCTGCGGAGGATATGATCGACCACAAGTTGGTAGTCCCTCAAGATCTGCTGGACATGAATGTTGAGCAAAAGGGAGAGCGTATTGAAGTCAGTTGCGGCTTTCCCGGCGACGCCCAGTTTTACATCTCCTGCCCCGCAGACGCCATCGCCGCCCTCCCCCTGACGGAAATCGATATCGAGTCGGTGGAGCCTCTATTGACCAAACACCTGCAAAGCGTGGTGCCGGACAATGTGAAGAAGGTGAAAATCCGCTTGCGTGAGGAAAACATCCAAGGCGCTTACTACCACTACACTCATGGATTGAAAAAGCACGCAGGTAACTGCCAACGCATCGCTCACGGTCACCGCTCCAAACTGGAAATATTCGCAGATGGACAACGCAGCCAGCTTACCGAGTACCAGTGGGCCAAGAAATGGAAAGATATCTACATTGGTAGCTGGGAAGATGTCGTTCAAGAAGAAACCATCAATGGCGTTGAGCACATGCGCTTTAAATATACCGCCTCGCAAGGTGACTTTGAGCTACTCATGCCGAAGAAGCGCGTGTACATGATTGACACTGATTCCACAGTCGAGTGGATCGCGGAGCATATTGCTCAGACCCTGAAAAAACAGCGTCCGCAAAACTGGTTTACCGTGCGAGCATATGAAGGCGTAAAAAAAGGCGCTATCGCCGAACGTTAGCGCGCCCATATCGAAAAAGCGGAGCGGGTTATGCCCACTCCCCTCTTAAAGCTTTAACTTTCTCCTCCAACGCGTCTGATCTGATTTTTTCCGGCTCCCAGCTTGCGTCCGCAACCAACTCGACCTTAGACCAAAAACGCCGGGGCAGTTTAGCCAACGCCATACCATCCTTATGGCTAAAGAACGAGCCCCACAATCCTCTCAGCGCCATGGGCGTCACAGGCACTGGATTGCGCTGGACAATCAGCTCAATCCCCTTCCTGAACGCATCAATGTCGCCAGTCTTTGTCAGGCGACCCTCAGGGAAGATGCAAATTACTTCCCCATTCTCCAACGCCTCGCTAATCGCCTCGAAAGCGCGATGATAGGTATCCGGGTCTCTCTTTTCCGAGGTAATGGGAATCGTGCGCGCAAGCTTAAAGAACCAATGCAGTCCCGGCATTTCATATATGCCTTTATCCATGACAAAGCGTACAGGTCTACGCACAGCGCCCCCAATCAGCATCGCGTCGACGTAGCTGACATGATTGCACACCAGCACAACCGCCCCTTCTTCAGGGATGTTATGCAATCCTCGATGCGTAACCCGATACATCGTGTGGCCTAAAAGCCATATGCAAAAGCGCAATGCGAATTCCGGCACTTGCTTGAATATATACACGGCGACGACGGCGTTCATGATCGCAAGAACCAGAAAGTATTCAGGAATGCTGAGCCCGATGAACGTTAAGAAAACAATGGCGAAGGCCGCACTAAACACCATGAAGATGGCGTTCATGACATTATTCAATGCTATAACCTGCGCCCGCTTCTTCTCTTCTGAGCGCTCCTGAATCAGCGCATACAAAGGCACAATATAAAAGCCGCCAAACAGCCCGATGCACAATAAATCCAACAGCACGCCATAACCAGACGGATCGGCAAGAAATTCACCAAATGTTCGCAACTCAACAACATGGACAGAGGGGGTCGCAAAGTAGAGGTGCGCTCCAAATAAAGTCAGTCCCAGCGAGCCGATAGGCACCAGCCCAAGCTCCACTTTGCCATCCGACAATTTACTGCACAGCAACGATCCCGCAGCAACGCCGATAGAAAACAATGTCAACAATCCAGTGGCGACGGCCGGGTTCCCCAACAAATATTCTTTGGTGAAGATATTGAATTGAGTCAGATAACTCGCCCCCAAAAACCAGAACCAGCTGATAGCCATCACGGAAAGAAAAACTGCGCGATTGTCTTTTACATCACGCACCGTGCCCATCGTCTCAGTTACCGGGTTCCAATTAATACGCAATTGCGGATTAACTGAGTCCGCCTGCGGTATCGAACGACTGGCGACATACCCTATGATCGCACAGACAATAATGCCGCCGGCGATCAAGTTTACGCCGCCCTGATGACTAAACAAAACGCCTGCGAGGATAGTGCCGAATAAAATCGCCAAAAAAGTTCCCATTTCCACCAGCGCATTTCCCGCCAGCAACTCTTCATGCTTCAAATGCTGAGGGAGGATGGAATATTTCACTGGACCAAAGGCAGCCGACTGAACCCCCATCATAAACAGCAAAAACAGCAGCAGCGCCTTGGATTCAGTGATAAAAGCAAAGGCGGCCAGCGACATGAGCGCTATTTCCACCAGCTTGATGATCCGAATTAGTTTTCCCTTCTCAAATTTATCTGCGAGCTGTCCCGCCAGAGGTGAAAAAAGAAAAAAAGGAAGGATAAACAAACCCGCCGCCACATTTACCAGCGTTGCGCTTTCTTCTTCGCTCAGCTTGTATGCAAACAGAAGCAAGATACCCTGCTTGAAAAGATTATCGTTAAAAGCGCCAAACGCCTGCGTCAAAAAATACGGCAGAAAACGAATGGAACCAAGCAGATTAAACACGCCTTTATTAGCCATGAAGGAACTCCGCAGGGGCGAAACGCAATCGGATAACAGGTCGCTATCCGGCGATTTTTTATAACATTTTGTTTTAGCGAAGATTAGCAGCAGCGCTAACGGTGCGCCATGCAACATTCGGCAGGTTGCGCATAATTATCTACCGAGTATTGATATCCGCGTCATTCCATTATTAATCAGGCAGACAAATAGCTTCCTTCTATTTGTCTGCAACGACAGGGCCTGCACAGGTCAGGCCCTGTCTCCCGCGGCTCGCCGCCGCGCAGGCGCATCCATGCGCCTGATTATTAACATGCCAATATCATTGCCATATTAATAATACACAGGCTTGTTACAACCTTTCGGAGTTAAACCCACGTCTAATTAGCCCGTCTCCACACGTGCAGCAGCGGTTTTGGCAACCTCACACAGCATCTGGCATCTTGTAATTTTTTGTTAAGAAACAATTCGTTACCGAAATAAACAGAATCCCGTCACAGCCTTGGTTTAAACTCCATCGCAAATTAGGAGTTGGTATAAGGCGGTACCTACAGTGAAGTCCATGTTATTTGCTGGATTTGCATCAATTTTGTCTGCTTGCGTACGTAATAAATCCTTACTCACACTCACAGGCGCTATCTTTCTGACAACTATAGTTACTGGTTGTGGCGGGGGTGAGGGAAGCTCTCAGTCAAGCTCAGGCGCCAACGGTGTATATGTACTCTGGGACGCGCCAGCCACTCGTGAAGATGGCACGCCATTGGCCGCCTCAGAGATAGCAAGCTACCGGATTTACCACAGCTTCACTCCTTCCAAAGCATCCAGGAACAACAAAGCCACGAACAACGACGAGTGGAAATCAGTGAAGGTTCCAGCTAGCAGCGACTCCTATTACTTCGACAACCTCGAGACCGGCGATCATTATTTCGCAGTCACCGCTATAGATACCCTTGGAATTGAAAGCGAACCCTCACAGATTCTCCCCAGAACCATTCGCTAACCAGTTTTTACACACTTTCCCCTTAGTCCTTGTGTAAGCGCCGCTGTAGTTTTCGGCGCTCTTCTTCCATTCGCGTCAATAGCTGCTCAAGCGGTGATTTAAATTTCACTGTAGCTGGGGCCATCGCTTCCAAATATTGTTTCTGCCGCTCTCTAAGCTCATTAAGCCTGGCGAGAACATCCTGCATCCCGAGCAGAAAGCTTGAACCCTGGGCGCCATCTGAGGACGCCTGAGCGCCACCTAAGCTAAGCTCTGCTCTAGCTTCTTCGATAACCTCAGCAGAAGATGGCCTCATCCTGTCCGGCGCAGAATGGGCAAGGTCAATTTCCTGCAAAGTACGCACCTCGCCGCTTTCCATCAGCATAATACCCGTAGCCTTAGTACGACCCAGCACCCGCCCATAGTCTCCCACCAATTCAAACGAGTCAGGCGTCGAACCCAAATATATCGCGCCCACCCCCACCTCCTTCAAGGACAACAGTTGCTTATCGCCATTTTCTGAAGCCGCCCAAACGCGCAAGCTGGAGAAGACAGGGTCAGATTCATCAATCCAACGGTTGCCGTCCGCATCATAACGGGAGAGGTCTCCAAGACCATCGCCGCTATACGCCCCAAACACCTCACCTCCATTGTTGATTTCCCCATCGCCATTCACATCCAGCACCAGATAACCGCTACCCACGCCCAACTCTGCAATATCTTCCTGTAGCCCATCTCCATTCAGATCAAAACTGAAGGAGGTATTACGCAACGTCGCGGTCTCCGCCCCAAAATTCAACACCAATGGATCGGTCATCACTCTTGCGCTGATCAGAAGGCTAGATTGACTTTGGACGACGGTCGCGCGCTCACGAGTGAGGTATAAAGTGAACGAGATTTCCGTACCATCTTGTAGGTTGATCACACCCGAGGATACAGTTGTAGAGCTTTGCGACTCAGAGGTAAAGGAATAGCGGCTGAATGCAACAATAGCTTCACCTGCGACAGACATGCCGCCTATCGCCCCTCCTGCGATCACCCGCACCGCCTCCTCCCCCTGCAGTCCAACCTGAACGATTTGCGATAAGGTGGAGCTTCTGTCCAGCACCTCTGTCTGACCATCGCCAGAGAGCACCCTGGAGTACACCTGAGCGCTTTCAGATTGATTGGCGTCATAATTGAAATAAGACTGTCGCTGGCTAAGCAAATAAGAACCGGAAGCATCTACCGGCGAAGGTTGTGAGGAGACAAACAATAGACGTTCGCGCTCCAGCGTTTTTTCTTGTGCAGCACTCTGGTTGGCAAGCTGAATAGAAGAGGATTGGATCTGCATGAAGCCTCCGCCCAACAAACTGCAGTCACTAACAGGTTATCGGCGGCGGTGAAAAAAACTTCAACCTCAAAAGCATAAAAAAACCCTCATATCTTTCGATATGAGGGTTTTCGATTTGGCGTCCCCTAGGGGATTCGAACCCCTGTTACCGCCGTGAAAGGGCGGTGTCCTAGGCCTCTAGACGAAGGGGACTAGAAACTTGGTGGAGCCAGACGGGATCGAACCGTCGACCTCACGCTGCCAGCGTTGCGCTCTCCCAGCTGAGCTATGGCCCCGTGTCACAACGGAGGCGTATGTTAGAGAGATCCCCCCATTGAGTCAAGCGTTACCTTTGAAAAAATTCTAATTTTTTTCAGTCGCGTCGATAGCGGCTGAAATCTGAGCGAACTCTTTTTCCGCCGCCTTCAATCCTTTCTTGGACAACCCGCCCAACACCTCCAGCGCAAAACGCAGTCTGGCGCGAGTCATATCGGGCCCCAGGGTTTCCATGGAATCCACCACTGACCAGGAGTTTGGCGTACCAGCGATTGACACGAAAATCGGCATCATGAAGTCGCCCATTTTCACACTCATCGCTTTGCTGAGCGCTTTCAGGTCAGCGAAGATATTCTCTTTGGTCCAGTGACGCTGGGCTTCCAGTCGCCAGAGCGAATATTGCAACACCTTCTTGAGCTGCTCCTCCTCCAGTTTGGAGGCAGCGAAATCTTCCTGTTTAATGGGCAAATAACCGCTGAACATAAAAGCCGCCAAAGGAGCCACATCAGAGAATGTCTCCGCTCGGCTTTGCACATGAGGAATCATCTTGGCGGCGTAGTCATTATTGTATGACCAGTGCACCAGACGCTCCAGGAACTGAGTTTCGCTCAGATTCTCTCTCATCCAGAGCCCATTCAGCCAACGCAGTTTCACTATGTCAAAAACCGGTCCGCCAAGCGAAACACGCTTGATATCAAAGTTTTCGATCATTTGGTCCAGCGTGAACTTCTCGCTCTCGTCAGGCATAGACCAGCCCATCCGGCCCAGATAATTCAGCAGCGCTTCCGGCATCACCCCCAAACGCTCATAGAAATTAATGCTGGTTGGATTCTTGCGCTTGCTCAGCTTGGTTTTATCCGGGTTGCGCAGTAACGGCATATGGCACAGCGTCGGCATTTCCCAACCAAAATATTGATACAGCAACATATGTTTGGGCGCTGAGTTGATCCACTCTTCACCACGAATAACGTGGGTGATTTCCATCAGGTGGTCATCCACTACGTTGGCCAGGTGGTAAGTGGGCATGCCATCGGATTTCAACAGAATCTGGCAGTCGACCTGCCCCCAATCGATTTCAATATCTCCGCGCAGCATATCCTTCACAACACAGACGCCTTCATCCGGCACTTTCATCCGGATAACGTGAGGTTCGCCGGCAGCCAGACGACGCTTCACTTCATCATCAGGCAGCTCAAGATCGCCTTTAATCCCAGGCGGCAAACCTTGCGCTTTACGCTCTTCGCGAATGACATCCAACTCTTCCGGCGTGCGAAAGCAGTAGTATGCACGTCCTTTAGCGACTAATTCTTCAGCATAAGCGCGATAACTGTCTTTTCTTTCACTTTGACGATAAGGCGCATGAGGGCCGCCAACATCCGGCCCCTCATCCCATTCCAGCCCCAACCATCTCAAAGCGCTAAGAATGTCTTGTTCCGATTCCGTCGTGCTGCGGGCCTGGTCAGTATCTTCGATACGTAGAATGAATTTACCGCCGTGCTGACGAGCAAAGCACAGATTAAAAAGCGCAATATAAGCGGTTCCTACGTGAGGATCGCCAGTGGGAGATGGTGCAATACGGGTTCTTACCGTCATGGTAGCAGTTACCTGTTTTATATCTCAGTGAATCGGGCCCGATATAAGGCTCTAGCAATGTGAACGGGCATTATAAACATGGCGACGGCGGCTGCACACACCCCTAGGATGGTAAGTCAGGGAAGGAACTAAACTCTTATGCCGCCACGCTCGCCAGTAGGCAGGTCAAAAATTTTAATGCGATAATCCACTCTCACATCCTCTACGGGCGCCGCCTCTGAAAGATAGTGTCCTTGCGCCTGATCGGCGCCGACAGTAAGCGCCTGCTCCACCTGCGCACGGCTCTCCACGCCCTGCACCACCACTTTCAGCTCAAGACTGCGCGCCAAATCGCAGATCGCCCTCAGGACAACCGGGCTTTCTTTATCCACATACAATTCCTGCATGAAGTTTGGCGAGACTTTCAGCGTATCGATAGGCGCACGACGCAAAGCCGACAGTGAAGAATCTCCAGAGCCGAAATCATCCAGCGCCACAGACACCCCTCGCTCACGCAATCGATTCAGAAGAATCAACGCATCCTTGTTTTCCGCTTTTAATAAGTCCTCAGTAATCTCCAACTCCAGCGTTTCCCCTGGCAGGCCATAACGCTCAAGGCAATTACTGATCTCGCTGAGCACTTCGTTCATCCTTAAGTGATGCGGAGCCAGATTAAATGACACTTTGACATCGTTTCCGACATTTTGTTGTAGAGTTTTGATTGCGTTGCACACGGCCTCCAGCAACTGTTTGCCCAGTTCAATGAGATGCCCGGATTCTTCCGCAACAGAGATAAACTGCTCCGGCAACAAAACACCCAAACGGGGATGATTCCAACGCGCCACCGCCTCAAATTCCGTAGCAATGCCGGTTCTCAAATTAACTCGCGGCTGCAGGTATACGGTAAATTCCTTCACTATCAACCCGTCCTGGATATCTCGCTCCAGCTGCAGACGTTTTTCCGCCGAGGTATTAAGGGCGTGCGTAAAGAACCGAAAACACGCCCCACCCGCCTGCTTCGCCTCGTACATAGCCAAGTCCGCGCTTTTCAATAACAACTCAGGAGTCTGCCCGTCCACCGGATATAAGGCGATGCCGATACTGACCGACATGGAGACGCTGTGTTCATCCAAGGTAAAAGGATGATCAAACGATGCAAGAATGCGAGAAGCGACCAGAGAGACTTGATGCGCTTTGCGAATGTCCCTCAGCAGCACAGTGAATTCATCGCCGCCGGTGCGCACCAGCACTCTGTCCATATCGCCAAACTCAGTCATGACCTGGCGCGCCACCTCATCGGAAAGACGCAGGCTGGCGCTGATCCGGTCGGCCACCTGCCGAAACAGCTCATCGCCGACTTTAGAGCCGTATGTCTCGTTGATACGCTTGAAGTGATCGATATCAATAAACAGCACCGCCAGCGCCTGATCCTGCCTACGGGTATAACTGACCGCTTTTTCCAAAATGCCGGAAAAAGCGGTTCGATTGGGCAACCCCGTCAGCGGATCCAAATTCGACAGGCCTTTCACACGTTCAATCTGCCCCCGCTGAGCGGAAGCCATTTCCTCGAATTCCGCGCTGAGGCGGCTGAGCTCATCGTTACTGTCGAACACCCAGGCGATCTCCGCCCCGCTGCGAAATGCGGCAATCTGACGTTGGAGACGGTTAATCGGTTCCAACAACAGCTTGTTTAGCTTCGAATAAATCAACAGGAACGCCACAATGATTACGATGACAATAAACCACCCCAATGCAATCAGTATTGGCGTCACCATCCGGTCCACCACCTCCTCTGTGACGATGCCCGTAATAAAAAGCTGTTCATTTACGCGGTAGAAGCCTCCCAGATAGTCCTGCCCCCTCAGAGTAAATCCTCTCAACCGCCCGATACCCGAGGTAATAATCTGTTTAACCAGAGGCGCCCAGAGCTTCAGCTCCTTATCATTTAGAAAATAAGACTCTCCCTGGGGATCGCTGATCACTACGTACCCTTCCGGGTTATTCAGCTTTTTACGCAACATCTGCAACACATCCTCGATCCGCATTACTACCAGCAGATAGCCTTTGGTCAGGTCGGTCGTCCCCAAATACTCCACCGCCTCGTTGCGGTGATCTATACGCTGCGCCTGCACATACTCGATGTATCCGCCCTCTTCCACGAAAAACAATTGTTCCGCGTAGCTCGGACGCTGAGCCGCCACACGTTCGATAAAATCCTGGTATTTAGAGGGAACTTTGGGGTCCTCGGCATCTCTTGAATCAATGCTGCCGTCCGGCAATAGCAAAGCAATATCGACATATGAGGGAAAGGCTTTACGGTAGTCGGCGAATAACCCAAGCAACGCTGGCTGCATGACTTTGTAACGCACCGTATCAGGGAGGTTCAGATAGCGGCGAATAATGTCATTGGAGACGAACAGCTCCAAGTTGGCGCGAGCGGAGCTAAAATCCTTATTCAGTTCATCACGCCCGCTACGCAAAGAGAGATCTAGCTGATGCTCCAGTATGCGCATGGTGTTCTCGCGGATATAAAGATATGAAAGACTGCCAAACATAAGCAGCGGCAAGACAATGAAAGGCAGGGTAAATAGAAAGATGCGCGCTCTTAACTGCAGTTTTAGCATGGCGGCGTATCCATTCTAACGCTTTATCGAACGAAACATCTGATTGCGCAATTTTAACACCTCCGGCGAAATGACTTTGTATGTATCCACCTTATCCATCACGTCTTTCGGCGGGTAAATGTCAGGATTTTCCAGATGCTCTTTTGACAACTTAGAGGCCGCCGCTTTATTCGCGGAGGCGTAATGTAGAGACTCAGATAGCTTGGCGGCGTTTTCCGGGCGCAATAAAAAGTCGATAAATTGATGCGCCTCCTCCTTATGCTGGCTTTTCTTGACAACGCCAATGTAGTCCACCCACAAATTGGCGCCTTCCGCCGGCGCCACAAACTCCACTCTTGGGTCCAGTTCGTGTAACCCCACCGCATCTCCGTTGTACATCATGGCCATAACAATATGACCTTTGATCAGTTCCGAGTTCTCATCAATGAGCGGATAAGCGTAACCCGCCACGTAAGGCTTTTGCTGCTCCAACAACATGCCGGCCGCCTCAACTTGAGCCAAGTCCGTCGAGTTCATTGAATATCCCAACGCCACCAGCGCCATTCCAAATGCGTCAGCGGAATCGTCGATCACCATAATTTTTTGTCGCAGGGTATGATGAGGTTTAAAGAAATCCTGCCAACTGGAGGGAGGCTGCGGAAGCTTGTCGCTTCGATAAGCGATGCCGATCGTCCCCCACAACAGGGGCACGCCAAAACCCTCCACCTCTCCGAACTTCTCCATCCAGTGACTGTCCACATTGGACAGGTGAGGCAATAGCTCTGGCTGCAACGCATCAATCCATTCCGGAATGACGTACTCCCGCATGGATGCGCCGGCGCTGATAATCAAATCAAGCCCAACGCCCTGGGTTTCCGCCAGCAACGCTTGCTTGCTTTCATCGGAGGAGTAATAAAGTTCCCGCACCTGAACCCCCGTTTCCTTTTGAAAGGCGTCCAGTAACTCAGGAGGCATGTAATTCGCCCAGTTATACAAAACCAGTTCAACACTATCCGATCCCCTCACCGCAAGAGGATAGAGAAGGCTAACCCCCCAGATGGTCAACCATAGAATCAGTCGATGCTCCATGTCGGCGGTGTCTATCAGTTGTCCGAAATCAGTGTTTTTGCCCTACGCCGGGGACATGACAATATTTTGCCGGAAGCCCTAGCCGCTCTCTTTGAGATTAGCAGAAGCCTCGGATATAGAAAGAAAAAAGCCGGGTGACTCTCATCGCCCGGCTTCTTTAAAAGGATTCTTCCATTAGGCCTTGAACTCAGCGACCCATTCGCCGTTAACGTCAGGCCAGCATTGAACCAGCAGCACTGTGTTGGCTGCTATGAACGCATCCAGTGCGCCATAAGATGCAAAACGTTTAATCACAGCTGGTACCTATTTCATTTAATACAACTTTACTTCTTTAGCCATCCGGTTAAAGAGCCCGGTATAGCTCGACTTTCTGACGACAATCAGCCAATCATCGACAAGTAAAGATGAATTTTAGTCATCTCTGCAGGAATAAAAATCCGAGAATCTCCCTATCCTATAGGGCATACAGGGATTTCCGAACGTTTGAGACAGGAGACCAGGCCTTATCCACACTCACAAAAGGAGTCTCACCCTATCATCTTCCACGGAGATTTTTCGCACGGAGCCAACAACTTTACTTGCAATACTCGTAGACTCTTTCAGTCGATAGACAGGATAGGCGCCGTAGTAAGCATTCAGCCAGTCACTGATGCTGTCCCATAGCGGCTTACGAACACCCTCAGGCACAAAACGATTAATAAAGCGGGATTCCACATTCAGCACTTGAATGTTATCCAGATACAGGGCGCGGGAATCAGCCTCCCATCTCACAGCCGCGCTTCCAGTAATTCGAAGCGGCTCTTCAATACCGACGCCCAAAATTCGAGTGGACAAATATTCAGGGGTTAACGGAGTTATAGGAGCCACTGCTTTTTACACGGCGTAAGTCCGCAGGATTGATCGCAGCGAACCGGTTCCTTCCAGACTCCTTGGCTTTGTATAAGGCTTCGTCCGCTAATCGAATCCACTCCTCTTTAGTCTCGTCTTCTCCTGGAGACCCTGCCGCGACGCCGCAACTTACGGACACATATTGCGCTATTTGCGAAAAGTGATGAGGGAGTTTCATTTCATAGACGCGTTTCACCAAACGCTCAGCCACCTGCTCTCCAATATGCAAATCAGCTCCAGGCAACACGATTAAAAACTCTTCCCCTCCATAGCGGGCCACAAGATCAAGGCGCTTGTTAGCCCCCCGACGCAACGCCGAGGCGACCTCCTTGAGCACTTCATCGCCCATGTCATGGCCATAGTGGTCATTAAAGTCCTTAAAATAATCGACATCGCAGATAATAATGGCGATATCCGACTTCTGCTCCAAGGCCAACCTCCAGCGCTCATCCAAATATCCAATGACCGCTCGACGGTTCGCAAGTCCCGTCAGTTCATCACGAAAGGACATCTCACGCAGCTTTTCACTCTGCTCCTGCAACTGACATAACAACTGATAAAACGCTCTGCCAAGCTTCCCTATTTCGTCTCTCGGCAGCTTGGGCAGATCCAGCTTTTCTAATTGCGGCTGACTTTGAACACGCCGGACATAAGCCTCCAAACGCGCCAATGGACGCAACACCAGCATCAAAACAAGAAAGGCGAAGATGCCCAATACGGCTGTCAATAAATAGGAGGCGTAGCTCATCGCCCGATCGAACGTCGCTGCGGTGAGATTAAAGAAGTCGCGGTCGGCGTTGATACGCACCAGAATACTAAGATCGCTCTCAATATCAGGAATCAGCGTGTAGCCTTCCAATTTAGAATCGCTGACTTCCCGGGTATAGATAGGTTCATCCACCGTCAATCTGTCAGCAATATCGCGCAAGTCATCACTGAGCTTTGGGTCATGCATCCAAAAGACCGCGAAAGGAACCCCCACCAACTGCTGCACATTCTGTAACAACCGCCCGCGCACCAAGCGGCCAAATAACAATACGCCATTCGCAGGCCCAGTGAGGTTAGAGCGAAACACAGGGCGTACGCTGACAAACATCAGCCCGGATTCAGTCCCCATGATCCCGGAATACCCTGAGTACGGGTCCTTAAAGTCACCAAGCGCCACGCCCAGGATAAACCCCGGATCGGGCGGGCCGTCCAAGGGAAGTTCTTTGACCGCCAGCGTTTCTCCCGTTTCCTGATCCCAAGTCTTTCCCCAGACCACCTCGCCATTAGGTTTGTAAAGCATCATCGCATCCAGCTTGAGGTTAACGAGTGTGGGGTCGCCAAGATTGGATTCTACATATTCAGGGTAAGGGGCTTCGATAAAGCGGTAAGTATCGTCCCAAGCCGCCCAGTCCAGGGTGTATTGATGCAGATTAGTTAGCTCATGAAATAAAGCGCCTGTCACCCTGTCTATGTCAAGACGGGCGCGTTGAGATTCCAAGTCCCTGGCCATTGGGGCAAAAAATACCTGCAACCCCGCCATAAAGATCATGATCAAAATCACGGCGAAGCAGACACAAATTGCTCCGAATTTGAACCAAAGCGATCTCAAATTCATGGCGGATTGTTCTGGTGGGTCTAAATTCACCATAGCATAGAAAATGCAAACCCGCCGGGCTAAAGTATGTTGGCATAAATAGTTAAGACTGATTAAAGCTAAGCTGAGAAAAAGGGAGGAGTTACAATGGCTAATATTGCTGTGGTTTTGTCAGGCTGTGGGTACCTCGATGGCGCGGAAATCTATGAGTCCGTCATCACTCTTTTAGCGCTGGACAGCAACGATGCAAAATATCAGTGCTTCGCCCCGGATATTAATCTGGTGCAAGTGGTGAATCATATTAGCGGAGAGCCTGTGCCGGGAGCGTCACGCAACGTATTACTGGAGTCTGCCCGCTTAGCCCGCGGCGACATCAAAGAACTTGCTGAACTCAATCCTGATGAGTTTGACGCCCTGATCTTTCCGGGTGGGTTCGGCGCAGCGAAAAACCTCTCCACCTTCGCTGTTGACGGCGTCGACATGAAAATTCTACCGCAGGTGGAGCGAGTCGCTAAGGCCTTCGCTGAAGCGGGTAAACCCGCTGGTTATGTCTGCATTGCCCCAACTATGATTCCTCATATTTATGGCGCAGGCGTCAAATGCACCATTGGCGACAATAGGGACGTCGCAGGCGCAATTGAAAGTATGGGCGGGCAGCATGTGAACTGCGCCGTGGACGACGTAGTAGTGGACGAAGAACGCAAGGTCGTCTCTACTCCAGCCTATATGCTGGCGAGCCGCATTTCCGAAGCCGCCGCTGGAATAGAAAAACTGGTTCGCCAGATTTTGACCTGGGTCGACTAATCCTCTACTCCACTCCCGCCGGCTTCAAACCGGCGGTCTTCCCCACCTTAGCCCCTCTGATCACCGCCTCACAAATTAGGATGATTATTCTAATTTTTGCTTCTAGTATCTGATTCAAATTTAGCCATATAACCTGACTTCAAGGCGCGAAGATGTCGGCAAAAAACTCAAAAAGCCAAATGGAACGGCTAACCACTTTAAAGGACCAACTGCAACGCCAACTGCAATCCGGACTGACTACGGTTGAGCAGGAAGGAAAAAAAGTTCTAAATCAGCTCGGCGCTGATCTGGATAACGAAGATAAGAGCCTGAAAGCAGTCGTCGCCCGTATCCGGGCCAAGAACAACACTCTCAAAGACTTCGCCCGCAACATCGACGCAGCCACCTATGACGTACGCGGCAGAATACGCTGGAACGCAAACATGATGTCCGCCTACGCCAAGATGCAAGCCGAAAAAGCCGTGGACAAAGAAGTCAAACCAAGACTCGAAACCTACAAGCACAACCTTGAAAACAGAATCAAATACCTCAGAGACAAGGTCTCCCTGTTTAAGGAAAAGATTTCACACTGAGTAAACCTCACTAGTTTAGAGCTAGAGTAGACTCAGCCCCTTCCCCAGGGGCTTTTTTTCAAACAGACAGAAAATACAACCAATAAAATTCAATAACTTACACAAAACAAACATCAATACTAAATTAAATACCCCGGTACACATCTGGGACACTATTAGGCACGATACAACTTTGACGAGCCATTCATAATTGTGACGGAACTCACTGAGATCCTTTTCTGTCTTCAGAGATTTGGCTGCCTCACGGGCAAATGCCTCTAATTCTTTACGATTCATTGTCTACCTATCCTTAAACCCCTCAATAGGGTACTAGTGACAGGCAGATACACAAATTACAGTCTCGGTATGACAAGTTGAAGAGAAACTATGAAAGTATGGTCGCCATGGCTTGTGGGTATTTATGGCTGCCGATGTGAAACGTCAACAGATGTATGGACTCCCTTCCCCGGAGGGGAATAAGGTAATCAGCGACAAAACCTTTACCCGAGAGTCCATACTATGCAGAAGCTTAACGTGATCGCCATTGATCTGGCAAAGAATGTCTTTCAAGTCTGTAAAACCGACCAGCATGGTCGGGTGGTTTTTAATAAAGCGATGACACGAACATCCCTGAAGACATTTCTGATACGCGAAAAAGTGTCCATGGTCGCCATGGAGTCTTGTGGCGGTACCCATTACTGGGGGCGGTATGCTGAAGCCGCTGGCCACTATGTCAAAGCCATTTCGGCACGACAAGTGAAAGCCTTTCGCCAAGGCCAGAAAACCGACGCAAATGATGCGTTGGCGATTGCGGTCAGGCAGCCTCACATTAAAACCAGCAGAGTGATCTCGGCGCAAGAGCAGTGTTTGCAAGGAATAGAGTGCATGCGCGACCTGCTGGTAAAACAAAAAGTGAGCCTGAGTAATCAGTTACGCGGACTGCTACTGGAGTTTGGGCTCCCCATTGCTCAGGGGGATCGCGCATTAAATTGAGCCGTACCGGAAATACTAGAAGATGCCGGGAATGATCTGACATTGTCATTTCGCTCGGTACTTTTGACTATGTGGCGGCATTTTTTGAGAACCGTTGAAGAGATCGCCGACATCGAGCACAAGCTGGCCGAACTGATCAAAAAAGACGAACAGTGCCGACGCCTGCAGGCTCTGGAAGGAGTGGGTCCGGTAGGTGCTTTACTGTTAAAAATCGTATTAGGCAACCCAGGACACTTTAAAAATGGCCGTGAAGCGGCCGCCTGCGTTGGCCTCACCCCCGTGCAACATAATAGCAGCGGCGGCAAAGAAAGAATCGGCTCGATCTCCCGAGTCTCGGGTAACAGCAGGCTACGTAGCGCCCTGTTTCAAGGGGCGTTAGCGACCATTACCCAATTGGAAAGGCGTCCCTGCCGAACCCAAAAAGAGGTGTGGCTGAGTCAGCTGGTAGCCAGACGGGGTAAGAAAGTGGCCGCCATTGCTTTAGTCAATAAAACCGTACGGACAGCGTACGCCTTGCTCAAGCAGGGCAAAGAGTATCAGCCGGAATTGCTTGCGGCTTAATTGAGTATTGTCCAAGAGAGAGCGAAACCAACAGGTAGGACCAACCTTCAAGTCAATGTCATCAACTTAAGGCCGCAGGCATAGTTCAAGAAGAGCGGCGGCGGTTAAAAGTGGGTTCGAGATTGGCTTCTGCGGTCAATCCCGGGGAGTATGTCAGGCAGCGACCAAGCTCCCATCGTATCCAAGCGGGTTTGCGCCCCGGAATGCAAGATGGCAGGCGAGTGCGAGCCGACCCGTGTCAGGCACAGTCTGCTCAGGGTAGTTGAGAGTTGGCGTTAGCGAGTCGGTTTGTAACCTTCACAACCTCGGCTGGCTGATCGTCGTCGTTTGCGTGGAAAGCTTCGATCAGGACGGATGGCGCTGAGGCTGTTACGGATCAAGCGGAACAGGTTTTCCAGGATGATCGTGCTGGGCCGGAGCAGCCATGCCGCCAGGGTATTTTTCAGCCGAGACACCCCTTGCGGCTGGGCGCCCCCGCAAAGTTAGCCTTCCAGCGCAGTTTGCGGCGCCGGCACTGCTGCTCGATGAGCGGCTGTTGCAGGGCCTGCATGAGCATGGCCAGGTTCTTCAACAGTTGTTGGGCGTGAAAGTCCTGGAGCACGGCGGTGACGGTGCGACCGCTGAAGTTATCCAGTTGCAGGGTTTGCTTGAGTCGTCGGTAGTCGGATTCGATCCCCCAGCGGCGGTGGTAGAGATCGGAGAAGAGAGCGAGTGGAAACCTGTCGGCGTCGAGCAAGGAGGTGGCCAGCACCTCGACTTCTCCAGTTGACAGGATGACCCGGATCAGGCGTAACGGAATCACGGTTTGCGGGTCGACGCCGGCCTGTTCACAGGCTTGGCGGGTGCTCCAACTGCGGCAGGTCAGATGGATCGTCTGCTCGGCCTTGTCGGAGTGGAGGAATTGCGTGACTTCCGGATTGAAGTTGACGGGCATACGCATCAGGAAGTGTTGCTGCCGGCGCTGACATTCAGCGAACAGCCAGTGCGCCGGATACCCCCGGTCGAACAGGATGAGGCTGTTGTCAGGGGCGTGCTCCAGGTGCATGGCGGCACAGCCCCGCTCGTCGATATCCGGGGTCACTATCAGGTTGTGCAAAGCCTGGTTGTCAGCGATGTCCAGTAGCACGGACAACCGGGCCACGGGAAAACCGCTATGGGCCCCGAAATGCCGGGCCAAAGCATCTTCCAGGGGTAAGTGGACGGTGGAGCCATCGATGGCGAGTAGGCGCATCCCCTGCCAGGTCTGGCGTTGCCGGCAGAGATCAATCTGGGCCTGTAATACTTCGTTCAAGGCTTGCAGGGCGGAGGGTTTGAGTTTTTTGCGGGCTTTGCTGAAAGCCTGAGCCGTGACGACCTGGGTTTCCAGGGCGGCGTCAGTCAAGACCCGGAAGAACTGATCCAACTCGGTTTGCAGAGCGCTGTTGGGTTGGTTGAGCAGAAACAGTACGAGATTTTTGAAGGTGAGATGGCGTTTGCGAGTGAAGTGGTGAGGCAGGACGCGGTGGGCGGAGATGAATTCAGGGCAGTCAAGCAGGTTGGTTATTTTGTGTGCAATTTTCAATCATGATCTGGCTGCTGGTGTCAACGGGAGGGATGGGTCTACGATTCAAAATGCATTTTCCATGTTAATAAATGAGTTGTAATTATATGATATTTAAAGGAAAATGTCTTAAGTTGATGACATTGCTGTACAAAGAGGCCATCGCGCAGATGTTATTTCTGACAACGACGGCCGTCACTTGGTGGTTTGGGTCAAGGCCAAGCCAAATACGAAAGGGTTAGTGAGTTCGTTATGTGCACATCATAGAATTTTTGAATACTCACCGACCCAGAGCTCCTTAACCTGCATACATCGTGAGAAATCATTTTTCTAACAATTCACAAAGCTCGGAAAAATTAGAAAATAGTTCCACCCATCCCAGCCGTTTTCCATTCTCATTCCATTTTTCTTTAATCACAATGGGTGCAGACAGCTCATCTTTATAATACACCCCCCAAAAAGAGTCACTACCAGCACCGAAATCACCAAGTATAATTAGCTTCTCTGGGTCAATATTTTCGTTGCTGTCAAACTTAGATAAAACTATATCATCTCCATACTCAATCCTTTTTTTTGCATTTAGGAATGGAGGTTTATAGAAATAAATCTTTGCCTCATCAATGACCACTCTCGACAGCATACTTTTCTCTATTAGCATTTTTTCATGCTGAGCAAACTCTTGATCATCAGTCAATGGCCATATTCCAGACTCAATCAAAGAGTCAATTTCTTTTGGTAGCTCATACTTACCGACTTTCATGACTTATTTCCAACTTAGGTAGCCTTAGAATAACTCCCTGCTGCGCCAAAAAATCGGCTCAAGATGCTCATTTATTCACGATAAACTGAGCTTTTTCGCCGACTTTTTCCTTGTATTGGTGGCCTCGCCAATGTTTTTCAGAGGTTCCTTAGCTAATCTGAAATTGATATGCCATAGCCATATTCTTCCAACATCTTATCAAAGTTAAAGGTTGACAAATCGACCTTGGCTTAGCAGGTCGTCGCCGTACACATAGCTGACCTGTTTGGCGCCGTTGACGACTTCTTGCAGCACCTGGGCGTAGTCGCGGTTCTGGTCGACGATAAAGTCGGTGGTTGCGCCGCTTCCCGCTTTCCGAGTGCGAATACCGTCCGGGTTATAACCGAAGCTGGTGGTCTCGCCCGCTTTTGTTACCGCGAGGAGTTTGTTCTTCGCGCTGTAGGTGTAACGAGCGGTGACCAGACCGTCTTCGGTTTCCGTCAGCGTATTGCCGTTGGCGTCATACCTGTAGGTGACGCAGCCCTGTTGCGTCAGGCGGTCATTGTCGTCATAGCTGTAGGCGGTGTGGACACCGTTGATGATGCTGTAGGTGCGATTGCCGACTTTGTCGAAGCGGTATTCCGCGCTGTAGTCGCCATTAACTGGATCGCTGATCGCGTCATGCGTCATGCGATACAGGGCGTCGTAGGTATAGGTCGACACCCGGCCGTTGTGCGGCTCTTCGATTTGCTCCCGTCTCCCCGTGCTGTGCAGGGTGTAACGGTAGACGGCGATGACGTTGTCCACCGCATCCGTCGTGGTTTGACGCGTCAGAATGAGAACAAGCTTATTGTCCTTCTGCCCCGGCAAAGTTAGACAGCCATGTGTCGCAACACAAGCGCCTCGCCCCCTCGTAACTCAGAGCCTGTTCGTTCTGCATGAGACAGCATTCTTAACTCCATTTCTCCACAAGGTAAGCTGCCTCAGGATTTTTCTCTTTTAAGTTAGAAAATACCTCATCAAAGTCCTCATATCCTCCTCGCTTTAATGCCAAATAACACTCTATAACATCTTCAGAAGCAGACTTGTCATTATGAATTAAGGAGAGCATCGTTTGTTGGAAATCAACTCTCATACTCCCGCTTAATACGTTACGTGAATACATCTCACACAAGGAGCTTAAAGCAATCGATGATAAGACCTTATTTTCCGAATAAAAGAAATCTTTCATTTTATTCTCGTAATCATCACCGCCTATTTCTCCTATAGTTCTTATGGCCAAAAACTTTTAAATACTATAAACATAGATGTCACCTTTTAAATATTCATCAAGAAGCTTTGCATCATTATCGGAAGCGACCTCAGCGAACTTTTCAAAAGCATAATTCAATACCCTGTCTTCAGTCTCTATATCCAGGCCAACATCTATTAATTTCAGAGGTACTGTCTTTTTTCCGTCTATGACGTCTTTATAAAAATGCACATCTTTCATTTTTATCAAAATCACTTTACATTCTTAAGATTAAACATACCAACGCAATTTTGGCAATACGGCTTTACCCCGCCTCTTCTGGTATAAGTCCCAGTTCTATCATTTATTTAATAAGCCAATTTCCAACGGATCCTTTTAGCTTTCGCCCCTCCGTTTAGCAGTTGGTTAGCTGCATTAAATTCCGCACAATTTCCAAACTTCATAGAAGTTCCGTATATATCTTCATCTGCACAACCTAGTGTCACTCCTAGATTTTCAACCTTCCCTTTCAATTTTTGATTAACATTGCTGGGCATAGCTCTCTTCCCTAAAATAAATGCCGCTGACGCTTTAGTCGTTTTCATATCAAATGCGCCAACAATAGTTGATATTCTATTTTTCTTAGTCCATTTTGAAGGTGTACTAGCTAACAAAAACTCTACCTTAGCCTCCGCTTTCACATATCCAACAGCATATGTACATATATTACCCTTATCTGCTTTGCCAGGTTTACACTTTTTAGCTATGCCTCTTAAAAATTTATAAGAGCGGGCTAGGATATTTGCAGCTCCAGACGCGCTACCACCACTACTCATTGCAGCGGACGCTAGTGACCTTATACGGACCACAGCCATGGCTGCTAATCTTCCTGTTGCCTGAACACCTGCCATCAGTTGCCCTATCGAGAACTTGCCCGAAGGGTCAATGTTGTTTACCGAGTCAGCATTAGCATAAAGATACTTGTGCAACGTAACAGGATCAGAGTTAATCCCCATCTGCGTAAACCGCCCCTGCTTCTGGTCGTAATACCTCGCCCTTAGGTAGTACTGATCGAGCGATGCATCGTACTGCTCTCCGGTGTACAGATAACTGTTAGGGGTGTCTCCTTCGCTGTGCAGCAGGATACCGAAGGCGTCGTAGTGGTTGCTGTCGGTTTGGACGCCGGTCTGGTTTGTTAAAGAGCGGACGGAGCCTTGGCCGTCGTAGACATAGTAGCTGACGTCGCCGGCTCTTGCTTGGCTTAGCAGGTCGTCGCCGTAGACGTAGCTGACTTGTTTGGCGCCGTTGACGACTTCTTGCAGCACCTGGGCGTAGTCGCGGTTTTGGTCGACGATAAAGTCGGTGGTTACGCCGCTTGCCGCTTTCCCTTGATAGGTGACGGTGGCGGAGGTTTTATTGCCCGCCTTGTCATAGCCGTAGCTGAGCACCGCGCCAGTCGGCTGCGGCTGTTCCACCAGCCGGTTCAGAGCAGAGCCAAACGTATGGGATGTGGTTTGTGGACGCTATCCGGGACCTGATGCGACCACTGATTACTGTCTATCTGCTTATTCTGGCGACGTTTGTCACCCTGAATATTAGCCGCCATCTCGGTGGCGTTGGCGCGTTGAGCCCGGTCGATTTAATGGTCCTGTACAAAGAGGCCATCGCGCAGATGTTATTTCTGACAACGACGGCCGTCACTTGGTGGTTTGGGTCAAGGCCGAGTAGTTTGCGACAGCTAAAACGCCAATAAATTTGGAGGCAGAAACACAGTAGGTGATCATAGCTGAAACTGCGACGCAACCTAATGATGTACCTGCTGCACAACCAACAACTTGAGCAATTTTTGCGACAAACTTACTTTTTTCTTGCAAAGCGGCCAAATTCTCTGCCCCCTTTGTTCGTAGGGCAAGTCTCAGAATTAATAGCCTCCCATGCTTAGCCGCTGCTCCTAATGAACCTCTGAATAACTCCCTGCTGCGCCAAAAGTCGGCTCAAAATGCTCATTTATTCACGATAAACTGTGCTTTTTCGCCGACTTTTTCCTTGCACTGGCGGCCTCGCCAACGTTTTTCAGAGGTTCCCTAGCCCCAGAATCTTATATATCTATTCTGGAGCAAGTGTAGTAATGCTTATCAAAAAGCTGCCTTCATACTCCTCTACTGTCGCCCAGCAACCCGGCTTATTTGAGCAGGGGTATGACCAATACTTTTTTACCACTCCACTCCGAGAGAACTCACCTATATAACTCAAATCCTTTATAGTTAAAGCATCATCACCGTATTCTATATTTACATACTCCACTATCTGTGTCTCTATATTTTCCGGTAAATCCATAGCAACTCCTTATTTATTAAATTATCTCTGGCATGATGGAAGCGAGTTCCTATATGACGTTGATATAAATAAATTCCTCTCACTTTCAAATCTTTGTTTGAAATATTTATTTCCTGCGTACCACCCAAAGCTATAAAAAATATCTAGATGGTTTGCTATATAAGCTCTTCCGACAGATGTACTAGCAACCTTTTGCAATCCAGATCTATTTTTCTTAGATGTATGGTCAAATATAGATCTATTAGATTCAAACTCTGCACCATAAGACTTATCAAGAAATTCAGCATACAGCCTTAAACTACCATGTAACGCTCTATGAAAACTAGACTTTAAGGGCACCATGTTAGGAGACTGTTCAACTGCTCCGCACGTATAAACAGGTACAGTGTGATGGGCATGCCAACCTTCACTTTCAGAAGTGGCGCTAATTGCCTTCTGAACTTCAAGAGATAGTTGATTAGCTTTTGCATCCGCCTTCGACTTCACTGACGCGTGTGCAGATATAACTTCAAGATCTGAAAAAATCGAGTTGTCAATAGTGCTATTACTATCATACTCATATGCAAGAATTGCACTTATCCCAATTGTATTGATGACGCCACTAACATTAAAAGCGGTCCCCATCCCAGATAATGATACAGAATACCGTCCTGTAGGGTCTAACTTGCTTATAGGATCATTATCTGCATATATATACTTATTCAATGTTGTCGGCCTATAACTTTCTCCCTCCCAAGCATCCATCTGCGTAAACCGCCCCTGGTTCTGGTCGTAATACCTCGCCCTTAGGTAATACTGATCCAGCGATGCATCGTATTGCTCTCCGGTGTACAGGTAGCTGTTTGGAGTGTCTCCTTCGCTGTGCAGCAGGATGCCGAAGGCGTCGTAGTGGTAGTTGTCGGTTTGGACGCCGGTCTGGTTTGTTAAAGAGCGGACGGAGCCTTGGCCGTCATAGACATAGTAGCTGACGTCGCCGGCTCTTGCCTGGCTTAGCAGGTCGTCGCCGTACACATAGCTGACTTGTTTGGCGCCGTTGACGTCTTCTTGCAGCACCTGGGCGTAATCGCGGTTCTGGTCGACGATAAAGTCGGTGGTGGAGCCGCTTCCCGCTTTCCGGGTGCGAATACCGTCCGGGTTATAACCGAAGCTGGTGGTCTCGCCCGCTTTGGTTACCGCGAGGAGTTTATTCTTCGCGCTGTAGGTGTAACGCGCCGTGACCAGACCGTCTTCGGTTTCCGTCAGTGTATTGCCGTTGGCGTCATACGCGTAGGTGACGCCGCCCTGTTGCGTCAGGCGGTCATTGTCGTCATAGCTGTAGGCGATGTGCACGCCATCAATGATGCTGTAGGTGCGGTTGCCGACCTTGTCGAAGCGGTATTCCGCGCTGTAGTCGCCATTGACCGGATCGCTGATCGTGTCATGCGTCAGGCGATACAGAGCGTCGTAGGTATAGGTCGACACCCGGCCGTTGTGCAGCTCTTCGATTTGCTCCCGTCTCCCCGTGCTGTGCAGGGTGTAACGGTAGTCGGCGATGACATTGTTCGCCGCATCTGCCGTGGTCTGACGCGTCAGTCGGTTCAGGGCGTCGTAGATATAGGCGGTGGTTTGGCCGTTGGCTTGCGTCACGCTCTCACGGTTGCCCACCGCATCGTAGGCGTACAGGGTCTCGCCGCCTTGAGGATCAATCACTTTGCTCAGCCGGTTTAACGCATCGTACAGGTACGTGGTCGTTTCCGTTTTACCCTGATGGGTGACGGTGGCGGAGGTTTTATTGCCCGCCTTGTCATAGCTGTAGCTGAGCACCGCGCCAGTCGGCTGGGTCTCTTCCACCAGCCGGTTCAGAGCAGAGCCAAACTTATAGGATGTGGTTTGTCGATGCTATCCGAGGCCTGATGCGACCGCTGATTACTGCCTATCTGCTTATTCTGGCGACATTTGTCACCCTGAATATTAGCCGCCATCTCGGTGGGGTTGGCGCGCTAAGCCCTGTCGATTTAATGATCCTGTACAAAGAGGCCATCGCGCATATGTTATTTCTGACAACCACGGCTGTCACTTGGTGGTTTGGGTCAAGGCCGAGTAGTTTGCGACAGCTAAAACGCCAATAAATTTGGAGGCAGAAACACAGTAGGTGATCATAGCTGAAACTGCGACGCAACCTAATGATGTACCTGCTGCACAACCAACAACTTGAGCAATTTTTGCGACAAACTTATTTTTTTCTTGCAAAGCGGCCAAATTCTCTGCCCCCTTTGTTCGTAGGGCAAGTCTCAGAATTAATAGCCTCCCATGCTTAGCCGCTGCTCCTAAGGAACCTCTGAATAACTCCCTGCTGCGCCAAAAGTCGGCTCAAAATGCTCATTTATTCACGATAAACTGTGCTTTTTCGCCGACTTTTTCCTTGCACTGGCGTCCTCGCCAACGTTTTAAAGAGGTTCCCTAGCCCCAGAATCTTATATATCTATTCTGGAGCAAGTGTAGTAATGCTTATCAAAAAGCTGCCTTCATGCTCCTCTACTGTCGCCCAGCAACCCGGCTTTTTTGAGCAGGGGTATGACCAATACTTTTTTATCACTCCACTCTGAGAGAACTCACCTATATAACTCAAATCCTTTATAGTTAAAGCATCCTCACCGTATTCTATATTTACATACGCCACTATCTGTGTCTCTATGTTTTCTGGCAAATCCATACTAATCCTTTTCTTACCCTATTAATCCAAGGAACACTTCCGTGCGCTTATCAGTTTTCGACGCTTTTTATAGCATCAATGCTATTTTCGAGTGCAACTATAATTACAGTTGAGTGGGACTCTGTTCCTCTAACTCCCCCCATATTAGGGGCGCTTTTATTCATCATTTTCACCTCTTTGAGATAGCTTTCTAATAACGGCAGCGCAGAAGCACTCTTTATCTTTCCCAGCGCAATCACTATCTCAGTTCTTACTGCATTACGTTCATCAGTTTCAAATGTTCTTGAAAGCTTTTCTACCGACTTAACACTTCCTATTGCACCAATAGCTTCTATGGAACTAAGTTTCACCAGGAGTGAGTTAGTACTATCTAAGCGGTTATAGATATCACCTAGCAAGTATTCCTCCCTCTCATCAACTATTAGCGCCAGGCCGGATAGGCACATATTAGCCACCCCGTCATCCTCATGGTGTAGAAAAGATGCTAGGGACGAAATATACTCACGCGCACCCAAGTATCCAAGATTAAAACAAGCTGAAGATAAAACTTCCAAATCGTGGTCATTTAAAAACACAGCTATTTCATTTGCTCTGTTTACATCGTCAGCTTCTCCTATCTCTGAAATTAGAGATAGCTTATCTCTTTTGCTCATAGTCATTAGCTTTGAATCCATTTGCTCTTTTCCAGGTTTATTACAAGCCACTAGAAAGAGAAAAAAAGCCAAAGTGAAGAGCAAACGCAATCTGTGGACCATTGTTCTAATCTCCAGGGCAACTATAATCAGACACTCCCTCTGGAACAGGTATCGCGGCAAAGGCACTTTCCATAGGACTCCCGGAAACTAATCCACATGCAGAATACATTTTCTGAAGTTGAGTTCCTGCCGCGCCATTATGGATAGCATTAACGAGTCTTAACGAAACTCTACCTGCTTTGTAGTTCTCTTTCCCACCCTGCTCAGTGGAGTTGAAAGGGTATTCATCACATTTTTGAGTCATACCTCGCCCCCAACACTGCGGCACTGACAGCCTTGTGTACCAATCACGCCCACCACCGCCAGATTTATAGTTTAGAATTGCTGACAATCCCATTAAAGTTTGAGCTTCCCAATAGTGTTGTGAAGCTTCCCATATATCATTTCCGAAAAATACGACCGGTATTCCCATCTTACAATCATTATCGCCATTAATCACACATGTCCGAGCTTTTACTCTTGCCAGAGAAATATCTAACTGAGTTACCTTTTTATCAATTTTAACTTCTGAGTCACTTGTTAATATTGCTATAGATCCCCCCACTAGAGCTTTTCCTGAAGCAGCCAAAAATCCCATCATATTAATCCTCCCATTGCAAATGGTCATAGTGTTATTGCCGGTTGGGTTAATACCATTTACAGGATCAGCATTCGCATAAAGATACTTATGTAACGTAACAGGATGGGAGTTAACTCCCATCCATGTATCCATCTGCGTAAACCGCCCCTGATTCTGGTCGTAATACCTCGCCCTTAGGTAATACTGATCCAGGGATGCATCGTACTGCTCTCCGGTGTACAGGTAGCTGTTTGGGGTGTCTCCTTCGCTGTGCAGCAGGATGCCGAAGGCGTCGTAGTGGTAGCTTCGGTTTGGACGCCGGTCTGGTTTGTTAAAGAGCGGACAGAGCCTTGGCCGTCGTAGACATAGTAGCCGACGTCGCCGGCTCTTGCCTGGCTTAGCAGGTCGTCGCCGTAGACGTAGCTGACTTGTTTTGCGCCGCTTCCCGCTTTCCGGGTGCGAATGCCGTCTGGGTTATAACCGAAGCTGGTGGTCTCGCCCGCTTTTGTTACTGCGAGGAGTTTGTTCTTCGTGTTGTAGGTGTAACGCGCCGTAACCAGACCGTCTTCGGTTTCCGTCAGTGTATTGCCGTTGGCGTCATACGCGTAGGTGACGCCGCCCTGTTGCGTCAGGCGGTCATTGTCGTCATAGCTGTAGGCGGTGTGCACGCCATCAATGATGCTGTAGGTGCGGTTGCCGACGTTGTCGAAGCGGTATTCCGCGTTTCTTTGCGTTGTTAATGATTAGTTTTCAATTAGGTCACCATCAAAAAAAATCAATCCAACATCAGAATCTTTATAGGTCTTTAGGTAACCTTTATATATTATTCTCTCAATAATCCTTTTTGCTGTTTCATCTGGTATAGCTTGATCCGCACGGCCACCAAGATATTGAAGACTATGAGCTTTCTCAGAATCTGACAAGCAGACCTGTACCCAGATGTCCCCTCCCTCTTTCGAAACCAAACAGAAATCCGGATGTTCGTCATTCTGAGTTGCGTACCATTCGTAATTTTTATTATCAATAAACACTAATTTTGACTTACTCATACTCTCGCCCTTTACTGGATTGGGAAACCTCTCAAGTACACCCCCTCAACATGGTACCTAATCTTCATCCCAGAAATTCTAACTAAGCCAGTACTCTTACGTTTATTTTTTTCCCAAGCTTTATACAGTGCAGCTGAAACCTGTGCTTTTGACCACCGATCAGGGAACATTGTAGTTACTTTCTTAAGTCTATATCTTTTGGTTTTGTCATCCCATATTTCGGCAGATGCCATATAAACCCCGTTTTTTCTTAGCCCCCACCGCTTAATTATTCTTGTGGCCTTAGATCCAAACATGTAATGAGAATCCGCAGAGCTATGGAATCCCTTAGCAGTACGGTTTACTATTTCACCTTTAAAAATATGCTCATCGCCTATTATCGGAACGGGCTTACATTTGTTATTTTTACAGCCTTTCTTACTGAACAATCTAAGAAAAGCTTTTCCGCCAACTCGATTGGACAAGCTTAGTAAAACGCTTATTCCTATATCTTTTGCCGAGATTGAAGCGCCACTTGTAGACATACTGCATGTACTGGGTATTATTGTGCAGAATACCAGTCCTTTCAGCCACCTGTGCCAGAATTGTCTGCGCATGCTGCTGGCCAAACCTGCGCAAGTCTCAACGCGACCTGTTTTGACGATTTATCAAGCGGCCCACAACCCACAGACGCCAGTGTTCAAAACTTTGATCGGAGAAAAGGTTACTGCCACAGATAACCTCCCCTGCAAAGACAGCGGGCAATACAATGATAGTAACGGGTATCGGACAGGGAAATGAGTTCATCTCTGGCGCGGTTCATCCTTGAACCCTAAAACTGTATATTTAAACACAGGGCAAAGATTAAGGAGTGATGACCGCTCCGTCGACTAGTTTGATATATTCTGTCCCGCTCTGTCCTTACCCTTTATCTACATCTTTTCTTCATATAAACCAATTATTTTCGTCACCGTTACCTTTGCTAGCCTCTTAGCCCCAACAACCCAATAGCCTTTAGTACCCACCTTAATTCTATCTCTATGAAACTTTTCTCTAGATTCAGGTGACATAATCCACATTAGCGCCATACCTTCTTCAGGAGGCTCTATATTTTTATCCCGGATTACCTCACCACTTTTGTCTAAAAATTCCGGCCAAATTATATGTATACCATCTGACAATGGATCATCACCATCGTAAAGGAAATCTGATCGCATCCCTTGCGCTACCTTAATTCCTTCCAACTTCGGGTCAATTGCAAGCTTATAACTCACTTCAAAGTCGGGTTCCCCCCCCATTCGTTCTCTATATGGCACATGAATATGTCTTGTCGATTCTTGCTCTTTAACCTTACGCAACAATTCGTCAACTTGCTTTTTATCCATAGATATTCACCAGCGTGGTCAGCTTGTTCATGGATGAGTTGAAGTGTAAGTCCACCCACCATGAAGTTTCATATCTGCATTAAATGCAGGCAGAAGTTCATTAGGCACTTCAACTATTGGCCCAATGCCCGGTTCATAGCTATCACGAAGCTCCCTCCGCATACTCTCAGATATTGACACCTCAACTATATGATAACGCTCTATTTTGAGTTTACCGAGCAAATAATCACCTCCAAATTTATGCGCCTCCCCAACTGTATTAAAAAATTGTTTAGGCCACATGTTGGGACCAAGAGCAAAACAATTGCATGTATATAAACTTGCAAGTTCTACATCTTCAACGGCTCTTGCCAAAGGAACTATTTTTTGGCTGTTATCCTTCGTTTTAGCTTTGACACTAATTAAACTCATTAGCTTAGGAGATGATGAGGCAAGTGTAAGCCAGCCAATTTCCTGATCAGTATACCTACCTCCAGCTAAAGATCTCCCATTAGCGAAGCTCTGCCCAACTTGATACTGATTCAGTGTAAGGGTTAGCAGTGTCCCCATAACACCTATTCCAGCCATATGCCCTTCTAGAGACATATTCCCTGTCGGATCAATATGACCAACCGGATCAGCATTAGCATACAAGTACTTATGCAACGTAACAGGATCAGAGTTAATCCCCATCCACGTATCCATCTGCGTAAACCGCCCCTGGTTCTGGTCGTAATACCTCGCCCTTAGGTAATACTGATCCAGCGATGCATCGTATTGCTCTCCGGTGTACAGGTAGCTGTTCGGGGTGCCTCCTTCGCTGTGCAGCAGGATGCCGAAGGCGTCGTAGTGGTAGCTGTCGGTTTGGACGCCGGCCTGGTTTGTTAAAGAGCGGACGGAGCCTTGGCCGTCGTAGACATAGTAGCTGACGTCGCTGGCTCTTGCCTGGCTTAGCAGGTCGTCGCCGTAGACGTAGCTGAATTGTTTAGCGCCGTTGACGACTTCTTGCAGCACCTGGGCGTAATCGCGGTTCTGGTCGACGATAAAGTCGGTGGTTGCGCCGCTTCCCGCTTTTCGTGTGCGAATGCCGTCCGGGTTATAACCGAAGTTCGTGGTCTCGCCCGCTTTGGTTACCGCGAGGAGTTTGTTCTTCGCGCTGTAGGTGTAACGAGCGGTGACCAGACCGTCTTCGGTTTCCGTCAGCGTATTGCCGTTGGCGTCATACGCGTAGGTGACGCCGCCCTGTTGCGTCAGGCGGTCATTGTCGTCATAGCTGTAGGCGGTGTGCACGCCGTCGATGATGCTGTAGATGCGGTTGCCGACGTTGTCGAAACGGTATTCCGCGCTGTAGTCACCATTGACCGGATCGCTGATGGCGTCATGCGTCAGGCGATACAGAGCGTCGTAGGTATAGGTCGACACCCGGCCGTTATGCAGCTCTTCGATTTGTTCCCGTCTCCCCGTGCTGTGCAGGGTGTAACGGTAGTCGGCGATGACATTGTCCGCCGCATCCGTCGTGGTCTGACGCGTCAGTCGGTTCAGAGCGTCGTAGACATAGGCGGTGGTTTGCCCGTTGGCTTGCGTCACGCTCTCACGGTTACCCACCGCATCGTAAGCGTACAGGGTCTCGCCGCCCTGAGGATCGATCACTTTGCTCAGACGGTTTAACGCATCGTGTTACTTATGATTCAAACAAATAAAACGGCTCATCATGCTCATTACCATCACTGAGAATAAGCCATTCACAACCCTTGATGGTTTTTGCCGCTTGAATAGCACTCGATGAAAACTCACCAATTTCGCCCAACTCTACCATCAATGATTCAGGAATACATTGGTAAAAAACGTCATTAGCGCCAGCAACAAATAGCTTTACCAAATCATTTCTCATAAGCCTTTCAATATAAATTTCACTTCTATTCTCTGGGGTCAAATAAAAAAAACCAACAGAAGCGTTTTCTTCGTCTAAGGGGCCTTCAAATACAAAGGCATCCTTCAATCTCCCAAATATCTCTTCATCAAAAGCTAATGCATTTCGCCAATAGTTTATGGAGAATGCAATAGCGCCATTGTATATTCGTATTCTAGCTTTGCAGTCGTCCCAAGTTAATTTCTTCACTATGGTTCCCTCGGCACATGAAATTCCAAACCATCATCGACCCAGTAGTCAGCATTCTTACCATCCCCAGGACTATGTTTTCCAACAATCTTCCAATCCACTCTAAATAGTTGTCGCTGATTTGCCAAAGAAGCTTTTGCAGAACTACCGCTAGTAAATCCGACACCAAAATATCGAGTTGCATGGCCACCTACTGCCAATTTAACCGGTTTACTGCCAAAGCCAGGAAAGCGCAACTTTAATGGCGCAGGTAGCATCTGCGAGGGCCCTGGGTTAACGCTCGGCGTAGGCAAATAAAATACCACAGAAGATTTTTTGTCTTTAAGGTATCGACCTAAGGTCTTGTATTTATGAGTAGCAACTGATCTCGCTAGCTTTCCTGCGTTTCTCTTCAACACTGCTGCTGTATGCTCTGCTGCGTCAGAATCTAATACTCCTTCGAACTGCTTATTAGATGTATCTAGGTAACTGCTTAATTGATTCATCCTAAAGGGATCAGCAAGAAGACTAAAGGCTTGCGCCACACTTTGCGCAACCCCAATCGCTCCTTGAAGCTTATCGATGGCATTGATTACTGAGATGCTACGTCCGATCATAGAACCTAAGAGATTATGCGAGGCAGATACATCCATTAATGTCATATACCCAGATGGATCAGTACCATTAACTGAGTCACCATGCGAGTATAAATACTTGTGTAACGTTAGGGGGGCTCCTTTCCTACCTTGGTATTTATCCATCTGCGTAAACCGCCCCTGGTTCTGGTCGTAATACCTCGCCCTTAGGTAATACTGATCCAGGGATGCATCGTATTGCTCTCCGGTGTACAGGTAGCTGTTCGGGGTGCCTCCTTCGCTGTGCAGCAGGATACCGAAGGCGTCGTAGTGGTAGCTGTCGGTTTGAGCGCCGGTCTGGTTTGTTAAAGAGCGGACGGAGCCTTGGCCGTCGTAGACATAGTAGCCGACGTCGCCGGCTCTTGCCTGGCTTAGCAGGTCGTCGCCGTACACATAGCTGACTTGCTTGGCGCCATTGACGACTTCTTGCAGCACCTGGGCGTAATCGCGGTTCTGGTCGACGATAAAGTCGGTGGTGGCGCCGCTTTCCGCTTTCCGGGTGCGAATGCCGTCTGGGTTATAATCGAAGCTGGTGGTCTCGCCCGCTTTGGTTACCGCGAGGAGTTTGTTCTTCGCGCTGTAGGTGTAACGCGCCGTGACCAGACCGTCTTCGGTTTCCGTCAGCGTATTGCCGTTGGCGTCATAGGCGTAGGTGACGCCGCCCTGTTGCGTCAGGCGATCATTGTCATCGTAGCTGTAGGCGGTGTGCACGCCGTCGATGATGCTGTAGATGCGGTTGCCGACTTTATCGAAGCGGTATTCCGCGCTGTAGTCGCCATTGACCGGATCGCTGATGGCGTCATGCGTCAGACGATACAGGGCGTCGTAGGTATAGGTCGACACCCGGCCGTTGTGCAGCTCTTCAATTTGTTCCCGTATCCCTGTGCTGTGCAGGGTGTAATGGTAGTCGGCGATGACATTGTCCGCCGCATCCGTCGTGGTTTGACGCGTCAGTCGGTTCAAGGCGTCATAGACATAGGTTGTGGTTTGGCCGTTGGCTTGCGTCACGCTCTCACGGTTACCCACCGCATCGTAAGCGTACAGGGTTTCGCCGCCCTGAGGATCGATCACTTTGCTCAGACGGTTTAACGTATCGTACAGGTAGGTGGTCGTTTCCGCTTTACCCTGATGGGTGACGGTGGCGGAGGTTTTATTGCCCGCCTTGTCATAGCTGTAGCTGAGCACCGCGCCAGTCGGCTGGGTCTCTTCCACCAGCCGGTTCAGAGCAGAGCCAAACTTATAGGATATGGTTTGTCGATGCTATCCGGGGCCTGATGCGGCCGCTGATTACTGTCTATCTGCTTATTCTGGCGACGTTTGTGACCCTGAATATTAGCCGCCATTTCGGTGGCGTCGGGATGCTCAGCCCGGTCGATCTTATGGTCCTGTACAAAGAGGCAATTGCTCAGATGCTGTTTCTGACAACCACGGCTGTCACTTGGTGGTTTGGGTCGAGGCCGAGTAGTTTGCGAAAATAATTATTAACTAGACATCAAATATGCGGCATAAAATGCCTATATCGATGCCTGGTTAATAATGGTGACTCTCATCATGCTAAATATATAAGTAGCGCACTATCATTCCCAGAAGCTTTTGAGTAAAAAGCTTTAAGTTTATCAAAGTATTTAATTATCTCACCTATTCCATCATCTTTCAGAATTTCACCATGATAGATCTGTTTAATATCGCTCTCCTCCCGCTTGAGGCTCTGTAATTTCATACTAAAATCGATCATTTCAAGCACTTCACTAATTTCTTTGACTTCGCACACATCAATTATGCGTGCCTGACCATAGCCCAAGTTAGGGCCAACAGGCCTCCCTCCCATAATTGCCATTGATGAATACTCGGCATGGCCACCTGGATCACCACTTATAATATAATGGAGGACATGCCATATTTTACCTAAGCAAAACTGTCCAACGAATGGGTCTTCGATATCTTCTGGGAATAAAAAGTCCTCAACATTTATATTTCCTTCACTCAACCCAACATATTCATCTCTTGAAATCTCTTTAAAATACAACACCATTCCCATCTTATTCCTCCCTATAAAACCATTTAACAATTAATAGAGTGCATTATCAAATTCACTTTTAGAACCTAAGCATCATTGGAGGAACAGCCATAATCACGAACCTTGCACCTTGCACCTTGCAAGGCCATAGCAGCACCAACCCCACTCAGCACAACTTTATCATATGTAGAAAGAGGAGATGTCAAGTTCCTGTACATTGATCTTCTACCTGTCCAATATGCTCGATACTTTCTACTCATTGAAGTTAATGGCACACCTCGCATATTGCTCCTCTCATCATCATCGTCGGTATAAAAGATAACCCCGTCACTATTAAAGAAGTAAACTTCAGTCCCCTGCACACTTGTTGGTGCGGGAAAAAACCCTATCTCTCTTGACAGGCCAAACTTTCCATATGCTGAGTCATAAGCTTTCATTTGCGTAGTCCCACTTGCAATTCCGCTTATTGACAGTGGCTTAACTTCAGCATATCGCTTATTTTGTATATCCAATATATCTGGTTTCAGAAAATCGCCAAAGTAATTATGAACTATAGGAGCGTCACATTTCGTTGTAGGCGACATAGCCCATGCACGATACTCATCACATACATAGTCATCTACCGCCTGTCCGAAGTTAGACTCATAGGGGCTTGGAACATATCCTGTTGGGTCAGAGTAAAACAGAGGATCGCTTAAAACATAAATATACTTATTTAATGTCATAGGGAAACGATGATTACCTGCCCACGTATCCATCTGCGTAAACCGCCCCTGGTTCTGGTCGTAATACCTCGCCCTCAGGTAATACTGATCCAGGGATGCATCGTACTGCTCTCCGGTGTACAGATAACTGTTCGGGGTGTCTCCTTCGCTGTGCAGCAGGATGCCGAAGGCGTCGTAGTGGTAGCTGTCGGTTTGGACGCCGGTCTGGTTTGTTAAAGAGCGGACGGAGCCTTGGCCGTCGTAGACATAGTAGCTGACGTCGCCGGCTCTTGCCTGACTTAGCAGATCGTCGCCGTACACATAGCTGACCTGTTTAGCGCCGTTGACGACTTCTTGCAGCACCTGGGCGTAATCGCGGTTCTGGTCGACGATAAAGTCGGTGGTTGCGCCGCTTGCCGCTTTCCGGGTGCGAATGCCGTCCGGGTTATAACCAAAGTTGGTGGTCTCGCCCGCTTTGGTTACCGCGAGGAGTTTGTTCTTCGCGCTGTATGTGTAACGCGCCGTGACCGGACCGTCTTCGGTTTCCGTCAGCGTATTGCCGTTGGCGTCATACGCGTAGGTGACGCCGCCCTGTTGCGTCAGGCGGTCATTGTCGTCATAGCTGTAGGCGGTGTGCACGCCGTCGATGATGCTGTAGATGCGGTTGCCGACGTTGTCGAAACGGTATTCCGCACTGTAGTCGCCATTGACCGGATCGCTGATCGCGTCATGCGATACAAGGCGTCGTAGGTATAGGCGGTCATCTAACCATTTCGGCGGTTGAGCCGAGATTATCAGCGTCTGTCGGCCGTACTGGCGGGCTTTCACTTCATTGCATTCGTGTGCCTGATGCTGCCGACGGCGATGAAGGCATTGGCGGCATCAGGGTGTCTATGAATTAAGCGGGTTAATAACAGCCTCTAGGTACCTATAATAGCGTTCAAATCCTCTCTATAGACAACTTTCCCAGATTTAACGCTAGTTATAGTATCTCTCAAAAAATTATTAATATCATTAGATAGTAACCTTTCTTGATCGCTCTGAGTTCCAACCCTGAGTATATTTCCAGCTTTATAAACTTCTTCATCCATAAGTACACAGCAATAGATATCTCCAGCAATATTTTGTGAAAAAGGTAGCCAACTTTTCCGCCAACCTATATCTTCATGTTCATCAAGACTTTCCCTCCACATGTTCCATACATCGCAAATAGCATGCGTAGACAGAAAATTATATGCGTCAATGAATATTGGGCCAAAACCATACTTTTGACCATTATTAACAAAGTATATTTCTTTTAAGTCTCGCGGGATACCAAACCCAACAAGTGCCTCTAAAATCTGGATTTCAGCAAAATTTGCTCCAGAAAGCAGCTCAAAATCCACTCCTAACTTAACCAACATATCTACATATGAACTCCAGACACTCATTGCGCTCTCCTAGTCCTTTGTACAGACATATTCTCTTTTAATAGGTAAGCCTGGGTCTGCGATCACGCCAAACCACTTTTTAAACTGGTCATTTGCATCTACTCCACACTTTTTAAAGAAGTGCTTTAAGCAAGCACCTCCAGCGCAATTGTTAGATCCGTTTATTAGCCTAAGTGACACACCGCCGCGATTATAGTTCTCCTCACCGCCCTGCTCAGAAATAGCGAACGGGTATTCATCGCAGTGAACCGTTGGACTATTTCCGTCACATTCAGGCCTCTTTTGAAGCCATGTTCTACTATGCTCTTCAACCAATTTACTCAACACGGGAGTTTTACCATACATTTGAGCATCATATACATGCTGGGTAAGTTCACCCAATTGAGCGCCATATATTAAGATAGGGATGCCAGCATTACACTTATCATCTTTAAATAAGCGGCATTGCTTAACTTTAAATTGAGCAAGCCCCAGTGATAGCCTAGATGCGGCCCGTTCAGGTTTTTCCTCAAGATGAGATAATGAGTTTCCATTAGATAATATTATACTCATCCCCAACAGGTTAATTGGCGCCGAAATAGACATCCTTAAGCCAACACTCAACCCCCCCAGACTAAAGTTCCCAGTGGGATCAGTATGCCCGATGGGATCACCGTTTGCATAAAGATACTTATGCAAGGTAACAGGATCAGAGTTAACCCCCATCCAAGTATCCATCTGCGTAAACCGCCCCTGGTTTTGGTCGTAATACCTCGCCCTCAGGTAATACTGATCCAATGACGCATCGTATTGCTCTCCTGTGTACAGGTAGCTGTTTGGAGTGTCTCCTTCGCTGTGCAGCAGGATGCCGAAGGCGTCGTAGTGGTAGTTGTCGGTTTGGACGCCGGTCTGGTTTGTTAAAGAGCGGACGGAGCCTTGGCCGTCATAGACATAGTAGCTGACGTCGCCGGCTCTTGCCTGACTTAGCAGATCGTCGCCGTACACATAGCTGACTTGTTTGGCGCCGTTGACGTCTTCTTGCAGCACCTGGGCGTAATCGCGGTTCTGGTCGACGATAAAGTCGGTGGTGGAGCCGCTTCCCGCTTTCCGGGTGCGAATGCCGTCCGGGTTATAACCGAAGCTGGTGGTCTCGCCCGCTTTGGTTACCGCGAGGAGTTTATTCTTCGCGCTGTAGGTGTAACGCGCCGTGACCAGACCGTCTTCGGTTTCAGTCAGCGTATTGCCGTTGGCGTCATAGGAGTAGGTGACGCCGCCCTGTTGCGTCAGGCGGTCATTGTCATCGTAGCTGTAGGCGGTGTGCACGCCGTCGATGATGCTGTAGATGCGGTTGCCGACTTTGTCGAAGCGGTATTCCGCGCTGTAGTCGCCATTGACCGGATCGCTGATGACGTCATGCGTCAGACGATACAGAGCGTCATAGGTATAGGTCGACACCCGGCCGTTATGCAGCTCTTCGATTTGTTCCCGTCTACCCGTGCTGTGCAGGGTGTAACGGTAGTCGGCGATGACGTTGTCCGCCGCATCCGTCGTGGTCTGACGCGTCAGTCGGTTCAAGGCGTCGTAGACATAGGCGGTGGTTTGGCCGTTGGCTTGCGTCACGCTCTCACGGTTGCCCACCGCATCGTAGGCGTACAGGGTTTCGCCGCCCTGAGGATCGATCACTTTGCTCAGACGGTTTAACGTATCGTACAGGTACGTGGTCGTTTCTGTTTTACCCTGATGGGTGACAGTGGCGGAGGTTTTATTGCCCGCCTTGTCATAGCTGTAGCTCAGCACCGCGCCAGTCGGCTGCGACTGTTCCACCAGCCGGTTCAGAGCAGAGCCAAACGTATGGGATGTGGTTTGTGGACGCTATCCGAGGCCTGATGCGACCGCTAATTACTGTCTATCTGCTTATTCTGGCGACGTTTGTCACCCTGAATATAAGCCGCCATCTCGGTGGTGTTGACGCGCTAAGCCCGGTCGATTTAATGGTCCTATACAAAGAGGCCATCGCGCAGATGTTATTTCTGACAACGACGGCCGTTACTTGGTGGTTTGGATCAAGGCCAAGCCAAATACGAAAAGGGCAGTAAACTCGTTACGTCCCCCCCCACAGGTTTTTGAACAATCTCCGATTAGACGCTCACACCAATCCGCAACTTGGCTGGCACAGAGTTTTGAGCACCCCAGCGTGAATGAAAGGGAGTCTCAAAAAGAAAATCCAATCACATTTGCGTATGTTGCAAAAGGAGCCTGCGAGGGTGAAAAAATACTTTAATCACCCAAGCATCAAATATGCGGTACAGAATGCCTATATCGATGCCTAGTCAATAATAAAAGCCTTGTTCTATTTCCACCAAACATTTTCAAGTGGTAAATATTCAGCGCATGTTTCTTTTAAGGCTTCCTGTGGATATGGGGGCAATAAGTCCTTACTTTCGGTTTCTAGGATACTAAGTTGTCTCATTAGCTCCGCAAAAGAAGGGGCCCTGAATTCTGATGCAAAAGATAATAATGCTGCCTCCATCTCTCCATCTCTCGTTTTGGAGTTTGGATATAATACTATCAAGTCGTTGTATGAATGCCCGTATTTCCCTATGACAATTGCATTTTTTAAATAGCTTGTTCGACCAGTTGCAGTGTCTTGATCTATTCCATATCGATAATAACTCTCATCTTCAGATTCAATTTCCCATTCTGCGTCCAGAATTTCAAACTCTGAGCCAAACTTGCTCAACTCTTTGAGATTAGAAGGATTATAAAATCCTTTTGATTCAAAGTCTCCATCCTCAATAAAGCTTCCATTTAATTCCAAAAAAGCTTTATAGAAATGAACTAGAGAGTTAGGAGCGCTAACTCTCAGACTACTTTCAATAAAATCTTTTTTATATTCTCGCGCCCCTGCCATTCTGTTGGGAGAGTGAGTGATTTTTAGAAATGGCTCGCGATCATGATCCACCAGTAAAGCTTCCTGCTTTCTACTCCAGCACTTCAAGAAATCTAGCCAGTTCATGGCGTCGAGCCGATACCCTGAGTTCAACTCAGACAATACTTTATTTCGCATATTTATCTTATCCACTTTACTATCATTATTATTTCCCTGTGTGCATGAAACCATAAAAATGAAGAGTAAACACAGAAAAAGTTTATTTCTTACATACATACCAAGATTGATCACCCCCCCCCTTACTGGATGGAAGTTACCAATCACACGGCAATTTCATTTAATGCCTGACGTACTAACATACGCACGCTCAACCAATGTATAGGTAGATAGAACTCACCTGGGAGATACTGCTTGAATAGCCGACTCTCATATATAATGCAACTTTCACAAAACAGCAGCCTATTTTTGCAGCAAGCTTTACTCCTACATTGATAGAACTTTTTCTATCTGTCCTTTTACCTTCTTTACTTTAGCCTTATCAATCTGATCGGCCGGTTTGTTCTCCAAGATATAGGCATATTCATAAAGCACCTTCAAAGCTTCCCCTTTCGCAACTCCCAAGTTGGCGGCACTTAGATAATTATCAGGATATTTTTTCAGGTTTTTACTGCAAACCTTAACCCGATCCAACCTTTTAGGTAGAAGACCTTCCAACATCCTAAAGGCTCTTACCTCATCTTTTTTTAATCTAAGGTCCAAAAGAACCTGCTTCCAAAAATCTTCACCACCATGCTCTTCATGCTGGTATAGAATATAGTCAATTAACTCATCATAACGTTCTTGAATACGCCATTGAGCAAGAATCTCTTCTTGAAAAAACAACGATGTATCTTTAAACAAATGCTTTAGTTCATCCGGTATACACCCTTTCAATTGACCAGAAACCGATTCCTGTAATGATTCGGCTTCATCTACGAGAGTATTTACAGCTTGTGGTTCCAAAGTAGTTTTCCTCTAACCGAGTTTATCAATCACAAAAATCCAGCCTATCCATCATTCTCCGTAAATTTCGAGAGTTTCTAGATGTCGGATTACGAGCGATAGAATTATTAGTGTTTGTCAATGGTTGATTTGCCTCTCTAAACAAATCCATAAAAAATTGCTCAACTAGACGCTGTTCATTTCTATCCATTTCCATGTGGAACAAAGCAAGCACCTTTTCAACCTTCCGTTTGCCACTACGAGTATGCTCTTGCATCCTGCGATCAAAGTCATTCGTTCTGCCAACATAACCTGCACCATTATCAGCCAGAATATAAACTCCACCTGTTAATTGTTGCATAATTAAATTAGTAACTGTTTCTTCGATTGCAATACAAGCCAGTTCTTTCCCAATTTTCTTGACTGTAACTCTGAATGATGCTTGTGCAGAAGTTGATTGAATTCCACGAATATTTAGGGCTGCACCAATCTCAGCTAATCCAAAATACCCACTTGGATCAACAAAGCGAACTGGGTCTGAATTGGCATAGATATATTTGTTTAACGTGATCGGAGTACATTCTTTTCCTAGCCACGTATCCATCTGCGTAAACCGCCCCTGGTTCTGGTCGTAATACCTCGCCCTTAGGTAATACTGATCCAATGACGCATCGTATTGCTCTCCGGTGTACAGATAACTGTTTGGAGTGTCTCCTTCGCTGTGAAGCAGGATGCCGAAGGCGTCGTAGTGGTAGCTGTCGGTTTGCACGCCGGTCTGGCTTGTTAAAGAACGGACGGAGCCTTGGCCGTCGTAGACATAGTAGCTGACGTCGCCGGCTCTTGCCTGGCTTAGCAGGTCGTCGCCGTAGACGTAGCTGACTTGTTTGGCGCCGTTGACGACTTCTTGCAGCACCTGGGCGTAGTTGCGGTTCTGGTCGACGATAAAGTCGGTGGTGGCGCCGCTTCCCGCTTTCCGGGTGCGAATGCCATCCAGGTTATAACCGAAGCTGGTGGTCTCGCCCGCTTTTGTTACCGCGAGGAGTTTGTTCTTCGCGCTGTAGGTGTAACGCACCGTGACCAGACCGTCTTCGGTTTCCGTCAGCGTATTGCCGTTGGCGTCATAGGCGTAGGTGACGCCGCCCTGTTGCGTCAGGCGGTCATTGTCATCGTAGCTGTAGGTGGTATGCACGCCGTCGATGATGCTGTATATGCGGTTGCCGACGTTGTCGAAGCGGTATTCCGCGTTGTAGTCACCATTGACTGGATCACTGATGACGTCATGCGTCAGACGATACAGAGCGTCATAGGTATAGGTCGACACCCGGCCGTTATGCAGCTCTTCGATTTGTTCCCGTCTCCCCGTGCTGTGCAGGGTGTAACGGTAGTCGGCGATGACGTTGCCCGCCGCATCCGTCGTGGTCTGACGCGTCAGTCGGTTCAGAGCGTCGTAGACATAGGCGGTGGTTTGGCCGTTGGCTTGCGTCACGCTCTCACGGTTGCCCACCGCATCGTAGGCGTACAGGGTTCCGCCGCCCTGAGGATCGATCACTTTGCTCAGGCGGTTTAACGCATCGTACAGGTACGTGGGCGTTTCCGTTTTACCCTGATGGGTGACAGTGGCGGAGGTTTTATTGTCTGCCTAATTCCAGAAGAGTTTTCTCCCGACTTGGTAAGCTCGATATCACGTTTTAATCAATCATTCATTTACACTAATTGCTGATAAATTAATTAGTGTGAACAGGCTCTAGAATTCATGGGACTAACCCCCAGTAGCAATATGTCACTTTGACACACTGAACCACCTCATTGGATGAAATATTGAAAGCTTGATTTGTTTTTTCTGACAAATCAACAACCCTGCACCTTTGATTTACAACTGACTCTTTAGTAACTCAATAGACTTATAAAAGCCAACAGGATTGTCAACTCCTATTTTCTTATATATCTCTATCAATTTTTCATATGCGCCCACAAGAGCATTTATAACCCCCTCCTTACTTACAATCCATGATATCTCCCCATCCTCAGAATCCAAATAAAACACCTCACTCTTATACTTTAAATCAATATCATAACCACCCTCCATAAAACATATCCCTTGCCCCTCTCCTCCTTTAATAAGATCAATAACACTCTGAGTCCACCAGCCCACCACTACTTCTGCATTGTCCACCCAGTCATCAGCCGGATAACAATCTCCACCTTCTTGCAAGCAAATAAACATAGGCAACAAGCCGCCGTGAACAGCATTTCCATCAAAACAATCAATCGCACCTATTTTAATATTCATCCAACCTCCAAATGGTTATTGCGGAAAGGCAGTTTCCACTATTTTAGTATTTCTATTTATAACCATTTTAATTTTAATACCAGTATTAGGATCAACCCCTACATATATCATACGATCCGCTAACTTAACGCCTTGTAGGTCCACGCCACCCTCTTGCACTTTATGCAATCTCCTTTCTTTCCATGCACGCTTAACTGCATTAATAATTTCTTTGTCACTCATATTAGGAGGGAAAACGTCATTCTTTGGACCTCTAACTTTAGCTACCGCCCCCCGAACTGAGTGATTATTCAGGATATGCTCAAAGTCAAACCCTTTTGCCTTAATTCCTCTAAACTTACAAGCGTTGTTTTGATTTGCGTTATGGACAAGCACTCCGTCCTTACCGACAAAGAATGTGTGAAGATTATCAACTGTAATATTGAAAACTTTCTCCTGACGAAGTTCCCTAGAAACATTTCTTATCGATGAAACACCCTCAGCCAATAGCAACTGGTCACCAGCTTTTAATTCGCTGGCTAGCTTCCAATGAAGGTCAGAGTAAAATGGGTGCTCAGGAGTAGCTTCTACTACCTCCCCCGTTTCCAATTCAATAATTACAAAATCATAACTCGCATCATTCTGAATTAAGTGTGTTACCTCTTCATATTCAAACCGTTTTGTTTCCTCACTAAATGCTAAAACTTTGTCGCCAATTTTCACTTTCTCTATCGGCACCAATCCGTTTTCAGTGTGAACCATAGTTCCCTCAGGGAAACTATTAAAGAAACATGCTACACCATCAAAGGTATTTTTCATTTTTTCTTTTACACTCTTCGGTAGCATTTTTAACAATTTGCCAGCCGATCCACCAAGCATAGTTAGCAGAATCTCTGTACCTACAGCTTTAGCGTCAAACTCACCTTCACCTGTTGCAATTTTGAATACATTATATGAGGTTTGAGCAACCGAAGATAAAGTACCCACCACATTAACAGCAGTCATTATTGATCCAATAGAGAAATTTCCAGTTGGATCGACATAGCTGATAGGATCAGCATTAGCATAAAGATACTTGTGCAACGTCACAGGATCAGAGTTAAGCCCCATCCACGTATCCATCTGCGTAAACCGCCCCTGGTTCTGGTCGTAATACCTCGCCCTTAGGTAATACTGATCCAGGGATGCATCGTATTGCTCTCCTGTGTACAGGTAGCTGTTCGGGGTGTCTCCTTCGCTGTGCAGCAGGATGCCGAAGGCGTCGTAGTGGTAGTTGTCGGTTTGGACGCCAGTCTGGTTTGTTAAAGAGCGGACGGAGCCTTGGCCGTCGTAGACATAGTAGCTGACGTCGCCGGCTCTTGCCTGGCTTAGCAGGTCGTCGCCATAGACGTAGCTGACCTGATTGGCGCCGTTGACGACTTCTTGCAGTACTTGAGCGTAGTCGCGGTTTTGGTCGACGATAAAGTCGGTGGTTGCGCCGCTTGCCGCTTTCCAGGTGCGAATGCCGTCCGGGTTATAGCCAAAGCTGGTGGTCTCACCCGCTTTTGTTACCGCGAGGAGTTTGTTCTTCGCGCTGTAGGTGTAACGAGCCGTGACCAGACCGTCTTCCGTTTCCGTCAGCGTATTGCCGTTGGCGTCATACGCGTAGGTAACGCCGCCCTGTTGCGTCAGGCGGTCATTGTCGTCATAACTGTAGGCGGTGTGCACGCCGTCGATGATGCTGTAGGTGCGGTTGCCGACGTTGTCGAAGCGGTATTCCGCGCTGTAGTCGCCATTGACTGGATCGCTGATGGCGTCATGCGTCAGGCGATACAGAGCGTCATAGGTATAGGTCGACACCCGGCCGTTGTGCAGCTCTTCGATTTGCTCCCGTCTCCCCGTGCTGTGCAGGGTGTAACGGTAATCGGCGATGACGTTGTCCGCCTCATCTGCCGTGGTCTGACGCGTCAGTCGGTTCAAGGCGTCGTAGACATAGGCGGTGGTTTGGCCGTTGGCTTGCGTCACGCTCTCACGGTTACCCACCGCATCGTAGGCGTACAGAGTCTCGCCGCCCTGAGGATCGATCACTTTGCTCAGACGGTTTAACGTATCGTACAGGTACGTGGTCGTTTCCGTTTTACCCTGATAGGTGACGGTGGCGGAGGTTTTATTGCCCGCCTTGTCATAGCTGTAGCTGAGCACCGCGCCATTCGGCTGCGACTCTTCCACCAATCGGTTCAATGCGTCGTATTGATAACTTGTCGTTCCCAAAGAGTTCGTCGCAGTGAGACGAGCGCCAATGGCGTTATAGGTAAAGGTTTCGACCTCGCCATCTGCGTAGTCGATGCGGCTCACCTGATCATTCACATCATAGGTATAGGCGGTCGTCTGACCATTAAAGTCAGTATGGCTGAGCAGCCTGCCCGCGATGTCATAGCTGAAGGACTCCATCTGTCCCATCGGCAGCGTCCGCGTCAGCACACGGCCCATAGCGTCATAGGTCCAGCGCGTCGTGCGGCCTTCCGCATCCTTCTGCGTCAGCTTATTGCCGGCCTGATCATAGGTGAAGGAAGTGACGTTATTCAGCGCATCCGTCACCGCAATCAAACGGCCCAGCTTGTCATAAGCGTACTGGGTCACTCGACCAGCTTGATCGATGCTACTCAGGCGACGACCAAGAGCGTCAAAGGTTTCCTGCAGGCTTGAGCCGTCATGGAACAGGGTTTTAACCCGTTGATCCAGGATGTTGTACTCATACGTCGTCGTGTGACCGTTCGCATCCGTTTCACTGATCAGGTTGCCGTCCGCGTCGTAGACGAAGCTATGGCGCTGATTCAGGGCGTTGATCACGGCGGTGCGACGACCTGCCGCGTCATATTCGTAGTGAGTGACGTTACCTTTGGAGTCCGTCTCGGACTCAACCTGTCCGGCGGCGTCATAGGTCACGCTGGAGAATGAGCCGTCCGCCAGCTCAGTACGAACAACGCGATTCAGTTTGTCGTAGGTAAAGCCAGTGACCCGCCCCAGACGATCGGTTTCCGTCAGGACATTGCCTTCCACATCGTAGGTTTTGCTCTCCGAGGTTCCATCCGGGTATGTCGTCGCTAACAGACGGCCATAGACGTCGTACTCGTAATCCGTGCGACGTCCCTGCATATCGATGGTGACGATTTGATTGCCCGCAAGATCATACTCGGTTTGCGTGCTGGAGCCGTCAGCATACTGGGTCTCGATAACCCGGTTGCGCGCGTCGTAGACGTAACGAGTGGTTTCATCGACCTTGACGCCATCCACCGTACGCTTGCGGGTTTCCGACAGGACATTGCCGTTGTCGTCATAGGTGTAAATGGTGCGCTGCTCCAGCGCATTGACCTCGGTAAGCTTGTTCCCGTCCTTGTCATAGGTGTACTGGGTTTCATTGCCCAGGGCATCCTTGGTCTTCTCCACCAGACCGTCTCGATTCAGCGTATTTTCAGCGACATTCCCCAGCGGGTCCGTGACCGACAACAGGTTGCCGATAGAGTCGTAGACGTTAGTAAAGGCGTCCCCACTCGCATCGGTAATCGTGAGTTCCTGGCCGCGGGTGTTGTAGGTGAACGAAGCCGTATTGCCCAGTTCGTCCGTTTGCGTCAGTTGATTGTTGCGCTCATCAAATGTCGCGGAACTGACATAACCAAGCGGGTTCGTCTCACTCAACTGATTGCCATGATCGTCATAGGCGTAGGACCAGGTATGGCCTTCCGCGTCGACCTTGGAGGTGACATTGCCGCGATCATCGTAATACAGGAAGGTCGTATTGCCGTTACGATCCGTCACGACGGACTGACGTCCTTCGATATCATGATCAAACTCAGTGCGATGGCCTTCTGAGTCTTCCTGCGCCATCAGACGCCCCGCATCGTCGTAAATATTTTTGACTATCGTGCGGCCCAGCGGATCAATGATATCCAGCAAACCGTGAGAGCGGTTGTAGGTATAGCTGGTTTGCGCCGCCATGGGGTCAGTGCTGACTTCCAGGTCACCGTTAAAGTCATAGGTATAAGTCAGCTCGCTTCCATTAGGATCGGTCATGCTGACAATGCGACCTTGACTGTCACGGGTAAAGCGCACCGCCTTGCCACTGGAATGGAAGATCCCATCGTTGGTGTAGGTCAGGGTGTGGCCATTGGGGTCGACCACTTTTTCTATGCCAACGCCTTGCTTCAGGTAATATTTGTAGCCGGCCTGGGTGGTTAACAGGTAGCGGCTGGGGTCCAGCGCGCGGGAAAATGTATCATTATCCACCAGCTTGCCATTCACATAGCGGCCAGACGCATCATCCAACGCTTCCAACGTGGACGCCGTATCGCCAACCGGCTTAAACGCCAGCTCAACGTCCTCCATTGCCGTATAGGTATTGCAGCGAGGAGAAGCGGAGACTTCAAAGCGCTCGACATCGCCGTCCGGCAGCGTCACCGTCACCGTCGGCGCGCCCAGCGGCTCAACGCAGAAGTCGAGAATCAGACTGAATGGACCGCGCTTGTATTGATTTAACGCCCAGAGGCCGCCCAACGTGCGTGATTCCTCAATCTTCACATCCTGATAGCCCAGACTCCAACCATAACCAAAGTCCAACGCCTCAGAGCGACGGCGGCTGTCGTAGGTTCGCGTCACCCGAACAGGCAGGCCCGCCACAGGAATATTCAGGTCTTCCAGAGTGATAGAGAAGTTGCCGACCTTCAGGTCGCCCTCTACGGCGATCACTGTATTGGCGGTTGCGCTCAAGCCGTTTACATCTTCAGCGTACAGCACAACATCGTACTGACCGTTAAGCAGCAACGTGGGATCAAAGGTGGCGATTTTGGCCTCGCTTACATTTTCACCGCCTTGAGCAATCACTTGCCAGGCCTGCTGTCCTCGTGGCGAAAGCATGACTTTATAAAGCGCCAGGTTCCCATCCTGCACTGAGCCAATCACATCCGTCGGCGCAGTGATAATCGCATCCTGAGTAGGCGCGCTTAAACTCACCAGGGGCGCGTTCTCGTCAGCGGCGTCGCGGACCGCGTAACGCGCGGTTTCAATCACCGTATCCACGCCATCCGTCACGCCAACTTCGATGGTGTGTACGCCAATGGTCTCTGCGTTAACGACCACTTGACCGAAATCACCCATCGCCGTCTCCACCCCATCCAGCCACAAGGCGATAGTTGGTGCGCTTTGACCGCCGTCCACAAACACGTTGATGGAAAGGGTATCGCCAGGATTAACGAATTCGGGGGAGACAACGACCGTCGCCGTCAGGGGCTTAACTTTCTGAGTGACGTTAATGCTATAGCTCTGCAGTGAACGTCCGGCGCCATCTTCCGCATAGACAACCACGTCCTGGATGCCAACCTGATCAGCCCCCGGCGTCCAGCGCAGCGCGCCGTCGGCGGCGACAGACATACCGACGGGCCCGGACATCAAGCCATATGAAAGGGCATCGCCATCCGCGTCCGTGGCCTGAATCTGATAGCTGTATTCCCGGTCAACCGACGCCTGATCGAAGGGACGACTGACGATAACGGGATACGCATTCGCATCATTCGCCGCAACCGCCTGCAATGTGAAGCGCTGCACAGCACGCGCCCGGTTATCGCTAACGATCACCGTGATCTGGTATTGGCCTTGCTGCTCTGCTGACGCCATCCAGCGAATGGCTCCCAGGTCATTAATCGCCATGCCGTCTGGCGCATTTTCCAACTGATAAGTCAGCGTATCGCCATCCGCATCGCGAGCGGTTACCTGGTAAATATATTCCACGCCAATGCGAGCGGGAGAATTGGGAATGCTATCAATGACCGGCGCAGTATTCGGCGCCAAGGGGTCGTTCACAACCACCCCAAACGTCTGCACAAAGGCCGCTCCTCGGGCGTCTTCGGCGCGTAGAATGACCTCATGCGCCTGACCGGCCTGCGCCAGAGAGGGCGTCCAAGTAATCACGCCATCAGCCAGAGTCATGCCATTAGGCGACTGACTCAAGCTCAGAGAAACCGCATCGCCATCTTGGTCCACCACTCTAATAACATAGACATAACTATCGTTCGCCGCCGCGCTCAAAGGGGGCGCACTGGTAATCGCAGGCGCGTGATTCGCCCCTTGGTTGACGGGCAAGTTCAGGCTCTGCGTTGCGTAACCGCCCTTACGATCATGCACTTCAATCTCGGCTCGCGCGGTCTTACCGGCCCACTCCGCAGAAGGACGCCACGTGAATAGCCCTGTGTCGGAGATAGTCATGCCCTCTTCGGAAGCTAACAGGCGATAATCGAACTCGGTATCTGAGTCTGCATCATCGACAACAACCTGATATTCATATTGCTGGCCAACATATACAGAGCCGTTCGGCGAGGACACAATGCGAGGCGCGTGGTTGAGTAGATAGCCCCAGTTAACATCAATTACAAAATACTGCTTACGCACCGCGCCCTTTGCATCGATCGCGCTGATTTCCGCTGACTTTACGCCAATGTGCCGTTCTTCGGGCGTCCATTGCACCAAACCAGTATGACTATCGATGGTCATGCCGTCCTGTTTCCGGCTTAAAACGTAAATCACCTCATCGCCTTCTGGATCAACCGCCTGAGCTTGATACTCGTATTTGAAACCATGTTTGGCGGATGTGACTGGTGTAGAGGTAAACTCGGGCGCCAGGTTATCGGGACTGGAGACAACCAGGGAGACAACCTGTTCAGCCTTTGCGCCGGATAAGTCGGTCGCACGCACGCGGAAGGAGTAGCTGCCTTCTATTGGATTCTTAACTTTCAGCAAGCCTGAATAGCGCCCAATCGACACATTACCTGGCGGATCAATCAATTCAAAGGTATGGCTATCGCCGCTGTCCACGTCCTGGACACTGACTTGCATATCCGTATAGACCCCAGCGGTCGCCTCAATAATGGTGGCGCTGACAATCGCAGGAGCAGAGTTCTCTTTCTGCAGAGACAGGGCGTAGACCTGGGAGTCGGACAAGCCGGCTTCATCCGACACAGACGCCCGAATAATCGCCGCGTACACTCGATTATTGTTAGTCAAACACTCAGGAAAGCTTCCGTCCGTAATGACTTCCGCCAACAAATCGCCGGTTAATCCGTCTATGTTCGCTGGGAAGTTCAGGTTCAGCGCCTCGCTGGCGCTTAATTTTGCAATAGACTGCGAACCAAGCAGCTCTTTGTCGCCGCCAGGCGCAAGGTGGTACAGGTTAACATTGAATGCCGTATTTACGGGTTTGCGGCCACGGTTTTTAACCGTCACGGAGATAGCGCCGCCATCCAGTCGCAATCCGTATACCGTCAAATCCGCCTGGCCTACGCCGGGCTGATCTGGAAATACATTGGCCCTGAAGCTGTTATGATCCAACCAGCTTTTTGTGGGATGCACAGGAACGCTTAGATCATTATTGATGTTATTAACGTTGTACGCATGCTGGTTCCAGATGCTGCGCGTCCCCACCCATGAATCCGTGGCGTCTTCAATGACATGCAACCCTTTGTTGGTCACATCAAAGAAGCTATTGCTGACGGCAATAATTTCCGCATGGTCATCGTGATCAATATCCGCAATGACTGGATATTCGTGTGCGGTCACACTGACATTTTCAATTTCGTAGATGACATCGCCACTGACGCCGTCATAGACGCGCAAGTAATACTCATCCCCGTACACAATCTCCATGCGCCCGTCATCATTGAAGTCAAAAGCGGAAGACGCGGTTACGCCAGAGGACTGGTCCCGGGTAGGTTGACTCCAGACAACGTCGCCATTGGCGTTGTAGACCCCATAGCGGGTCTTGCCGGCGACGCCGATTTCAGGCACGCCGTCGCCGTCCAAATCCGCCAACACAGGCGGGCCGCCGCGTCCGCCGCCCTCAATTTTCTTATCTTTCCAGATGACACTGCCGTCATGGTTATACAGAGAGAGATAGCCGTCATAAACGTTGACGATTTCAGGGAAGTCATCGCTATCGAAGTTTCCTAACGCGGATGTTCCCTCGCCGTTGGTAATAATACGTTTACCCGTGTGGTCATAGATGGTAGGGCCGGCGATCAGTTCCATATCGCCATCCAGGTCGATATCCGCCGCATAGGTAAGCGGACCGCTGGCGTTCTCGCCCTGAGGGTTAACGCCAAAGCGCGCTTTACCCAGCCATTTGAGATTGCCTTGGTTATCGTATAGCGCGCGCCCCAGAATAATATCCGGCGAACCGTCTTGATCCAGGTCAGCAATGGAGGGTCCACCCCACTGGGCTTGCTCCAGCGTATCCGCCTGCCATTCCAGCTCGCCTTCATGTGAGACGACACTCAGCTTTTCCGTGATGTCTATGATGACAATTTCCGTCGTCCCATCGCCATCCAGATCCGCCGCGGCCATTGATCTTAGTGGGTAAGGCCTGACGGACTCGGACGTCCAGATATGCGTCCCGTCTTTGGCCCAAATGGCGCGCAGGAATCCCGCGTTTTGGTAACCAGATTTCCTGAAAGACTGGAAAATAATGGCGATATCATCTTTATCATTCAGCTTGCCATCGCCATTTGTGTCATAGAGCGGTACGGCAAGAGGGGTATGCATGACCTGGTTATATTCGTCATGAGGTATGGATTCGCCGTCCAGTGGCCAGGACCACTTGATTACCGGATCAAGCGTTCGCAAGTCTTGTGGGTCCGCTGCGCAGTAACCATTATCATCCGCGCGGTTATCCACGTAGCGCTCATCCCCCAACCAGGCAATAAGACCGGACTTGGGCTGAATGCTCATGCCTGCCGGTTGATTCACTAAGGTATAGGTTAGTTTGTCGCCTTCATTAGGGTCTGTCGCCTCGACATCATAGGCGTACTGCAGTGTCGTACTGGCGGTTAATACTGGCGAACTCACAATCTGCGGCGGCAAGTTCTTAGCAATGGACAAAGTCAGCGTCTGTTGGGTCGTAGCGCCGCGCAGGTCTTCTACTTCCACGACGATCTGATAATCGCCTGCAGCCAGATCGCCAATGTTGGCGATCAAGCGGCCGGTGCGAGGGTCAATGCTTAAGCCTTCCGGGCCGGACACCAATGTAAAGTGATGAGCGTCACCGATGTCTGCATCGGTGGTTTTAACTTGGAAGTTGAGCGTCTGACCGCCCTGATGTTGCAGTTCCGCATCACTGGTGATGACAGGGCCGGCATTACGGTCTTCCACGTTGATGGCGAACAAGCGCGTGTCAGAAAGGTCGCTGGCATCGGATACGCGCAACGAAACCAGGGCGGCGCGCGCCTGGTTATTGCGAATGTCGCACTCTTCCACCACCTGACTGACCGCCATGGTCACATAAATATCGTCAGTCAGCAGATAATCGTATACGCCCAGACTTAGACGAGCGGTTTCTCCGCTGGCCAGATGGGTCAAACGCTGCGTTCCCAATAGATCGCCGTTCTCCGGCGCGCCTACATAAAAGGACACGTCCACCGGTGCGCTGACGTCCGCCAGGCCACGATTGGATAGCGCTACGCTAACTTGATACGCATGGTCCGCCCCGGCTTCCAGAGCGATAGCGCCCAGGCGAAGATCGGGATGATTAACCTGAGCGCTGGTGGTTGACCCATTGCTGTCCGTGCTGACGTCGCCGATATGGGTGACGTAACACTGGCTGTTCAGCTCTTTAACGGATTGCACGTAATCTTGCGGCGGCGTCCAGCTGATCTGGCCGCTGGCGGCGTCAATGGTCATGCCTTGCGGGGCTTGATCCAGATGAAACGCCAGGGCGTCGCCGTCCGGGTCGGTGGCGTTGGCTGCATAGGTGTAGGCCAAACCTTCTGGCGTGACGGTGAGCGGTTCGCCAGTCAGCACTGGGGCGTCACTCACCGGGCGCACAGTCAACGTCACGATGGCCACGGCGGAGTCAGCCAAGCCATCGTTAACACGGTAGGTGAAGGAGTCAACGCCATTGAAATTGGCGCTTGGCGTATAGCGCAGCGCAGGCGCTTCGCCGCTCAGCGTTCCGTGGGCCGGACCTTCTAGTACGGAGAACGTCAGGCTGTCGCTGTCAATGTCAGCGCCTTGCAAGGTCAGATCGATAAAGGCGTCTTCATCCAGCGCCAGTTCGAGTGATTGAGCGACCGGAAGATCGTTAACAGGTGTGACGGTGATAGAAATCGTAGCCTGTTCAGACTGGCCCTGGCCGTCGCTGACGGTAAAAATAAAGGCGTCGTCGCCATGAAAGTTGGCTTTGGGCGTATAGGTCAGTGTCGGCGCATCGCCCGTCAGAACGCCATTAACAGGCTGGCTCACCAGGGTGAAAGTCAGCGTCTCCGTATCGTTGTCCTGCGCAGTCAGCACAATCGCCAGAGTCTGATCTTCCGCAACTGTCAGCGCTTGATCGTTAGCGGAAGGCGCATCGTTCACTGGAACGACTGCAATATTGACGGTCGCTTCATTGGATTCAACGTCACCGTCGACCAATTTGAAGCGCAGGCTGTCCTGACCGTGGAAATCAGCATTCGGGGTATAAGTAATTGCTTCGCCTTGTTGCGCAATAGATCCGTGTTGCGGCGCCTGGATGATGACAAACTCCGCTTCGCTGGTGAATTCTCCCGTCGCCTTCAGCGTAAAATCGATGGGTTGATCTTCTTTCGTGCTGACGTCCTGGTCTTGTGCAACGGGCGGTTCAACCGTCGCTTCCCCACAGTTTTCCTCGCCCAGATACTTGAAGGTTAGATAGCCTTTACCGTTGAGCTTGTATCCCGTGATCGCTATTTTGGCGAATGCCGCCGCCTGATAAATCCGGTTAGCGCCGCCGCCCTGCAGATCGCCCCATACCGGTACGATAATCTCTTTATTTAGCAATCCATTCATGGCGGTCCGCACGGCCTTGCTGTTCTTCACGCCAGGCGCGGCGCTGATCCAGTCCATGCGGTTCAGGATGCGATCCTGCGCGTCGTGCGGATTGATATAGGTATCTGCGTTGGCGGAAGTGAGCGAGTTCACCAAATCGCTCTGCTTGACGCTGCCGGTCCAGGACAGCCAGATGAAATTCCCTTGATCCATACCGGGATACAGGATCACCGTTTCTCCAACTCTGGAGGGCAGCGAGCCATAATCAAACGTGATGGGATAAAGCTGGCATTGCTCCGGCTTGGGGGGAGTGGACTCAGGCAAACGCCCGGTAAAAGGAACCCAGTTGATCTGCATCTCCCCGTACCAAGCCTTGGCGAACAGATGGCCGCGAAGTACACCCTGGGGGTTAACCACTTCCGCCTTCGGCGCCAGCACGGAGCCTTCCACGCCAATAGACTCCAACTCCAGCACATAGGCTTCATAGAAATTAAAAACTACTTTGTCGGCGACGTTCGCCAAAGACTGCAGGCTCATCCCGGACATACCGGTTTGTTGGCCATCAATATTGAAGATATAAGTGGCGTCGGCTGGCGCGCAGGAAAGGTCCACTTCAAAGGTATGCGCCGGAAACACCTGCGCGCCGGAGAGCTGGAAGACTTGCAGATTACTGTCGCACGCCGCCGTCAGATAAAGCCCGCCCCACTTGGACTCCACCTTGCCATTGGCTTTCAACTTGGATAGATCTTGCGAAAGCTGCTCTAAATAGGCCTGCGCACTTGAAAAATCGACCGAAGGCGTCGCTCCGCCCTTGATCTTGGCGCCTTGGGCCATGCCATGCTGCACAGCATCGCCAATGTCTTTGACGGAGCCGCCGGCGATCACATTGCCATAGTACACGCGACCGCTGGGAAACTTGATATCGCCCCCGGCGATCAGGACATCGCCCGCTTCAGACGCATTCAGCTTATCGCCCACACTGTAGTTATTCAGGGTGATGTCGCCACCGACGGCGAGACGACCTTCCACATCGGAGGACAAGGCGTCAAACACGTCGAACACCAAAGCGTTATAGCGCTGTGCGGGTCCAAAGTCTTTGGCGGAAACCTGAAAGCTGAACAGACCGAGAATGACGGTCGAGAGAAAGGAGGCGACATACTTAGTCATTTAACTATCCTGATTACATCCTGATCGTGGGGCGGTCTGCAACGCCCTGAGTAGGGGGCAAACCGAGCGACGGCGCGATTATACGGATTGGAAACGACAAGAGTAGTCTTGTAATAAATTTTTATTAATATTTTACAATTGACAGTCTATTTGCCCCAGACCTTTGTACATTATTAATCAGGCAGACAAATAGCTTCCTACTATTTGTCTGCAACAACAGGGCCTGCACATGTCAGACCCTGTCACCCGCGGCGCAGGCGCGCGGAATAAGTATGTAGACCCCCTTCGTTTAGTGCGAAGCTGTTTACGATAGCGAGATAAGCCATATATTTTTTGTTTCAGATGCCAAAGGTCTCATCAATGTTACTTATCTAACGGCATAACACGTAGCAGTGGATTATCCCTTCCAAACCAAAAGACCTAGACCATACCCCCTCTTGCCCCACCATAACAAGACAAATACCATTTCCTTCCAAAAACACAATTGCACTAGCCCTTAGGGCATCATTGAACACAGGTTTAAGGAGTAACAGTGAATCAGACGTCCCCTTCGCAGAAGGTTGTTAACGACTTATTCCGCATCGCGGAGTTGCTGCGCTATACCGAACAGATAACCCCTTACGGGTATGCCTGGCTGATGGAGTTCTGCGCAAATGTAGAGGCCAAGGAGGATGAGCAGCAATTTAGCCGTCCCATCCCCTCAATTCAGCCAATGACCGACATCACTCCAGAGCCTTCTGCAGCGACTCAGTTATCCCGCCGAAACGGCTAAAGAAACCGCCAGCACGGATATAACCTATACGCCAGGGATTTGGCTTTTACTTTAAACGCCAGAAGCGACCTGAAGCTCCTTCCTCACTTTCCCCATCCACTTTGCAAACCCCGCATCCAGTTCTTTCGCTTCGTCATCAAGCCAGTCCTGGTAATCGTCATATCGGCCAAGTCGGAACCATAATACTAATCGCTCAATGTCGTCTGGACGCTGCTCGAACATGTAGCGCACCGCCCAATAGCCCCAATGGTAAATACGCGACTCATCGCTATTATTAATCAGGCAGCCAAATAGCTTCCTTCTATTTGGCTGCAACGCCAGGGCCTGCACATGTCAGGCCCTGTCTCCCGCGGCTAGCCGCCGCGCAGGCGCATCCATGCGCCTGATCATTAACATGCCAATATCATTGCCATGTTAATAATCAAAAGGATCGCCCTCATAGAAAACGCCGGTCGATGAAGGCGTCATTGTCATGGCCTTTATCGTAGATATTGAAAAGTTCGTTTCACGCCGAGTCATAGCGCCCACCAAAGTCAGTCAACGAGCCCCGCCGCCCTTCGACCATGTTATCGCGCTGACAGTGAGAGTGAAAAAGACAACGCCAAAGGGGCTCTAAACCATCTGTTCGCAGGCGTCATTGCAATTCCTAAAGAGATTTACAGCCTGATTAAAGAGTACGTCGCAGAGTATGAAAGTTACCGCGCGGGCAGTGAATATATACCGATAAAGTTAATCGGCCTGTCTAATAAAAGCGCCAAATTGTATCAAAGCCGCCAAGCCAATAGCGCACAAGCTAAACCAAATGCTACATCGCCTTACCGCCATACATGCGCATTCTATCCAGCCACTGTTTTCGGGGCTTGGCGTCCGAGTCTTCCACCGCGCCAATCAGCGACGTTTGAATCGGAGAAACCCCACAAATACCCAAGATATTACGCTTTAGACTTTTTAAACTGTGAGCGCGATAAAACCAGCGATAGATAAACGCAGGCATCCCCATGGTCACGACTATGCGCGCCCTGCGTCCTTTCAGTAGCCGCCTGGGCCACTTACCTCCCCCACTTACCGCAAAGCCTGGTCGTAATGTCTGCTCCAGGAACGCCTTTAATACGGCGGGCATGCCCCCCATCCATAGCGGATAAATAATAAACAGACATTCAGCCCACTGGATTTCTTTCTGCGCAGCGATAATCACCTCCGGCGGAGACTGTTCTTCAAATTCCCGCTTTGAACGCAACCAGGGAAAACTCATTGTCGATACAGCCAACTTACGCACCTCATGTCCCGCCGCCTCCGCCCCTTCGGCGTATGCTTCAGCCAAAGCATGACAAAAGCGGCCACCCTGTGGGTCAGGATGCCCCTGAATAATCAAAATGCGTGACGCCATAAGTTGCTCCCAGAAAGTGTAGTCAGCTATTCATATTTTCTCGATTAACAAAGATAGTCATTTGTTGTCGATCAATATTCATCAGCTTTGCTTGATCCGCGACGCGCCATATCAGTTTTCATCTTAATCCTCAGTTACTTAGACATTTTTTCTTTACTTGCCCACACCATTACTGTATACATAAACAGACATGGATAAACATATAGTGTACACAGATTTTTATCAGACCTTTTGGGGTCGCCGGAGGGTGGAGTGATTAAGCTAACCAAGCGCCAGGAACAGGTTTTACAACTGATTCGCGAGCATATTGAGGAGACGGGTTATCCACCTACCCGGGCGGAAATTTCCAATCGCCTGGGGTTTCGCTCCGCTAATGCTGCGGAAGAGCACCTGAAAGCGCTGGCGAAGAAAGGCGCTATTGAGATGGTTCCCGGCGCCTCGCGCGGCATCAGGTTGCCGGCGTCGGAAACGCAAAATCAGGGCATTCCGATTGTTGGTCAGGTAGCAGCGGGTTATCCCATTCTGGCGCAGGAAAATATTGAAGAATATTGTGAGCTGCCCCCGTCCTTCTTTACCCCTTCCGCCGATTACTTTCTGCGTGTCAAAGGCATGAGCATGAAGGACGTGGGAATTCTCGACGGCGATTTACTGGCGGTGCATCGCACGACCGATATCCACAATGGTCAAATTGTGGTTGCGCGCATTGGCGATGAAGTGACGGTGAAACGTTTCCAGCGTCAGAAAAACAAAGTGCTTTTATTGCCGGAAAACGAAGAGTTTGAACCCATTGAAGTGAACCTGTCGCAACAGCCTTTGGACATCGAAGGACTGGGCGTCGGCGTTATTCGCCGCTAACAGTGAACCGACAAAGCGCCGACTGCCTCTAATGGGCAGTCGGTGACATTAATGTACGGTTTTCGGTTTTTCTTCCGCCTCTGACTGACGAATCGCCTCCTCCCGCATATCTCCTACCAGCTTAATGGCCGCATTAATCATAGCGTGTGCGACAGCCGCATCATTTTCCGCCAGATATGCCTTAGCTTCCTGACCAAAGCTGATTTTCACCAAATGTTCGCTCCCGCCCCCCATGGGTTGCAAAGCGAAGTCTCCATTCGGCAGTTGAACAATTTCAAAGAAGCTTGATGCCATTTCCAAATCTCCTACTCGTAAGTTCTCACTGAAATGTTTTCCATCGTTCCAATACCTGGGAACGAACATGTCAGCAAACTAGCCACAGGCGCCTCATTCATTTTCCTAAGCTGTTATCAGTCGAGGCCTGAGAGGGTTTCTTTCATTCAAGCTTACCTCTACCACTCAAAACTGTGCTCTCTCACCTCGTTGATAAACGCCTGCATGAACTCCAGTATTGCCGCCGCCTCCATTGCAGATACGGTTGACGTGGCGGCGATAATATTTTCATCCTGCGGCGTTTCATTTTTTCGGGGACGAGATATTTCCCCATATTGCTTCAATAATTGAGCCAACCAGGAATCTGGTTGGGCCGCCGCCAGTTTCATGCTGATAACTTCTGGCGATTCGACTTCCAACTGTCCTTCCAAGTCAGCGAGCGACTCGATCTTAACTTTGATGCGACGTTGTTCGGCAAGTTCGTTCAAGAAACCGACATATGCCTGTTGAAGAAAACGCAAAGCCGCACGCCCTGCGCATTCTCTTTCCGCCACGGTTGAAGAGGTATCTTTCCACTGCAATTGCAGCTTGGCGAAAAACAGATTTTCATTTACGTAAGTCAGCCACTTTCCAGACATACCTTAAGCTCATCAACAATCGCTTTTTATTAGTGTATAGGTTTTTAACCATAAGTTCTTTAATAAAAATTTCCCCTCCGAAGTAATTCCTGAGGCGCAATTCCGATTCGCTCAGGCGCCTAAATTCCCTACCATTGCTGTCTCATCCAACTCAGGTTTCCGCGAAAAATGGCGACAAACTATCAGCAGAGTCTTTCTCATAGCTTAGCACCCGATGCCGGAGCTCGCCCCTTACACAAGTTAACGTTCAGCAGCAACCCGCCATAAACGCTAACAAAGGCGCTAGTGAGAAAACTAGAATAATATTTTAGACTGCTATAATTTTGTCCAGGGAGAGAAAGTAAGGGAACTGTCTGTTACTTCCAGAAAGAGAGTGAGAAAGACATGGCTTATAGCCGTAACGCAAAAAAAAATATAAATAACGCACTGGTATTACTCGTATTTTCACTAATCGCGCAGAGCGCTCCAGCTAAGGCGCCGCCGGATCAGACGGCGCGTCTGGATCGGGATCTCACGCCTCTTGGCGCTGAGAGGGCCGGTAGCGAAGGAGGTGAAGTGCCGCCCTGGGATGGAGGCATTAAACAACCGCCTGCGAACTATAATCCAGATAAGTGGCATGCCGATCCTTTCGATGCGGACGTTCCACGTTTCATTATTAACGCCGGTAATGCTCAAGACTATTCAGATAAGCTCACCGAAGGGCACAAGGCTCTTCTGCAGAAGTATCCAAGTGATTACATTCTGAAAGTGTATCCCAGCCGTCGCAGCGCGTCTTATCCTGACCACGTCTACGCCGCCCTGAAACAAAACGCCGCCAAGGCGGAACTGATGCCTCGCGGAACGGGCGTTAAGGGCTCTCTGATCACCAGTCCGTTTCCGATCCCCAATCAGGGGGTGGAGATCATCTGGAACCATATCCTGCGTTACCGAGGCGAAGAGGCCGCCTTCCGTTCTTCGTTCGCCGCCACGCTCCCAGACGGCTCCTACACGCCGGTGACGACCGACTATGAGTATTTCTTTGTCTATGCTCAGCAGCACAATCGACCGGAAGATATCGACAACAAAATCTTCTACCTCAAAACCGAGGTAGTGGCTCCCGCCAAGCTCGCGGGCACCATGAACCTGGTGCACGAGACGCTGGATCAGATTCGGTCTCCGAGACAGTCCTGGGGCTATCAGGCCGGTGAACGTCGCGTGCGACGCTCTCCCAACCTCGCCTACGACGGTGAAGCTCCCAATAGCGAAGGAGTACGCACCACAGATCAGATTGACATGTATAACGGAGCGCCGGACCAGTATGAGTGGACTCTGATCGCCAAGAAGATCATCTATGTGCCTTACAACGCTTACCCATTGCACTCCAGCAATCTGCGCATGAACGACATCGTGCGTCCCGGCCACATCAACCAGGAGCACGCTCGCTATGAAGCGCACAGGGTATGGGTGGTGGAGGGCGTATTGCGTGAGGGGCTGGGCCATATTTATCACAAACGCCGCATGTACTTTGATGAAGACTCCTGGCAACTGCTGGTTGCGGAGGATTATGACGATAAAGGTGAACTGTGGCGCGTATCGGAAGCCCACGTGGTGAATTACTACGAGGTGAAAGCCCCCTGGACCACACTGGAGGTTATTTACGACCTGAAGTCAGGACGTTATTTCGTCGACGGTTTGGATAACGAAGAAAGGCCACGCGACTTTGCGCCCGGATTGAGAGATAGCGACTTCTCGACTTCCGCCGTGCGCCGCGCAGCCAGACGCTAATTGTTTTCCGTTAGACGCCGGTAGCCCATCTTTCCTCCACAAAAAGGCCGCTGATTAAAGCGGCCTTTTTATTACTGACTGACCCGTCCTGAATAAAGTTGACAGCTATACGCGGCTTAGCCCGCGTTAGAAAGCTCAAGCAGCAGCTTATTCAACCGGCTTACATAGCCAGCGGGGTCTTTCAGATTCTCGCCACCAGCCAGTCGCGCCTGATCAAACAGCACCCAGGTCAGATCTTCAAAACGCGCGCCCTGCTCTTCACCCAGCTTTTTCACCAGGGGATGGTCAGGGTTGATCTCAAAGGTCGGCTTGCTCTCAGGCAACGCCTGACCTGCAGCTTCCATGATGCGCCGCATCTGCACGCCCATATCGTAGGCGCCTACCACCAGACAGGCGGGTGAGTCAGTCAGGCGGTGAGTCACACGTACTTCTTCCACGTGATCCTTCAGCACTTCCTTCAAGCGGTTAAGCAAAGGCTCAGCTTCTTTTGAAACCTCTTCCTGCTTCTCCTTCTCTTCCTTGTCTTCAACCTCGCCCAGATCCAGTTCACCTTTGGCGATATCCTGGAAGTGCTTGCCGTCAAATTCGTTGAGATGGCTCATCAACCACTCGTCAATGCGGTCATGCATCACGAGCACTTCAATGCCCTTCTTGCGGAAGATCTCCAGATGCGGGCTCTTCACGCCAGCGCTGTAGGACTCGGCAGTGATGTAGTAGATTTTATCCTGCCCTTGCTTCATGCGGCTGACATAGTCTTCCAGAGACTGAGTCTGTTTGTCATCGTCCTGATGCGTGCTGGAGAAGCGCATCAGCTTGGCGATTTTCTCGCGGTTGATGAAGTCTTCCGCCGGGCCTTCTTTCAATACACGGCCAAACTCATCCCAGAAGGACTGATATTTTTCCGCATCGTCAGCAGCCAGTTTGGACAGCATGTCCAGCACGCGCTTGGTCAGCGCCGAGCGCATGCTTTCCACCGCCTTGTCGTTCTGCAGAATTTCCCGCGATACGTTCAGGGACAGGTCGTTGGAATCCACGACGCCTTTTACGAAACGCAGATACAAAGGCAGGAACTGCTCCGCGTCATCCATGATGAAAACGCGCTGGATGTATAGTTTCAGGCCCCGTGGCGCTTCCCGATTCCACAGGTCATAAGGCGCTTTGGCCGGGACATACAGCAGACTGGTGTAGTCCAGCTTGCCTTCAACGCGGTTATGAGCCCATAGCAATGGATCACTGAAGTCGTGAGCAATGTGCTTATAGAACTCTTTGTAGTCTTCGTCTTTAATCTCATTGCGCGGCAAGGTCCAGAGCGCCGTCGCTTCATTCACGGATTCAAACTCGGGAGCCGGCTCCGCCTTTTCCTTACCTTCCTCCTCTTCCCCGACATCCATGTTTTCTTTAATCATTTCAACAGGGAAGGAAATGTGATCGGAGTACTTTTTCACCAGACTGCGCAAACGCCAGCCATTGGCGAACTCTTTTTCCTCATCCTTTAGGTGCAGAACGATACGCGTGCCGCGCTCTTCTTTTGTTACAGTCTCGATGGAAAAGTCGCCTTCTCCGCTAGACTCCCAATGCACGGCTTCGTCTGGTTTCAAGCCTGCGCGACGGGTATAAACCTCCACTTTGTCAGCGACGATAAAAGCGCTGTAGAAGCCGACGCCGAACTGGCCGATCAGGCGCGAGTCCTGCTTTTGATCGCCGGTCAGAGTGGAAAGGAACTCAGCCGTCCCGGATTTGGCGATAGTGCCCAGGTTCGTCACCACTTCATCACGGCTCATGCCGATACCGTTGTCCGATAAAGTGATGGTCTGCGCTTTATCGTCAAACTCCAGGCGAACTTTGAGGTCGTTGTCGCCCTCGTATAGATCTTCTTTGCTCAGTGCTTGAAAACGTAATTTATCCAAGGCGTCCGACGCGTTGGAGACCAGTTCGCGAAGGAATATTTCCTTGTTGCTGTAGAGCGAGTGAATCATCAGGTGAAGCAGTTGCTTCACTTCAGCCTGAAAGCCTAAGGTTTGCTTTTCTGTTGCAGTCGTCATCGGTCGACAAACTCCTGGCGTAAGTCCATATCGGAAACAAGTGAAATAAAATCATTGCAGGCCGGCGCATTATCCGGCTCTTGAGCCCAGAAAGTGGGGGCGATTATGGATATTTCAACCGTTTCGGAGCTATGCTCACATTTTCATGACTAACAAATGCGAGAAGCGCCGTGGGTGATGTCATTCCATTCAAAAGACCATCCTTGAAGAAAAAAGCCAAAGGCAAAACCCTGTGCCGCAATGGCTTTCATAAATGGGAGGTCAGTAAGGAAAAGCAGTTCGATGTGAAATCAGGCAAATTGGTGACCGTATATCGATGCGCCCGCTGCGGCGAGCAGAAAGTGCTGGCTCTTTAATATGGCCGACGCTCAACGTCCCGGCCAGGGTAAATCCCAGGGAGCGCCCCAGTTCTCTTCCAGCAAGGCGCTCATCGCCTCGGATACGAATAACGCCCCATTCTGCGGCGGACAGAGTATCGCCGTACGATTCCCGCGGTAATTGAAACGAACGCCATAAGCATGCAGATAGGTGCGGTCAAACTCTTTGTTCGCCCTCCCTCCATATAAACTATCTCCGGCGATGGGGGCGGAGACACTCTTCAGCGCGACGCGGATTTGATGGGTTTTTCCTGTCAAAGGCCGCACCATGAACGCCCTGACGCCTGGCTGCAGAGAGTGGCTAAAGAACTGAGTGACGGCGGGGTTTTCGCGCCCGGCTGTTAACTTCCATGCGCCAGCGCGCGCCTTCTCCATATCGCCGATAATTTTACCCTGTTTTTTTTGCGGCTTATGCGCGGACAGCGCCAGATAATATTTCTCAACTTGGCGTAAGCTGAACTGCTCAGTCAGTTCTCGCGCCAACGCGGGCGTCTTTGGCAGCAACAACAGACCGGAAGTGACTTTATCAAGACGGTGAACAGGATAGACGCGAATGCCTAGCGTATCCGCCACGCAGGAGCACAAACCGGGCTGGCCTTCTTCGTCATGGAAAGATATTCCTGGCGCTTTATCAACGACCAGCAGGTCATCGTAGTCAGAGACTATTTGAAAAGGGGGCGCATTCACCGTTTTACTCCACGTCGGTCAACAGGTGGAGCGGCAGTTTACCCCAGGTGTTTTCAATGCACGAGTGGAGACCGCCGAAACCGGTTAAAACGCATTATTACGGCGTTGCGATCAGTTAAACGCCGAGAAGGCAATCCATTGCGGGAGAGAGAAGCGCCTGGGATCAGGCTCGACTACGATAGTCTTCGAGGGAGATAACTTCGGCATTGGAAACCGGGGCGGCTTCCGCCTCAGCCAAGGCGAAGTCATAACGCTCGTTCAAACAGTAACGCAGCTCCGCCAGGGATTCATGCATTAACTGACTGATCTTGATGCATGCCGCCAAGGGAGTCTTGGCTCTGGCGCGGGTCATATCGACCTTGAACTGAAGTCCGCGCAGCTTGCGCTGGCAGTCAGTCCGGGCGGAGGTAATGATGTACTCCACCATCTCTTCTCTTAGCGCTTCCAATGCTTCAGGCCTTTGTTTGGCCATTTCAAGCAATTCATCAAAATGTGGAAGTTCCATTCTAAGCTCTCTTACTACACAACAGCCTGATTCGGCTTTCATACTACCAGCGGCTTTTTGTTACTACTCAGCAGCCACCTGCTGAAAAGCGATAGGCTCTTAAGCTTCAAGCCGGTTTCACCCAGCGCTCAAGACATGGACCCAACCAGAAAAAGCCACACCCTAACTGTTCAATTTTTAACCATATTTAGATAGTACAAGTCTGCTTTTGACCTGTACACATAAAATGCATTCTATCAGAAAAAAATGGCATGTTACATTGTGTAAATTTAGTTATATCTGTGTAATTAAAAGGCTTTATATACAAGCCGGTTAGCATGACAAGCTAAGGTTGACAGGCAGATAAACAACCTAAGTGGTCTAGGAAAGATGGGGAAAAAGGCAGGCGCCTGTTAACAAAATTGTGAGGCGAGACACACTTAGGCGCCCGCCATCGGCGCTGTTTGAGAGGTCATATGGGACACTCAGGCGCCACGGATCAGTCCTCGCAAGCTCTTTAATCGGCTTTGTGCGCGATCACGAACCAGACGATAAGGAAACAGCGTCACGCCCAACCCCAGATCCATCAACAGCTGAGAGCGTGGGGCCTGCTCATACATGCTCAGATAGGCGCCCGCCATGGCGGTGATGGAGCGGCTCAGATGCAGGTAATCGCTCTGCACGATGATCCCAAGCTGATAGGTATTGGATAACAGGTGCATCACTGTCTGTAGTCGACGCTGAACGCCTGCCACGCCCTCTTTGTACAATTGCGACAAGGCATGAACGCCCAGTGGCGTGACGCCTTTCTTCTTCAAGGTGTCCGCCAAGGCGGCGCGTATAAACTCCCTGCGGCGGAGATTGTCTTCCGGATGCGTGCTCATTTGTACTAGCGCATGCGTCAGGCGATCTACGTCGGCCGTCAGCGCTCCATAGACATAGTCCCACACCAGCGGCCACTTGCCGCGCATATCCACCACGTTGCCCCAATCGATCAGAAACAAGCTTCCCTCGGGCGTCACCATGATATTGCCCGGGTGTAAATCGCCGTGAAACTCTTGATACACCAGGACGTGCTGTAGAATGGTGAATAGAAAGCGTTCCGCGACTTTCCGGCGCAGGTCTTCCTTTTCCTGTCCCGCCACTTCCCTTAGCAGACGATCCACTGACAGCGCCGTCTCAAGGTATTCCATTTCAATAATGCGCCCGGTGGCGGAGTATATTTGTGGCACGGACCAACTATCGCTGTCCTGGGAGCGACGATAAAACCGTTTTTGTATGGCCGCTTCGTCCTCGAAGTTCAACTCTTGCTCGAACCCCCGCGTGAACTCTTTAACCTGACGGGACATCGCCTCCAAAAACGGCAGCAGCTTGGTGTGAGGCGCCCAGTACTGACTGGAGATCAACATCAGCTCCAGGGCCAGCGCCCCCATCTGAAACTCTCGTTCCAGGTTATGTCTGGACACCTTCACTACGACCGGAACCAACATCTCAACCCCGTCTCTGCGTACAGGTTTCTTCGCGGCATAGACTGAGCCGATAGAGCCGGAACGTAATGGTTTGGCGACATCGAAGCCGAAGTAGATCTCGCCGGGAAGCTTGCCGTGGCACTCCAGAAACGCCTGATTCACTTCCTCCACCGTCATCGGCTGCACGTCTTCCTGAAACACTTTCAGCTCAGTGGCGATTTCCTCCGGCAGGAACTCCGCATTGGCGGCGGCCACTTGCGCCATCTTGATGAAGAGCGGGCCGAATTCACGCACCATTTTCGCCACGATTTGCGCCTGTCCGGCAAAGTCGCGAGGATCAGTTTGTAAGAAGGGTTTGATATAACGGATGGCGCGAATCTGCCGTCGCAAAATCGCCAGATCGCTGCGCAGCACCCTCGCCTTTTGCGCCATCTCGCCAATAGCATGATTATTCACCTGACGCAGATGCTTGATGCGATTAATGATATCCACCAGCAATGGCTCGTAGGCGCGCAGGACGGAGCGGATAATGTCCAGGTTCAGCTCCACCAGCCCTTTCAGCTCCGGCGCGCTGATCAATTCATGAAAAAACTGCCAGAACTCATTGACGATGGCCTCGGGAATCTCCACCGGGCTGCGCGACACCGTCTGTTTGACCAGAAACTGAATCAGGCCTTCCGTCGTTTCTTCGTTGGGGATCAGCTTGTACTTGCGCAGATAGCCTGTCAGTGCCTTGGATTGTTCGGAGATGGGATGCTGGTAGAGAGCTTCGAATAGCAGATCCAGTTCGCAGGCCAATTGTTCTCTGCCGACAGGATCGTCGCTGAGGATCAACTGGCCGAGAGGGAGAAAGGACTTTGGCAGTTTTACCGTACTGACCGCAAACTGGCCAGCTCCCCGCAACACCCGGTCAGTTCGCTGCTTTAAAACCGGAAAATTGATTTCGATGAACTTCTTTTGGTCCGATTCACTCATGTGGGCGCCAGAGCCTGATGCTGTCCATAGGTTGTATATGAAGTCCGACAAGCTCCAAGCTTATCAATATCATTCGAGGCAAAAAAGCAGTCTAGCACTTATCCACAGGGCGAATAGATAAAGTTTGATGGAGTTGGCCAAAATACAAATGACCATCAGTCATTTGTATTGATAGACTGCTAGTCGACGCCTTACGAACGAGTTAATCCATTCAATGTCCGTGTCAAGGCTCATGCTTCCAGCAAGGTAATGCCGGAATCTCACAAACAGACATAACAGATGACAGGGGTTGGGACTATGAGCGCGAAAACGGTATTGATCACGGGCGCCTCTTCCGGTATCGGCCTGGCGCTGGCGCGGGTATTCGCACGACATGGCTGGAGCCTGGCGTTGGTCGCCCGCCGTAGCGACAACCTGGAGCGCCTGGCCGTAGAGCTCAAGGAGAGCTATGGAACAGACAGCCAGTGCATCGGCTTCGACCTGACCACGGACAACGCCGCGCGAGCGTTATACGACGAAGTGCGCTTCCGCAATCTGCGAATAGACTGCCTGGTGAACAACGCCGGACGCGGTTATTTCGGCTCCTTTATTGAGCGCGACCACCAACTCGAGGAAGAAACTATCTACCTGAATGTGACCGTACTTACCTCACTCTGCAAACTGTTTGGCCGCGACATGGTGGAGCAAGGCGGCGGCCGCATACTGAATATCGCCTCCATCGCCGGTTTTATGCCAGGGCCCAATTTCGCGGTATACCACGCCACCAAAGCTTATGTGTTATCCCTATCGCGGGCGATTCACGCCGAACTCAAGTCTCTGGGCGTCACCGTCACCGCATCCTGCCCCGGCCCCACCGAAACTGAGTTTTTCGACAAGGCGGGAACCGGCGTGCTCAAAGCAATGGAGTACATTCGCCGCATGCCTGCCGAGAAAGTAGCGGAGCAGGCTTATGAAGCGACCATGAAAGGCAAACCCGTCGTAGTACACGGGATGCTCAACAAGATGATGGTGGAGTCGCCGCGTCTGGTTCCTAAGAGCTGGGTGGCGCCGGTAGTGAAGAGCCTGATGCGATAGCCGCCAACGCCCATCACTCAGCTGGAGCCTCTTTCAACCTGCGCCATTCTCTGACCGCGTCCGGGTCCATACGGAAGTAATGCAGGACCTGAGACGCCACCAGCAGACTGATCACTCCAGCGGCGATAAACAGTCCGTCATAGCCCAGCATCTTGGCGACGAAGCCGCTGAATACGCCCGCCGCGCCGGAAACGATCACCTGGATACAGGCCTGCAGCGTAAAGTCCGCGCCTTCGTGTTCTTTGCGGCAGTAGTGCATCATCATGGCGAACAAGGCGACGTTGGCCATACTGTCGACAATTTGCTCAAAAATAGCGACCGCCAGTACAACCGTCATCTCCGTTGCGCCGCCGCTGACAATGGAATACATCGCCAACGCCAGGGCCTGCAACAAAGAAAGCGACACCAGGCAGACTCTGGGGCCGAAGCGATCATAAAAACCACCGCCGGAGAAAACCGCCGCCACGCCGACTAACGAGGACATCAGCGTCACCACACCCACGTCCGCCAGAGACAATCCTTTATCCACCAGCATCGGCTTGATCATGCCAGAGGCCAGACTGTCCGGCATTTTGAACAGCAGTAGCACAGCGACCCAATAGATCATACCGGGCTGGCGCAGGAAGGACAGGTAAGTGTTTAGGATCAGCGCCAGACTCACTGGCGACTTGTCTTTCACATTCTGAATATTTTCAGCAGTCGCCGACGAGTCGCCCAAGGGACACTCATCAAACAGAAATATCGGAATCAGACAGCACGCCAGAATTGCCGCCATACTATACAGGCTCAGGCTCCATCCTATTCCATCAATGGCCATCAACAGTAAGCTGGCGCTGACGATCATACCCACCTTGTAACCGCCGACCTGCAAAGCGTTCCCCCACCCTCTCATTGGCGGCGGCAACAGCTTCACCGCTAACCCATCCGTCGCAATATCCTGAGTAGCCGCGCCAAAGTTCATGCTCACCAGAACCAGCATAAACAGCAGAATAGACCAGCTACTGAGCTGCCCGGGATTCATCGTCCCCAACCACAGCAACAACCCGCTGACCATGCCAATGGCGAGAATAATCCAACCACGATGCAAACCCAGGTCGAACAAGTTATAGCGATCCACCCAAGGCGCCCATAAAAACTTTAGAACCCATGGGAACGCCAGCATTTTGATCAAGCCGATATACTCCAACGGCACGCCATGCTCCCGCAGCACCGGCGGAATCACATGCACCATCAAACCCGCGGGAAACCCTTCCGCAAAATAGAGGCTTAACAAAAGCACAGAATGAAAAGGAGTAAAGCGCATGGGTTATTAAACGTCACTGTATTTTTGGGTGAACGCGCAAATATTATTACCTCTATAGGGCGCGCGTATTATGACACACAAGAGACTGAATCCCTGAGAGGGAGAGTCCACCTTTATATTATTGCTATTTCTTCCCGCGACGTCTCAGGATAATCAAGTAGATTTTTGACACCCGCCTTGACCTATTCCATAGGGCCAATTCAGAGCTGACTAATATTTGGCTACCATGTCCCTATATTGCCTATCAACAACACTCTATAGATACAGAGATCACCCCCTGTGAAGATTGGCATTCAGGGATCGCCACTAACTAGCAAATAACTTTTACTACATATTCATACTCACAAATATAATCCACATGCAAAATTATCATTAAACCACCAACCAACATTCAAGGTTAATGTAATGGGATTACGATATATATTTTTCGGCGGAATCCAAGATCAGTGTACTCAAATGGAAATCTGATTCATACTACGCAGATCTCAGGCGTAATCACCCATGAAAGTATTCAGAAAACACTATGAAAAAGCTAGTCATTATTACATTAATAGCACTGCCCATTATTACATACAAATTAGCTTTTTCATTACAGGGAGAAGAGGTAAGCATAGAAGCATCTTACCTACAGCTGGCTTGTGAAAAATGTTACCACATGGAGGTAATTTCCTCTTCAGACGAGGAGTTAATTGGAAAAACCATCATCCCGATCTCTTCCGTATTGAATATAGAGAATATATTAGCCAACAATCTGACACCTACATCTAAAGTTTGCTTAAAAGGAAAACCCTACCTTTGGAACCCTAACTGGGGGAATATTGATCCTGACGGGATTAGATTTAACGTTATATCTCAATGCAATTAACCCGAGAACCTTTAAGGTCTGCTGGATTTTGACATTGCCATACCAGCAACCTATAGAAAACCACCATGTTTTCACAGAGCGACAAGTCCAGACTGAACTCCCGATAATTCGAATCAGGGGACGAATGGCGTCGATTGCGTAGTGACAAAATCTGGCTTCATCTCCTCTACCCCAAGCACTTCGCTCTTATCCTGCGCCTAAGCCGAAGCGGCTCCCAGGGGGGCTAAACCCGGATGCCCCCAACGCGAGCAAGGGATATACTCCTACCATGACGCCGTGAGATTTTATCTCGGCATTCAGCACTGCGTTCGCATTGCACCCGCACTACGTCCGTACTGCGTCCGCACCGATTTCCAAGAAAGGAGAAAGCTATCATGACCGCCGCCTACCAATGGCTTGAAGCGAAAGACTGCGTACTGGTTCTGGTGGATATCCAGGGCAAGCTCGCTCAGCTCATGCACGAGAAAGAAAGACTGTTCTCTCAGTTGCAACGCATGGTCAAAGGCGCGCTATTGTTCGATATTCCCATACTATGGATGGAGCAATTGCCGGAAAAACTTGGCCCCACTATTCCAGAAATATCCGAGTTGCTGCCGGATCTGCGCCCTATTCCCAAACACGCATTCAGTTGTTACGGCGAACCCCGCTTTGTGGAGGCGCTGCAAAAGAGCGGCAGAAAACGGGTGTTGCTGACCGGCATTGAAAGCCATGTATGCGTGTATCAGTCCGCTTATCATTTGATTGAAGCCGGTTATGACGTCACCTTGATTAACGACGCCATATCCTCCCGCGACCCCGCCAACCGGGAGTTGGGCCTGCAACGCATGCAGGCGTTGGGCGCGACGCCATCCAGCGTGGAAATGGTCCTGTTTGAACTGCAAAAAGAAGCCGCCGGCGAGCGCTTCAGACCGATGGCGCAGTTATTCAAGTAATGCGCCTCGGCTTGCCGATCGGAAGCCTCTATCTCTTTGATGACAAAGCAGATTAAACTGACGATTATAAAAAGACGACTCAGCAGGCGGCGCGCCCGGTATTAAGCGCTCCGCTTCCCATTAGAAGTGGTGATTGATATGAGCCAAAACTATGATGCGGGGATGTACGACTCGGTGACGATCAAACACGTCGGCGAGCTTGATCTGATTGAAATTGAGCGCCCCGAGTGCTCCGCCAGCCTGACCCTGCAGGGCGGCCAACTCATCAGCTACGCTCCCCGCGGCGAACATCCCGTTTTATGGCGCAATCCAGATGTGGCTTATCAAAAAGGGGAAGCCGTACGTCAGGGCGTCCCCATTTGCTGGCCCTGGTTTGCTTTCCTGGAACGCAATGCGGACCCCGTGCGCAACAGCTTCCCAATACAGGAAGCTCCCGCTCACGGTGTGGCGCGCAATGCGCTATGGCGTTTGTTGAGCATTACTGAAGAGGAAACCAGCACCGCCATTGCTTTTGAGCTAAACGCCGAGCCCTTGGGCCTGAAAGCGGTAGTCACCTATCGACTGGGCGCGGTGATGAAAATGGAGCTGGAATCGTTCAACTTGTCAGATCAGCCCAAGCACTTGAGCTGCGCCCTGCATACCTATTTCGCCGTGTCGGATATTCAACAGGTCAGCGTGCTGGACCTGGACGACCTGCCCTATATTGACTCACTGCGCGGATGGAGCCTGCATAAACAGGACGGCCCTCTGCACATTGCGGAAGAGGTGGATCGCATTTACTACGATACGCCGGCGATACTGCGCATCCATGATAAAAAGTGGGAGCGCTTCATCGTTCTGGAGTCCTCCGAAAGCCGTTCCGCCGTGGTTTGGAACCCCTGGATAGAAAAGAGTAAACGCTTATCCCAGTTCTCGCCGGACAGCTACAAACACATGCTGTGCGTGGAAACCGGGAAACTGCTAAATGACTATATTGAGCTGGAGCCAGGCCAGAGCTACACGCTGGACCTGACCCTGTCGTCGCGGCGTTAGGGCGAGACTGAGCCCGCTTCCTGCGGATGCAGGTTTTTTGAATAATTCATCGCCTGGAAGGCCAGTTCAAAACTGGCTTCCAGCTCTTCTTTCTGGCTGAGGAAGTACTCACACTCGGTTTCCACGTTCCCTTCCTTCAGCTCGTTCTGAAACTCCCACTTGAACTTCCAGTACGCGTCTTCAGCGTTATACTTGCGGTCCGGGTGATTATCCATTTTCCTGACGATGGCGACCAGGTTAGCGCGTTCGCCTTCTATGCCGCATAAATCATAGGCGGCGGAGGCCAGCGCCAGAGCTTTCACGGACTCATTGAACAGGTTGTCCACCGCTGACAGCACCGCGTCGGAGTCGCGCTTGATCTGTTCCGCCAACTCCTGGATCTGCTGGCGTTCCGCAGAGGCGTCTTCGCCATTACGCACCTTGACTTCCAACTGGGTCAGCACCTGTTCACTGATATTTTCTCTGGAAGCTTTGCCGTCGGAAAAGGACTTGGATATTTTTTGCAGGTCCTGGCTGGCCTTTTCCCTCTCTTGCTTGGAAGCGGTCATCAGCGCTTCAAATCTGCTTCCGTCGCCGTTGTCCGTTGAACATCCAGCCATAATAAAAATAAGGAGGATCATTATGAAACGAAGCACAGGCATCCATCACCTTTATAATTAAAAACAGAAGCATACATAATCGGACACAGCAAGCAAATAATCCATCCGGCCCCCGGGGCAAGTTCATTTCCAAGCGCAATCGTCCGCGCATAGTCTACACTGAATAATAAATAAAACATGGAGTTAGTCCCCCATGCCAGATACCCATTCCTCCGCTGATCCCTTGACCCGGGAGCTGGATTCACGCATTCAGGCCGGCAATCTGGATATCCCGATGCTGCCGGAAGTGGCGCAGAAAGTTATCGCCATCACCACGAACCCTGACTCCGGCGCGTCAGAGCTGGTCAAGGTGATTCAGGGAGATCAGGCGCTGGCGGCGCGGGTCATGCGTATCGCCAATTCCGTCGCCTACTCCCCCAACGCTTCGATTGTATCTCTGCAGCAGGCCATCGCCCGCCTCGGCATGGTGTCTATCCGCGATATCGCCCTGGCTGCGTCCATCAACGCCCGCATGTTCAAAGCTCCCGGCTATGAAGATCGTATCGGCTCCATGTGGCGTCATGCGCTGGCGACTGCGCTCTGGTGTAAGGAAATCGCCCGGCGCGCGCGCATGAATGTGGAGGCCGCATTCCTGTGCGGGCTGCTGCATTCGGTAGGCAAACCCATCATGCTGCAGGAAACCCTGGACGTGGCGGGAGCGGAAGGGCTGCAACCTGAGCTGGACCTGTTGCTGGACATCGTAGAGGAATTGCATCTGGACGCCGCCCGTCTGGCCCTGGAGCACTGGCGCATGCCGGAACTGATTATTGATGCGGTGACTCATCAGGATAACTATCTGGAAGCAGGCAATGGCAAGGATCAGGCGAAGTTGATTCGCGCCGGCAAACAGTTCGCTTCCCATTTCCTGTTTGGTGAACCGGACAAAGACGCGTTGCTGGCTCTGCCAGCCATGGCGGACCTCAACCTGTATCCTGATGAAGTGGCGGAGTTGTATGAGCAGTCCGACACAGTGAATCAGGGACTGGAGGCCATGCGCGCATGAGCGACTTCGACATCGTTGTTATCGGCAGCGGTCCCGCCGGCCAGAAAGCCGCCGTGCAAGCCGCCAAGGCCGGCAAACAGGTCGCTCTGATCGAGCGCGACGCGCTGCTCGGCGGCGCCTGCGTGCATCGAGGCACCATCCCCAGCAAGACACTGCGCGAGAATGCGCTGCGTGTGAATAACATGCGCAAAAACGCCACCCTGTTCCAATTCAAACTCAGTGAAGACCTGGAAATGGCGACGCTGATCGACCGCCTGGATGACGTTATGAAATCCCATGACGAATACATGCGCCGACAGATCGACCGCAACGCCATCAAGCGCATCCACGGCCGGGCCCGGTTTCTCAGCCCGAACGAGGTGGAGGTGACCTCCGTCAGGGGGAAAAAGCAGGTGCTGAATACGGACTATGTCGTCATCGCCACCGGTTCGTTCCCCCGCAAGCCCGAACAAGTGCCGATCGATCATGAGAACATTTTCGACAGCGATTCAGTGCTGTCCATGCTGTATCTGCCCAAAAGTCTCGCTGTCCTCGGCGGCGGCGTTATCGCCAGTGAGTACGCCTCTATTTTTCAAGCTCTGGGCGTGCGCGTGATCATGATTGACCGCTATCCTCGCCCGCTGGGCTTTCTCGACAAGGACCTCACTGACAACTTCGTCAACGCCTTCCAGGACATGGGCGGCGTGTGGATGGGGAACAGTGTGGTGAAAAAAGTGTGCTTCGACGGCGTCAACGACGTCATCACCGAGCTAGAGGACGGCCGCACCATCATTACCCAGAAACTGCTGTGCGCCGCCGGCAGAGAGGCCAACGTCAAGGATCTCGATATCGACAACGCCGGTCTGGCGCTGGACGAACGGGGCGTGATTCCCGTAGACGGCCAATTGCGCACGCGAGTGCCTAATATCTTCGCCGCCGGCGATGTCATCGGGCCGCCGTCGCTGGCTTCCGCCTCCATGGAGCAGGGGCGCCGCGCCGCCTGCAACGTTATCGGGCTGGAAGTGGGCAGCATGCCAGAGATGATACCTGTAGGCATCTACGGGGTGCCGGAGCTGTCATCCGTAGGCATGACCGAACAGGAAGCGCGCAAAGCCCATGGCCAGATCATCGTAGGACGGGCGCCGTTTTCGGAAATCGCCCGCGGCCATATATCCGGCAATCAGGACGGCATGCTGAAGCTGGTGTGCGACGCCGAGGGACGTCGATTATTAGGCGTGCAAATTGTCGGCGAGGAAGCCACTGAACTCATACACATCGGGCAGATGGCGCTGCTGTCCAAATCCGATGTGGATATCTTCGTGGAGAGTATCTTTAACTTTCCCACCCTGGCGGAAGCTTACCGGGTGGCGGCGCTGGCGGTCATCGGTCAACGCGCCCGCCGCAATAGCGTCTACTAAAAACGGCCCTGCGGACGACTCAGTCCGCAGGCGACTGTTGCAGTTCATACAGCGCGTCGCTGATGTTCTCCACCTGCATGCGAATGATATTTTCCGCTTCGTCCAGGGCTTTGTTGTAGACGCGCGGACCAATTTCCCGCACAAAAAAATCGATGAGGAACTCCGCCTGAAAACCGCCGATCTCCTGATCCAGCTCGCTGGCGAAGTAGTCTTTTACTTTCGCGACCAGTTGCTGTTTTTCTTCCCGGGTCAATTCAATCACTCGCAGTATCTCCTTATTAATATGGCAATGATATTGGCATGTTAATAACCAAGCGCATGGATGCGCCTGCGCGGCGGCAAGCCGCGGGAGACAGGGCCTGACATGTGCAGGCCCTGTCGTTGCAGACAAATAGAAGGAAGCTATTTGACTGCCTGATTAATAGTTTTCGCGCATCAATCCTTTAAACGCAACCCGCACCGCGCGCCAGCGGTTGATCAATAGCGCAGAGAATATCAAAAAACACCCCAGCATCTGCATGCCGGACATGGTTTCTCCCAACCATACCAGAGCCATCAGGGTGGTGAACACCGGCTCCATGGTCATGATCACCGCCGCATGGCTGACGGGCGTCAGACTCTGCGCGAACGTCTGCAGAAAGAAACGCAGACTGGTGGCGATCACCGCGCTGGCGGCCACCCATCCCCAAATGCTCGCGCTGACCTGCTGCGGCCATTCCTCCAACGCCAGAGACAGACCTGACGCGGCGACGCCAACAGTAAGCAGCTGTACGGTGGTCAGAGCAATAACCGGCACCTTTGCGGTCATGTGAGTATTCAGGGTGAAGTTAAGGGAGAACAGCACTGCGGAAGCCAGGAAGAACAATTGCCCCAATTCCAGATGCAAGCCATTGCGCAGTGACAGCAAGGCCAGCCCGCATGTGGCCACCGGCAACGCCAGCCACGTAGCGAGCGCCAGCTTTTCTCCGAAGATTACGCGGGACACCAAAGGCGCCAGCACCATGGCCAGACTGGTGATGAACGCGCCCTCACCGACATGATCGCCGTAGAACAGTCCGGAGATCCACAAGCACATGGCGGCGGCGAACAGCACGCCAGTGGATAACGCGATCCGCAACTGCCTGGCGGACAGCGACATTAACGCCCGCCGCCCCACGATCGCCAATATCAAGCCGGCGCTGAAAAAACGAATGCCAATGAACAACAGAGGGGGCAACCCCGCCAGCGCCTCCTTGGAGAAGATCCAACCCGCTGCGGCCAACAGGGTGACCGACAGCAGCAATACATCCGCCTTTAAGTGGCTGGACTGCGACATTGACGTACTCAAACTTGTTCTGGCTGCTTGAGAGCGGTCAGTTTAGCGTCTTTTTCCCGCCACAATGCCGTCATCCACTCTTTGAATTCCTGCTTGAAAGCCTCATCGTCGACATTGCGGCTCTTCAACGCCTCAGGAATGGTGACGCGGCGAATGTACATTTCCACCGCCGGCACGCGTCCGCACATAAAGTCCCGCAGTCGTGGCGCGCCGCCAGGGTAGTGAATGGTGATGTCCACCATGGTGGGAATGTATTCCCCCATTGCGCTGAGAACAAAGGCTACGCCGCCCAGTTTTGGCTTCAACAAATTCTGGTAGGGAGACTGCTGACGCTCGTGTTTACGTTTGGTGAAGCGGGTGCCCTCCACAAAGTTCATCACGCTGACTGGCGTCGTGCGGAATTTTTCACAGGCTTTGCGCGTAGTTTCCATGTCCTTGCCTTTCAGCTCGGGATGCTTGGCGATCTGCTCCGGGGTGTGCCGACTCATAAAAGGAAAATCCAGCCCCCACCAGGCCAGGCCTATTACCGGCACCCAAATCAGTTCTTTTTTCAGGAAAAACTTGAGAAAAGGAATGCGCCGGTTAAGCACGTGCTGCATGGCGAAAATATCCACCCAGCTCTGATGATTGCAGACCACCAGATACCAGCCCTCCCGCTGCAGCTCCTCCAACCCTTCCACTTTCCATTGGGTGCGTTGAGTCAGTTTCATCCAGGCGCTGTTGCAGGCGATCCAGGCCTCGGAAATCAGGATGATCAGGCGGGTGCAGGCCCTACGCCACGCGGGGATCGGAATGATCAGCTTCAGAATGGCCGGGATGTACAGCAGCGTACACCAGAATATCGTATTGATCGCCAGGGACAGGGAGGCCAGACAACCGACAAGGGGGGCTGGCAGAAAACTCAGCATAACAAGCTCCGGACAACGATTGGATTAAAGGCTCAGCGACGCAATCAGCCTCAAAGATGGAATTTCTCCGCCAGCTCCGCGCATTCGCGATGCTGAGGGCAAAACGTCATATGGTCGTTCACCATCCCCACCGCCTGCATGAAGGCGTACACAATAGTGGTTCCAACAAAGGTGAACCCAGCCTTTTTCAACGCCTTGGACATGGCGTCGGAGACTTCCGTACTGGTGGGCGCCTGCTGCATGGATTGCAGATGATTGACGATGGGCTTGCCGCCGACGAAATCCCAGAGAAAGTGAGAAAACTCGATTCCCTGGTCCCGTAGCGCCAGATAGCCGCGGGCATTCTTGATAATGGACTGCACTTTCAGGCGATTGCGTACGATGCCGGGATTTTGCAGCAAGCGCTCAACGTCTTCCTCAGTGAAGCGCACGATGGCTTCCGGGTCGAAATCAGCGAAGGCTTCTTCATAATTTTTCTGCTTGCGCAGGATAGTGATCCAGGACAGCCCCGCCTGCTGGCCGTCCAGGCATAACTTGGCGAACAGCTCCTGAGAGTCCTTCACCGGCCGTCCCCAAACCTGGTCGTGGTAGCTTACATATTGAGGATCGTTCCCACACCAACTGCAGCGCTGCTCGGACGCCATACCGGTCTCCTATTATTTTTACTTTTTGCTGTTTCGCTTTATCGCCGCCCCCGCCAAATCGCTCATGCGGACTGGCGATGATTTTAGATTCTGCGCCCGCCTGACAGGCCGCATCGGTGTGCGGCGCACACCCCGCCGTATTGTGCCGTCGCCAACGCCAAAAGCAAACCACCGAGAAACGAAAAACACGGTTGCCAGCGACGACGTATCTCCTCACAATGGCTATCTTTGCGGCCCACCGATGGACGCAGCAGGATCGCGATTATTACGATGGATTTGCATCTTCCTATGTCTGAATCAACGCCTCACGCGCCTATTTCCGCCGAGCAGCGCGCAACGCTGACCCGGTTGCGGAAGCTTGCCTATCGCCTGGACTCCCAGTTCCGCATTCCGGTTGTAGGCGTGCGCGTCGGCTGGGACTCCCTGATCGGCCTCGTGCCGCTGGCGGGGGATATTGTCGGCGGCTGCCTGTCTCTGTATCTGTTGTGGCAGGCCTGGCGCATCAAAGCGCCCAAACGACTGCTGCTGCGCATGCTCGCCAATATCGGCGTGGAAGTGCTCGGCGGCGCGGCGCCGCTGATTGGCGACGTCTTTGATATTTACTGGAAAGCCAACCAGCGCAACATGGACATGCTCGCCGTCTATCTGGAAAAGCAAATCATGCCCGCGCCGCCAAAGCGCAAAACGCCCTGGCTCTGGATCAGCCTGAGCGTGGCTCTGCTGGTGTTGTTCATTCTCTACCTGCTCAGTACGCCTGAGCCATTTAACTTCAGTTAACGCCAATGAAAATATTCTGGGAATTGCGGGGGTTTTTCCTCCGCAACTGGCCGCCCTATCTGGCGGCGGTGGTGATGCTAACGCTGGTGGCGCTATTGCTGATGCTGCCGCCTCACCTGATCGGCGAGTTTGTGGATCGCATCGCGCAGCAGACGCTGGATGCGGATTACCTGATGATGACAGTAGGCGAACTGCTGGGGCTGGCGGTGTTGATCTATATCTTCCGCGTGCTGTGGCGGATCTTCCTGTTCGGCGCCTCCCATAAACTGGCGGCGGAAACCCGGCAGGATCTATACCGACACTGGACCACCATGTCGCCGCAGTACTTCCGCAAACACACTACCGGCGACCTCATGGCCCACGCCACCAACGATGTCGAAGCCCTGCAGATGACCGCAGGCGAAGGCATTCTGGCCACTTTCGACGGCTTGCTGACCGGCGTTATCGTGCTGGCGGTGATGATGATCACCCTGAGCTGGGATCTTACCCTGGTGGCGTTGCTGCCCTGGCCGATCATGGCGATCTTCATGTATCAGTTCGGCCGCAGCCTGCATACCGGCTTCTCGGACGCACAGGCCTCCTTTGGCGCGTTGACGGAACTGAGTCAGGAGTCCATTTCCGGCATTCGCACCATCAAAGCCTACGGTCAGGAAGACGCCATGGCGAGACAATTCGCCAACGCCGCGGAAACCGCCACGCAGGCCTATATGAAAGTGGCCGCTACCGACGCCAAGTACGAACCGACCATTGTGCTGACCATAGGGGCCTCGTTCCTGTCCGCCGTCACCTATGGCGGCTGGCTGATTCACCAACAGACGCTGACTTTGGGCCAGCTCACCAGCTTCACCATGTATCTGGGCTACCTGATCTGGCCCATGTTCGCCTTCGGCTGGATGCTGAACATCGCCGAGCGCGGCTCCGCCGCTTATGATCGCATCAAGCGCTTGCTGGCGGAGGCGCCGCAGATTCCCGATACCGGCGAGCTGACATCCCTGCCGGATACGTCTCTGCAGGTGGCCATCGATGAGTTCCAATATCCAGATCAGGAACCCGTTGCAGGCGACGCCGAACAGAGCGCCCTTTCCGTACAGGCGGCGCTGCGGGAGATTCAATTCCATCTGGCGGCGGGAAAAACACTGGGAATAACCGGGCCAACCGGCTCAGGCAAAACCACGCTGATCAAGCTCATCCTGCGTCAGTACGCCCTGCCGTCAGGCTCAGTGGCCTGGGGCGGCGAATCAGTGGAGCGTTATCAGCAGGCGGCGTTTCGCGCGCATGTCGCCTACGTCCCCCAAGAGCCGTTCCTGTTTTCCACCACGGTGGAGGAGAACCTCTCCCTGGGTCGTCCAGAGGCGAGCCGCGAGGAAATAGAAAAAGCGGCGGGGCTCGCCGCCCTGCATGAAGATATCGAGTTGTTCCAAAACGGTTATGACACCGTCGTCGGCGAACGCGGCGTCACCCTGTCCGGCGGTCAGAAACAGCGTCTGGCGCTGGCGCGGGCGCTACTCATCGAAGCGCCGGTGTTGATCCTCGACGACGCCCTCTCCGCCGTGGACACCGGTACGGAAAACCGCATCCTGCAACACCTGAAGGGCGCGCGTCGCGACACCACCACCATCATTGTCTCGCACCGCCTGTCCGCCCTGCGACACGCCGACAAGATTCTGGTGCTGGATCAGGGACAAATCCGGGAACAGGGCAATCACAGCGAACTGGTGGCGCAGGCCGGCTGGTACAGTCAGATTTATGAACTGCAGCAAATCGAGCAGGATCTGGACCGGGTTCAGCCGCAAGATCAGGTCGTAAAACAAGAGTAACCGTGGAGCAAAGCGAGGCGGCTGAAACTCGATTTGCAGACAAATAGAAGGAAGCTATTTGTCTGCCGGATTAATAATAAGTATCAAATAAACAAAGTACGGGGTTGGATAGGTTCATGCAGTGGCGGGTGTTTAAACGGTTGTTAGCCGCCAGCGCGAGCTGGAAGAAATTATGGATGGGCGGCTGCGCCATTCTGTTGCTGGCGACAGCAATGGATGTCCTGGGGCCTTACCTGATCAAGCATTTTATCGACGACTACCTGTCGCACGGCCGCTATATGGACGCCGGCTCGGTGCAACTGTTCGTCATATATGTAGCGTCGTTGCTGATAGGGTCTCTCGCGCATTACGGCGCGCCGCTGATTTTCAGCCGCATCGCCCTGCAAGTAGTGGAGAAGCTGCGCAAAGACGTGTTTCAAAGCGTGCTGTCGCGTCCAGTGTCCTATTTCGACAAAAGCGCCACTGGCGCGCTGGTGTCGCGCCTGAGCAACGACACCGAGGCCGTAAAAGAGCTGTTCCTGAATGTGATCGCCAACTTCATCACCAACGTGGTGCTGGTCACCGGCATTTTCATCATGATGGCGGTGCTCGACTTCCGCCTCATGCTGGTATGTCTGGCGTTGATGCCTTTGGTGGTCGGCGCCATGGTGATGTATCAGCGCCTTAGTACGCCCATGTTCCAGCGGGTGCGCGCATTGCTCAGCGACATCAACGCGCAGTTGCACGAATCGCTTAACGGCATGCCGATCATTCAATTGCTGAATCAGCAAAAGCGTTTCAACGAACGCTTTCGCGGCACAGTGCAGGAGCACTTTCGCTGGCGGGTGAAGAATGTGAAGCTGGACGGTCTCATGCTGCGCGCCCTGATCGACATGTTTTCCATGGCGACCCTGGCGTCCATCGTGTACTTCTTCGGCAGGCAGTCTCTGGAAGACGTGGTGGAGATTGGCGTACTGTACGCCTTCATCAGCTATCTGGGCCGCTTCGTCGAACCGCTGATCGAACTGACCCAGCGCCTCAACATCATGCAGCAATCCCTGGTGGCGGGACAGCGGGTGTTCGAGCTGCTGGATACAGAGCCTGAGCGTTTCGATGGCGTCAACCAGATCACCGACGGCCGCATCACCCTGCGCAATGTCAGTTTCAGCTATAACGGAGAAACCCAGGTATTGCAGGATGTGTCTCTGGATATTCCCGCCGGCGGTATGCTCGGCGTGGTCGGACGCACCGGCAGCGGCAAAAGTACGCTGATGCAATTGCTGATTCGGTTTTACCCGGTCACAAAAGGCGACATTCTGATCGACAACCACCCCCTCAACACCCTCTCCGCGACCAGTCTGCGTCAGGATGTGTGTCTGGTGGAACAGGAGCCGTTTCTGTTTCAGGGCACGCTGGCGGACAACCTGCGTCTGGATCGCGACTATAGCGAGCAGGAAATGACGGAAGCCCTGGCCAAAGCCGGTCTCAAAAGCATGCTGCAGCGTCTGCCGCAAGGGCTGGCCACGCCTCTGGGGGAGCGCGGCGGCAGATTGTCCAACGGCGAACGTCACTTGGTGGCGCTGGCGCGGGCGTTACTGCGCAAGCCCAAAGTATTGATTCTCGACGAAGCCACCGCCACGGTGGACAGCGAAAGCGAAGCGCGGGTGCAGCAAGCGGTTAACCGGCTGCACGGAGAGGTGACGCTGATTGTCATCGCACACCGTCTTTCCACCATCCGCCACGCCGACAAGATCATCGTATTGCATCACGGCAAGCTGGTGGAGGAAGGCGATCATCGTCAGCTCATGTCGCTGGAGGGGCTCTACCAGCACCTGTACAGCATACAAACGGCGCACCTGCTCGCCGACTGAGAGCTGCGTCGGTCTGACAAGCCTGCGATTCACGACTAAGCTCTTAGGGACTGTCGACAAACAGGCATCGCCACTGCAGCCCCTATGCTTGAACTGAGAGTATTACTGCTCTTACTGATTGCTAATGGAGCCCCGGTGTTCGCCCGCTTTCTAATGGGCGATCGAGGCGGCCTTCCCATTGATTCCGGCGCCCGTTTCAAGGATGGCCGTCCCCTGCTCGGCCCTGGGAAAACCTGGCGCGGCCTCATCGCCGCCGTTCTTATCAGCGCCTTGGCCGCGCCCTTGCTGGGCTTTTCCATACTGACCGGCTGCGCCATCGCCCTGCTGGCCATGCTGGGCGACCTCATCACCAGTTTCTGCAAACGCCGCTTCAATCTGACGCCCAGCAGTCGCGCGCCGTTTCTGGATCAATTTCTGGAAACCGTATTGCCCCTGGCCGCGTATCAGGACGCCCTTGGACTGTCGCTGATACAGATTGCCGTGATCTTTGCAGGGTTTGTACTCGTTAACTGGGGGATTTCTCCCCTGCTGTTTCGCCTGGGCGTACGCAAGAAGCCCTATTGAAGCGCTTATTTCAGGTCGCGGCGCCTGTTTCAGATCTCGGCTTAGGGGAGGATTATTCACAACAGGCCAGCAGCAACACGCTGATTTCCCGTCTCAATTCCAGATCATTGGTGGATTTGGCCAACTCGTTGGCCTGCAGTAGCAGCTCGCGGGCGGCGTCCAGCTCGCCATCGTCATAGAGCCGGCTCCCCATGGCGAAAGTGATAGAAGCCGCATAGTCGACAAGATTTTGTTCAGTGGCGAATTGCAGCGCCTTGCGGTAGATCTTCAACGCCTGCTGGTTGTCGCAGGTGAAGTCCGCCAGAGCCTCCCACTGAAAGGGGTGATTTCTCGGGGTGAATTCGTTATTTTCACACAAGGCCCGCAGCTCTTGATAGCTGCGCCATAGCGCCTTGGTGTCGCCTTCCGCCGAGGCGTTGACGATATCCAGCGCCAACTGATGAATCTCGTCAAAAAACGGCAGGGCGATTCCGGAAGACATAGCCGAGCTGCGTCAGATAGCGGGGAAACCCGCGGGAACCATAACCCGCAGGTTTCCGGTGGATGAAGTAATCATGCCCCCCGCGCTCGGATGCGACGGAGAGTAAAACGCCGATCACGACTGTAGTGTTCGGCCAACTCCAGATCGTTATCGCCAGGCGCCCGGGACTGTTCCAGCAAGCGCTCCAGTTCACCACTTTGCTCCAGTTGCTCGATATACTCCTTCATCAGCTTAACGACATTCTGCGTTCTCTGAGTGTCCGCCATAGCAGTCTCCTTTTCTATTTATTTCTTATAAGGTCCTGTCCCACGTACATCCAGGGACGACCTGAGCACTGATTACAGCGAGAAATGCACTGGGGAATTGTTACAGTCCCCATACTTTATATTTAGAAGATGAAACCGGCGGACGCAAGTCGCAATTTTTGCCCCGACTGGGTGAACTGCGTTAATTTACGCGGCAAAACAGCCGATTGTAGACGCTTTTTGATAACGAAAATAATCAGGCGCCGATTGAAGAAAACGGTAGCCCTAGGGGATAAGTTCCCAGGGCGGAATATCGAGATCAGACACCCTGGCGATGCGCCTGTCCGCGTTGTTTTCGGGCGCGCAGCCTTGGACCTCCCCCAACTGACTTTCCTTGAACACCACGCCTGCGGATATTTTGAAGTAGTAGTGGCAATTGCTTTGGAATTGACAAGTTTATCAAGCAGGTTATCGGTGACTTCAATACCGTAAGCCACCGACTAACGGACGCAATCTTCTATAGCCGTCAAATACTCTTAACCAAGCCAGACCAGCCCGCCTCGGTTTTAACGCCGATAACCAGCGCATCGCCGGTTTGCGGTCCCTGGGCCAACAGGTCGCCGCCTGGGCTCCATACCGCGCTTTTGCCGATTGGCTCCCAGCCGCCGGAGGGGCCGCTGAAGTTGGCCATGATCACGCACATGCCGTGGGTCTGTGCGTAATCCTGCAACTTGGCGGTGTCTTCGTCATAGCCGCCAGCGGTAATCAACACCGAGCTCAAATAAGCGGCGGCGCCGGCGGCGGCCGTGTTGCGCGCATGGGTGGCGACGCCGGTATCCGCACAAATGGCCAGACCCAATGCAACGCCTTGAAGCTCAAACACCTTTTCGCCCGCTCCCGGCGCAAAGTGCTGATCCTCTCCTGGATGTAAATGCATTTTGCTGTAGTGAAACACCGGCGTTTCCGGGCTGATGACAAACAGTCCCACTTGCGGTTCGCCTTCTTCCATTCTGACCGGGGCGCCGACCATTAGCGTTACGCCCTGCTCCCGCGCCACCGCCTGAAAAGGCGCCCAACGCGAGTCTGCGTCAGTAAACGCCAACTCCCTCGCCAGATCCGGCTCATATCCCGTTAGAGAAAGCTCAGGAAAAATGACCACATTGGCGCCTTCCGCAACCGCCGCTGCAATCAATTGCAGATGCCTCCGCGTATTTTCCTCAACATCTCCTCGCACCGGGCCAAACTGAGCCGCGGCTATTTTGAAATCGCCTTGCATCATAAATTCCTTGATAAATTGCACGCGCCTGTCAGTCATTGGGCAGCCCCGGCGCGGCGCCGCCTGGCGCCGGAACTGAATGGGCTGGTTATAACATTTTCAGAAGCACAAAAACGGCCACGCCCAACGAGCTGGACAGTATAAGCCGTTTAGTAAACAACATGAGCGCAAATGTGGCCACTGACGCTAAAAAATAGGGGTGCGTCAGCAGACTCATCGACACCTCTTTCTCCACGAAGACTACCGCCGGCGCCACAAGCGCCGCGATCACCGCCGCCGGCGTCATGCGCAGAATGTTCTCCACTTTGGGGGGCAGCGGTTTCCCTGCCCAGGCCACCCAGGGCAGATAACGGGGCAAAAACGCGCATACTGCGATCAATGCAATCAGAATATAGGTATCCATCTCAGCTTTCCTTAACCTCTTCCACAACCACTTCCGCGTTTTTCTCCGGAACCCATCGACCGTACAACACGCCGGCGGCGACGCCTGCAACCGTCCCCAGAATGGTTCCCAATCCGTATGGCGCATGATGCGCCAGCATCGCCGTCAGGCCTGCGACCGAGACGATACAGTAGGCTTTTCTATCCACCAGGCAGGAGGCCAGCATGGCGACAAACAGAGCGGTCATGGGGAAGTCAACGCCGGAGCCCGCCCACTCAAGCAGCGCGGCGCCGACCAGAATGCCGACCACCGTGGCGGCGGTCCAGGCAGCATAAATGGAAAACGATCCGCCCAAATAAAACCACTGGCGAGCCGTCACCGGCGCGTCTTTGTCTTTGAATTTTTCCACGAAGATAAAGAACAGCGCATCGATCAGGCCAAACCCCATCACCAGTTTCCACCCGGGGGAGATATCATTGACTTTGTCCCGCAGCACGATGCTGTAAATCATCATGCGCAGACTCAACGTAAGCACCGTCAGCAGAACCACGGTCCAGCTCGCAGACTCCTGCAGCATCATGTAGACGACAAACTGAATGGTTCCCGAGTTCGCCAGCATCGCCAGCAGCAACGTCTGCAAACCGGTCAGTCCACTGGTGACCCCCAGCGCCCCGGCGATCATCGCCATCGGGATGGCGGAGAGAATAAACGGGGACATGGCTTTCACGCCGTCCAGGAAGTGCTTTTGTCTTAATTCCGAGTTTAATGGCTGTCCGGAGCTGTCATCCGGTTTTGCGGCCACACTTTCCATACTAAAGGACTCCATTACTGCAAATTTTTTCAAGACTGGACATAACGCCGCCGCTTCAACCTACGGTCACGACAGGGGTGAACAGCTTCAGGTGCTCGTCCCGGCTTTGCGGACTGTCGGACTCAAAGATCATCCAGCCGATGCGATCGTAGAATCCCGTACTGGACTTGATCTTGTCGCCGATACGGGCGTCTTGCTTTTGCTTAAGCACGTTCACGCAGCTTTCGAATTGAGTCGGAAATGCGAAGGCCTGCAGCTCACCTTCCTGCGCCATCACAAATTCTATGCTGACCAGACGATCCTGGGTCTTGATCGGAGCCGGAACGGTTTTATCCGCGAGGAAATTAAACTGATCCGCAAACACTTCCGCCCCCGTGCTGAAATAGATCAGATCGGTAATAAAGTCACCGCCGAAGCGAGAGTGCAGCTCTATGATTTCTATTTTGTCGCCGTCCACTTTGAACTCAACATGGAAGGGACAGTTGCGCATGCTCAGCTCCTCAAACACCTGCTGGAAATAATCAGCGAACGTTTCCAGGTGGGGATGGCGAGTGTAGAAAGTGTGGCCGGTTTCGACAAAATACGGGGCATCCGTCGTACGCTTTTCCGTCAAACCGTAATAGTAAACCTGGCCATCAAAGACCTGCCCTTCCACGCTGAACTCTTTACCGCCGATATAGCTTTCCACGGTAAGCTCGGTTTTATCGCCGCCATAGGGATGGTTGCGAACGCGCTCCAGATAACCTTCCACTTCCGGATAGGAAGACAACAGTTGCACACAAATGCTTCCTCCCAGGCGCACAGGTTTAACGACCACCGGAAAGTCGACGGAGAGCAATGCTTCCGCTAGTTCAGCAACCGTTGTTCTGAACGACTGAACCGAGGACAGCCCCTTTTCCACCAGGGTGTCGCGCATCAGGCTTTTATCAATGCTGAACAGCTCCACGTCTTCGCTATGCCCTGCAAAGCCGAAGTGCTTGCGCACCTTGGCGGCGATGGTCAGTCCGGCTTCAGCGGTGGAGATAACCTGTGTACAGGCTTCCGCCTCCACCAGCTTGATCACGCCGTCCACATCAGAGGGAGAGCACGCCACAGCTTTGGCGTTTTGCGGCCACCAGGAAGCGGGAATGCGATCAATCCGCTCCTGCATGTCGATAAACACAAACTCGTGCGCGCAGTTTCCCGCTTGGCTGAGAATGGACTGCGCTACGTCCAGATTAAACGGCAATGGCAATATGGCCAGTTTCATGTCTGATCCTTGATTCATAAGTTGTTATTAATACGCAAGTCTCAACAAAGGCCCCACGCCGTCAGGCGCAGGGCCTCAACGTCATTTGGACAGTCGCATCAGCTCGCTGACCGCTGCGGCGGTTTCCGCCGGTTTGGTCCGGCAGAAGTAATGGCCGCCCTCAGTCAGTTCCACCAACGCGACTGACTCGCACACCTTGCTCCATCCCAGGTATTGCTCCCGATACTGTGGCGTCAGGGGGTCGTCTTGCGCCGCCACCATGGTCAGAGGCAATGACATAGGCGTCCCGTTTTCTGTTAGATCAGCAAGGTAACGGTTGGCGCCGCAGGCGTCGTGACGGAAGGCTTTCACCAGCTGCGCCAGTTGCGGCTCGGACAATGCATTCAGATCGCCGTAGCCCGTCTGTGTCACCAGCCACTCACCCACGTCCTGCAGCGGCATGGCCTCCAGTTCATCCGCAAGGCTTCGGGAGCGCTCCGCGTCCGGCAGTAGCTTACCGCCGATAAATACGCCTGCGACGCGGCCGCTTTCCTGCAGCAGAGCGGCGGTGGCCAGGGCGGCGGCGCTGCCGACGCAATGTCCCCAGATGAAGACGTCGCCGCTGATGTTGGCGCTGATTTCCGCTACCACCTTCTTCGCCAGCTCCTCGACGGACAACAGCGCTTCGCCGGTATCGCTCAGGTTATGCCCTGGAGGCTCCACCGCGAAAACCTGCATCTCGGCGTTCATCTCCGCAAGACGTTCGGCGAATGGCTTGAAGTTAATGGCGTTGCCGCCCGCATAGGGGAAACACACCAGCGTGACCGGCGTCGAGCTCCGATCAGGAGTCAGCGCCACCAGCATGTCAGCCTCGTCGGCGGGCATTTTCTTTCTGGCCACATCCGCCAGCGGCGCCAGAGTGGAGTTGCGCATCAGATCCACCAGGGAAATCAGCCCTTCCAGCAGAATGGTGACTTTCATCGCCGCCAGAGAGTTGCCGCCCAGGTCAAAGAAGTTATCGTTGCGTCCAATATTCTCCTGGGGAATCTTGAGCGCCTGCGCCCAGGCCGCTGCGATGCGCGCCTCTACCGTGTCCAGGGGCGCCTGTTGTTCCGTCGCAGTCTCGATGGTTTTGCCCGGCTGCAACGCAGGCTTGCGGAACTTCAGCGCAGATATCCCGTTAACAACCTCAACGCCGCCATCCTGCACATAGCGCCCCTTCAGTTCAGTGGGTCGTAATCCCAGGCCGTTCAGGACCGGGTTAACATCAGTCTCCAGTCTGTCCGCCTCAGCGTTGACAAAGTACAGGTCTCCGATGGCGCCCACAGGGATAAAACGCCCGGATTCTCCCAGGAGATAAACGCCGGTATCCGTACTTTTCAGTTCTGAACGCTGCGCCAGATTCACCGGAACTTTAGCGCCCTGCTCTGCGATAGCGGCCAGTTCCTGTTGCGTCAGAATGGGCAGTTTTCTGAGGTCTGCGTCCGGGTTCCGGGTCATACTTTCGAAGATCGTAAGGTAGTACTGCGCGAAGTTCTCCACCTGCTCCGCCGTGAACGCGTGCTCGTGATAGTGCAGACTGAGCTTCACATCGTCAGTGAAGAAGTGACGGCAGAACTCAGCCCGAATCGCGAACTCCGTCTCCGAGTTCGCACGCACGTCCAGCAGGTTGAACTCCGGCATTTCCTGGAGCTCTTTCAACAGATAGAAATGGGTGTAGTTGAAAGCGGTGTCGAACAGCGGCTCCTGCGTGCCGATATCCTGCTTCATACGCGCCATGGGATAGCGACGGTGCGGCAATAACGCCGCTTCCGCCTGATACACGCGCTTGATCAGCCCGGCCCAGGATTCCGCGTCGACATCCACCCGGAACGGCACGGTGTTGAGGAAAAGCCCGATCGCCTTGGTGGCGTCTTCCGCTTCCGGGCGGCCGCTGTGTTCGTAGCCGGTCATGACGTCCGCATCGCCGGACACCACGCTCAGGAATTTAAGGTGCGCCGCCATCAACAGGGTTTTGACCGGAACGGCTAATTGATCCGCCAGCGCAATGATTCGGTCAGACAGCTGCTTGCTGATGTCCACCTCGTGGAACAGCACGGACAATTCCGACACGGGCTGCGCGACATCCAGTTTAGGAAGGCGGGTATAAGTCGCGCCGTCCAGCATGTTCTCCCAGAATGCGCGATCACTGGCGGACTGCAACGACTGGGCTTCCAGACCGATGTAGTTGCGGATGTGATTGTCCACCTGCGGCTCGTCAAAAGTTCCGCCCTGCAGCAGCCTGTTGTAGATGCGGAATAATTGCGTATGCACCAGGGTGATGCTCCAGCCGTCGAGGGCGGAGTTGTGCTGACTGAGCACATAACGGAACATGTTGTCGCGCAGGACATGCACATGCAGGCGCACCAGGCCGGGCTGATTCCATTCGAAACGGTACGCTTTCTCTTCCGCCAGCCAGTTCTGATGCCACTGCTCCTGCTCTGCTTCGCTCATTCCCCGCAGGTCGTGACAGTACAACGGCGCCTCCACGTCCGTATGCACCATCTGGATGTACTCGTCGAAGCCATCCAGGTGATAACTGGTGCGGAAGATCGGATTGCGCTTGACCAGAATATCCGCCGCGCGCTTGAACACCTCCAGATTGATCGGGCTCTCGATGATGTAGCTGATAATGTCGTGATATTGCGCCGTACCGAAAGTCAGTTCGTTCTGGAATATCAATCCCGCCTGCAACATGGACAGCGGATAAGCGTCATCAACGCCTTGCGGCAGACGCTGACGGTCCTGCTCGCCCAGCAGCTCAAACGCCTCAAAGCGGTGCTGCTGAAGCTCGCCTTTTTCCTCTTCCATCGCCTGCGCCAAGGTCGCGATTGTGGGATTGGCGAACAGTTGCTGGAAAGTGAACTCCAGATCGAATTTTCTGGCTTTGGCGAGAACGGTGACAAAGTGAATGGAGTTGCCGCCAATCGCAAAAAAGTTATCGTGCACGCCAACCCGGGGCAACTGTAAGACCTCACGCCAGATGTCCGCCAGAATTTCCTCGGTGCGGTTACGGGGCGCGGTATATTCAGCAGTTTGCAAATAGCTGTCCGGAGACGGCAGCGCTTTGCGATCCAGCTTGCCGTTCGGCGACAGCGGCATTTGCTCCAGCACGATGACCATATCCGGAACCATGTACGCCGGAACCTGCCCCGCCACATGCTGACGCAGGGTCTCAGGCTCCGGCTCGCCGTTGGCGGTCACATAGGCGACCAGCTTGTCCAGACCGGCGGCGCGATGCACCAGGGTGACGGCGTCGCGCACCGCTGAATGGGACCGCAATACCGCATCAATTTCCTGCAACTCAATACGAAAACCGCGCACTTTGACCTGGTGATCCAGACGTCCCAGATACTCGATTTCGCCGTTGCCGAGCCAGCGCGCCAGGTCGCCGGTTCTATACCAGCGTTCAGAGGCGTTTTCAGGATTTGCGACAAAGCGATCCGCCGTCACTTCCGGCAGCGCATGGTATCCCCTCGCCAATCCGACGCCGGCGATGCAAAGCTCTCCGGGAACGCCAATAGGCAGACGGCGCAACTGCTTGTCCACGATATGAATCTGCGTGTTGTCGATAGGACTTCCGATCGTGACCTTGTCCAGTTCGGGTTTGGCGGTGCAGTCAAGATGGGTGACATCCACCGTCGCCTCAGTCGGCCCATACAGGTTGATCAGACGGGTTCCATTAGCGACGTGCAGCAGCTTTTTGAAACGCTCCGCCTGATGCAGGGTCAACGCTTCGCCAGAGGTAAATACTTTGCGCAGCGACTGCAAACGGGCGACCGCCTGAGTGGACTCCACATAGTCCAGGAAGGCGTTCAGCATGGACGGCACAAAGTGCATGGTCGTCACCTTATGCGCCTCAATGGCCGCCACAATTTTCTCCGGTTCGCGCTCGCCGCCGGGTTCCAGCATGCAGACACGGGAGCCGGTAAAGAACCACCAGAACAATTCCCACACGGACACATCGAATGAAATCGGCGTTTTCTGCAGGATGACGTCCTCCACCGTTAGCGGATAGGCGTTCTGCATCCAGGCGATCCGGTTGATGACGGAGTGATGCTCGATTAAAACGCCCTTGGGTTTACCGGTAGAGCCTGAGGTGTAAATGGCGTAGGCGAGATTTTCCGCGCCGCCAACCGTTTCAGCCTCCGCATGCTCTGCACCCAACGCTTTCTCGTCAATATCGATAACGGTATAGCCAGATGTATCCAACTGCAGAAGATGACGGTGAGTCAGAATCACATTGGCGCCGCTGTTTTCCAGCACATATTGAATCCGGTTGGCGGGATAACCCGGATCTATCGGCAAATACGCGCCGCCGGCTCGCAAAATCGCCAAAATCGCCACCATCATCTGCGTCGAGCGTTCGGCCGCCACCGCCACCAGCTGATCTTCCGCCACGCCGGCCGCGCGCAGCTGCGCCGCCAGGGCGTTCACTGCGTCATTTAGCTGCGTATAGGTCAGATGATCCTGACCACAGACGACCGCCATCGCATCCGGCGTCCGCGCCGCCTGTTCCGCAAAAACCGTTTCGATTCTGACGTCCCGGCGATATTCCCGCTCGGTCGCATTGACCTGCTGCAGCAACGCCTCATCCGCAGGCGTCGTGATGGACGCCGCCGCGACCTCTGCGTCAGGCGCGCTTAATAGCTCTTGCAGCAACTTCTCATAGTGCTCGGTGATGCGCTGAATGCTCTCTGCGTCGAACAGGCCGTCGTCGTAGGAAACCGTGATTTCGCCACAGTCGACATCGACAAAATGACTGATCATAACCCGGCACTGAAATTGACTGGATACCGAAGCGTCTAGCGTCTCAAGCGCTTCCAACGCCACATCGAAAAAGGGATTGCCGCCCTTCTCCGCTTCCAGACCAAATTCGTCCGCCAGCACCGTCAACGGATAGTCGCAGAATTCCAAGCCGGCCAGCATGGCGTCACGGGCCGCGCCCAGTAGTTGCTTGAAGCTTGCGTTCGCCGCCACGCTAATGCGCAGCGCCAAATAGTCGGACAGCTTGCTCTGCTCCGGTTGCAACGGCTGCCCGATACAGGCCGTGTCGGAGCCGGTATAGCGACGCAGCAATTCCGCCAGCGTCGCCAGCATGACCACCTGACGGGTGGCGGTTTTGCCGCCGCTTAACTTATGCAGACGCTGTCTCACGTCGGCGTCCAGCTTATGCACATAACGCTGATTCAACGCCCCCGACGGCTTCACCCTATCGGGATGAAACAGGCTTTTCTCCACCGGCTCCGCCAACAGGCCGCGCCAGTATTTACCGTGCTCCGGCCGCTGCGCCGCCGCAACCTTCAATTGTCCTTTGGTTTCGATAGACTGCATGTCCTACTGCCTCTAAATTTTAAAATTCAAACTCGATTTCCGGTAACGCAACCGGGCCGCTTTCTGCATCCTGATTCAGTGTCCGAATCTGGCCATTCACGTCATTCAGCGCCTTATCGATAATCTCCAGCAGCCGATCACGGAAAGAAGCCAATGTCTTGGTGGTGAAAAGGTCGCGATTGAAATGCCAGCTTGCTCGCAGGGCGGACTCGCCCTCTTCAATTTGCAGATTGAGGTCATAGATGGCCGCGCCGGTGGCCGCCGGCGTCCAGACTATAGAGCCCCCCAAAAACGTTTGTTTGCTCAGCCCCGTGTTCTGCAACGCAAACATGGCGTCGAATAACGGAGACCTGCCATAAGAACGCTCTCCGGCGACCTTCGCCACCAGACGATCAAAGGGGTAATCCTGGTTGTCGAAAGCGCCCAGCGTCATCTCGGCCACTTCACGCAAATAGTCTCCAAAGCGCGCAGCCAGAGCCGGTCGCAGCCTCAGACAGAGCGTATTTACGAACATCCCCTGAATGTCGTCGACGCCGGGGGCCAGACGACCGGCGACAGGCGTCCCGATGGTGATGTCATCATGGCCGGTGACCTGGGCCAGGAAGACGCTATAGCAAGCCAGCAGAAACTGGTAGGCGCTGACTTGATGGCGCTCAGTGAGACGACGGATGCTGATCGTTCTCTCTTCTCCCAGATTGAACTCAAGAAACGCCCCGTTGAGACTGCGCACCCCGGACCTTGGAAAGTCCGTGGGCAAATCCGGTAGCGCCGGCTTCTCCGCATACATCTTCAGCCAATACGCCTCCTGCTCCGCCAGATGGGCCTGCCCGCCGTCGCTGGCCAGCCAGCATGCATAGTCACGATATTGCAGAGGCGACCCAGACAGACTGTGACCGCGATACAGCGCCTCCCACTCCGCAAACAAACGGAGCAGTGAATAGCCGTCGGTCAAAATGTGGTGAATATCAAAGAGCAGGCAGGTTTTCCCTGTGTCGCGATAGAGCGCTGCACGCCACAGGGGGCCCTGCTGCCAGTCAAAGGGACGGATGAATTGAGTCAGCGCATTAAATACATCCGAAGCCGCCGGAGCCTGCGCTATCGACACAGCCAGATCTGCATGAATCCGCTGACGGGTGACCTCCCCTTCGCGCTCAAACGAAGTGCGGAGAATTTCGTGTCGAGCGACTAATTGCCGCAAAGCCTCCTGCAGGCGATCCGGATCTATATCCGTCGGCAGCTCCACCCAAATCGGCAGATTGTAATGACAGGCGTCCGCCTGCTTGGACTGTTCAATGAACAAACGCACCTGTTGCGGCGTCGCCTCCAGACAGGCTTGCGCAGGCGTAGCTTCAACGCCGGACCGGGGGGAACCCTGCCCCCGCTGCTTTCTGACTAACGCCGCTAACTCAGCCACGGTTCCACAACGTAAAACATCAGCGACTGAGATTCTCACGCCCAGGTCACGACGGGTCCGAGAAGCGATTATGGCGGCGGTCAACGAGCTCGCGCCCCGCCTGATCAGGTCGTCATCCGTAGACAGATAGTTCAGGTTTAAGAGCGATCGGCCTATTTCCAGCAAGACGCGTTCGATATCATCCGCCGCTTCGGCGCCGCCGGACTCTTCCTGCCTCATCTCAGCCAATACGCGCCGGTTCACCTTGCCATTAACCGTCAACGGCAGTTCGGGCATGGCCCAGACCGCCGCAGGAACCATGTGCGCCGGAAGCTGATCGATGAGCTGCTGGCGCCAACTATCCAGATCAAACCCCTCAGTAACTCCCAAGTAGCAATGCAACCGATATTCCGCTGCTCCCTCGGGCTTGAGCGCAAGCACCAGCGCCTCATTCACCGTCGGATGCGACAGCGCCGCTTTCTCGATTTCGCCCAGCTCAACCCGAAAGCCGCGAATTTTGATCTGAAAATCCTGACGTCCGAGAAACTCCAGCTCATCCTCGGCATTCCAGCGCGCCCGGTCTCCCGTGCGATAGATCCGGCTTCCCGGGACATAAGGATGGGGCACAAATGCTTTGGCCGTGTCCTCTTCCCGCCCCAAATACCCTAACGCCAAGCCAGCGCCGCCGACATACAGCTCACCTTCAAACAACGGCGGCGTCAGACGACCAAACCGGTTCAGCACCAGCGCGACGGAGTTACTGATGGGAACGCCGATGGAAATACTGTCCAGTCGAGCGGGATCAATACGTTGCACCGTGGATATGACCCCGTTTTCAGTGGGGCCGTAGGCATTCAGAATCACGATTCCCGGACAGGCGGCGTATACCGCCGCCACCTGCTTCGGGGAGATCACATCGCCGCCCACCAGCAACTGGCTCAGGGGCGCGAACATGGCGGGATCGTCGCTGGCCAGCTGTGAGAACAGCGAAGTCGTAATCAATGCCACATCCGTTTTCCGTTCCCGGAAAAAGCGCGCCAGTTCAACGCTATCCAGGAGCACTTCCCTATCGACAATCTGCAGACAGCCGCCGTTGAGCAAGGCCGCCCAGATTTCAAACACACTGGCGTCAAATCCCGTCGCCCCAGCCTGGGCGACGCGCACGCCGGGCGGCAGGTCGAGATAAGTGGCGCGCCGAACTAGGCGCAGAACGCCCGCGTGCGTGTTCAGCACGCCTTTGGGGCGTCCTGTGGTGCCGGAGGTAAACATCAAGTAGGCCGCCTGTGCATCCGCCGGAGCGGACTGTGACGGAGCTTGAATTTGCAAGGCGCACACCCGTCCGCCAGGCATGTCCAGCGACAGCGACGCATGCTTCACATCGGCAGGGACAGTCGGCGGCGCGTCTTCACTGTGAATCAGCACAGCGGCCTGGCTGTCCTCCATCAACAATTGAATGCGCTCGACGGGATAGTCAGGGTCCAAAGGCATATAGACGGCTCCCGCTTTCAGCGCCGCCAGTGCGGAAACCGCCATGGGGATGCTGCGCGGGGTATGAATGGCGACGACCTGACCCGGCTGCACGCCCAGCTCGCGCAGGGCCTGGGCGAGTTGGTAGCTGGCCTCATCCAACTCAGCGTAAGTAAGAGAAATCTCGCCATGGATGATCGCCAGCGCCCTGGGAGTTTCCGCCACCCGGGCCGCAAAGGCTTCTTCGACTCTGACATATTCCGCGAAGTCAGATGTTGCGCCAGTTCCCCGCTGCAATCGTTCAGTAATCTCATCCGGCGCCAATAGCTCCAATTGAGACAACGGCAGATCGCGCACCAAGCCCATCTCCAGAATATTGATGACCGCAGCGCCCAGGCGTCGCAGATAGCCGTAGGAAGCGAAAACGCCTCCGCCCTGGATCACCAGTTCAGCGCCTTCGCCTTTTGCGCGCAGCTCCATCACAATCGGCGCGCGGGGCGTCTCCGCCTCGCCAAGATTAAATAGCAGGGGCGTCAGCAAGTCCTGCGCCGGCGGCAGAAGACCGTATTCCTCCGCCGCCAGCTTGAGGTAAGGAAACGCCTTGTGGGACAGCGCCGCCGCCATTTTTTCGGCGACTTGCTCAATCACCGGGGGCAAGTCAGCGCCAGGGTCCAGTTCAAATGTCAGCGGCATGATAGCGCCGTCATCCACTTGCACTGACAGCGTCTGCCGCTCCAGATCATTTAAGTGCATCAGCGCCGTCAACCATCCCGCCAATACGACCTGCTGCGGCGTACTGTTCGCCTCTGCGGCGGCGTCCCGTACTCTATCCATCAAGCCAGGAACGACTGGCATGCTCGCCACCAAACGCTCCGCCGGCTCAGCGGCGCGGGATGGCGCTTTCAGTTCCGTTGGCGACCAATCGGCGCCGAACAGGGCTCTCCAATAGGTTTCCGCCGCGCGGATCGCCTCAAGCTCAGTGAAATCCATATCCCTATCCTCCCTTGCCGACCATCACCGGCGCTAATTTTTCAATGGTCTGTCGCACGTATAATTCACGTATCGGAAGCGCGGGCAATCCCGCCGCTCTCATGGCGGAGGCGATTCTGACCGCATATAAAGAGTTGCCGCCAAGGCTGAAGAAGTTATCGGCCGCCGTCACTTCACGCCCCAGCACCTCACTCCAGACCCTGACCATGTCCGCGACGAGACGGTCGGCTTCTGTTTCCGCCGCCATCTCTTCCACGCTGCTTTCGACGGGCTCGGGGGAGCGCTCCGCCACTACAACCCTGGGCTTATCCGCCACCTTGCCCTGTCCATTGGGTGCAGGCAGCTTTTTAACGTCCAGCTTGCCATTCGCCGTCAACGGCATAGCGTCAACCGGAGTGAAGGTGGAAGGCATCATATAAGCGGGCAGCACCTTCTCCGCTTTGACGATCACGTCCTCCACGGCGATATCCGACAACACAAGATAACTGTCCAGACGGGCGGAGGCTGGATCGTTTTTATCCGGCTGATTCAATACCACCGCCGCCGCTTCCACACCGTGGACGCCAAGCAACACCTTGCGGATTTCATCCAACTCGATGCGGAAACCACGCAATTTCACCTGACTGTCCAGACGCCCTAAATGCTCCAGGCGTCCGCATGGCAATAAACGCCCCTTATCGCCGCTGCGGTACATGCGACCGCCGCAGAAGGGGTCCGGCATAAAGCGTTCTTCCGTTAAATCCGGGCGGTTCAGGTACTGTGAAGCGACGCCCGCTCCCGCGACGTAAATTTCCCCCGCCACGCCCACCGGCAGAATATTGCGCGCGGCGTCCAGTACATATAAACGCCAACCGGGAATCGCCGGACCGACGGAACGGGAGCCGACCATAGCCTCTGCACGCGTAATCGTCTGGGCGGTGACATGCACCGTGGTTTCGGTGATGCCGAACATGTTCACCAGACGACAACGGGATTCCGGATAACGGTCGAACCACTTCATCAGCATTTTCGCGTCGAGGGGCTCGCCGCCGAAAATAACCAGTCGCAAATGCGCCAGCGGAGCGCCGTTGCGCTCCATTTCCATGAACTGGGAGAAAGCGGAAGGGGTCTGGTTCAGCACCGAAACCTGCTTCTCTCTGACCAGTTCCAGGAACTCGTCAGGCGCACGGGACACCCAATAGGGCACAATTACGAGATGGGCGCCCGTCAACAGGCTTCCCCATATTTCCCATACTGAGAAATCAAACGCGGCGGAGTGGAAAAAGGTCCAGGCGTCCTGCGCATTGAGGCCAAAATCCTCCTGCGTCGCCGCCAGCAGACTGACGACGTTCTTATGGGGAACCACCACGCCTTTGGGCTTGCCTGTCGATCCAGAGGTGTAAATCACATAGGCGTCTTCTTCGGCGCTGAGTTGCTCCGCCGATGGCGTCGCGACTCGGGCGTCGTCAATACTGCGCTCCAGCTCCGATGGCGTTATCAACCGCCGCTCCTCCGCCGCCGGGAATGCGTCAGCGTCGGTGATCACCAGTCGAATTTCGGCATTGTCACAGGTATAGGACAACCGCTCTTCCGGGTAAGCTGGGTCCATGGGGATATAAATTGCGCCTGCTTTCAGAATCGCCAGCATAGAGGCGATCAAATCGAATGACCGCTCCAGACAGATGCCGACGCGATCGCCGGGCTTGACGTTGAGCACGACCAGATTCAGCGCCATAAGATGCGCCTTGCGCTCTAACTGGGCGTAGGTCATTTGCTCGTTTTCGTAGGAAAGCGCGATGGCGTCCGGGGTGCGAGCGACCTGACGGGCGAACAACTCCTCCAGACGTTCGGTTGGAATATCGCCAAGCTCACGGTCCACGCCTAACGCCGCCACTTCCTGCTGCGCCTTGGCGTCCAGCAAGGGGAAGCTGCACAAATTCAATTCGCCGTCCGCGCGCAACAGTTCATAAGCCCGCCGTACGCACTGGAAAAACTGTTCGACACTGTCGGCAGCAAACACGCCGCCGTCAGCCAGTCCACTGATGCAATATCTCCCCTGTCCCTGACTCTCAATGAGCAGCGTCAGTGGATATGGCGTCCCCAGGGATGGCGCATAGTCGCATGCCGCCACTTTGTCGTGCGGCGACGCCGCGGCGTCGTATATCAGCGCCGCCAGAGACACCTCGCCGCCGTTTTCACAGTCCTGCAGACGATTCGCCAGCTCCTGCGAACGCCAGATTGGTTGCCGCAATGAGTGTTCGATACTCAATTTTAGAGTCTGCGCCGTTGCGTCTTCCTGCACCGGCGCGGCGACCAGCGACCAACCGCTCACCGACTCGGCGCGGCTGTCATTAATGGCGACGACCGGAACATTCGTTGCGGAATAACGAGCCCAGACTGTCGCCAACGCGCTGACCCACCCCGTCACCAACTGCTGATCATCCTGGTCGCTGAAGACGCCCAGACGACGCCTGATCACGCCCTTCTCGCACTCATCGCCCTTCCCCCGCCAGTCTGGAAGCGGAGAGAAATCGGCGGACAGCAGAGAGCTCAACTCAGGTTCAGGCCCTGACGACGCCGCAGGCGCCTGGTAATCCGCCTCTTGCTCGGAGATGGCGGCGCATACCAGAGCGTCCATGGCTGATTTATCAAACACCGCGCGATTGGCGACAATCACCAAATCAACAAAGCGGTCTGTGTAGGCCAATAACACCACGCGAATATAGGGAAACGTCTCGGCCAGCGGCCTTTCCATTTCCTTCCTGACTCGGTCCGCCGCCTGCAGGCTGTCCGCCCGATAACGCAGCGTCTCAAGCCAGACGTAATCGCGGCCCTCGGCCGCTTTTTGCATCACCGGCAAGATTGCAAGATTTTGTTTCAGCCGTATCGCAACGGCCTCTGGACTGACGGATTGCGTCAGTCGGTATGCGGCGGCATGCAACGCGCTGGGCGCGACATCGCCGTCACTCAGGTAAGAGTTCAGATTCCCGGCCATTTCCGGGTCATTAAAAAAAATGCTTTTCATGGCAGCGCCTTATGTCGAATGAGAAAAACCGAACAGTCCTTGGCGAAGAACCCCAACTACCGTTTAACGAGCGGAGAAGCCGCCATCGACGGTGATCACGCTTCCGGTGACCTGACGGGATTCGTCCGAAGCCAGCCACACGGCGCTATGGGCGATATCCTCAGGCTCGATCAGCGCATTCATAGGCTGCGCCTGCACAAAGGTGTCCTCATGCTCGGCCACTGGCACATGCAGTGAGCGTGCGATCTCAGACAACATGCGACCTTCGACATGGGAGGCGTCGCGCACGGAGCCCGGACATAACGCATTGACCCGGACTTTAAGAGGCGCGTAATCCAGCGCGACGGCTTTGCTCAGGCCGATGACGCCATGTTTGGCCGCCACATAGCCGGAGAAGTGGCGATAACCAACCACCCCCGCCGTAGAAGCGATGTTGATGATGCTGCCGGAGCGACGCTCCGTCATGGATGCGCCGACAGCGCGAATCATCCGCCAGGCGCCGGACAGGTCGACATCAATCATGGTCGTCCATTCATCTTCACTGATGTCATGGGCGATTTTTCCTGATGGCGCGGCGATGCCTGCATTATTCAGCAGCACATCAATGCGTCCAAAGCGGTCCAGCCCTTTTGCGACGACAGCGTTAATCTCGGTCTGGCGCGTTACATCCGCCAGACCGGTCATTACCGCCACGCCCTGCTCTTCACATAATTGAGCGGTATATTGCAGCTGGCTTTCCGATCCCAGGGGATAAGGCACGGTGGCGATATCCCTTCCAATATCCAGCAGTATCAGGTCCGCCCCCTGCCTGGCGAACTCAAGGGCGCAGGCGCGCCCCAACCCTCTGGCTGCGCCGGTGACCAGCGCTACTTTTCCTTTTAGTCTCATGGCTATCTCCTTGACGACACTGCGATCCACCTATTAATCAGGCGGACAAATAGCTTCCTTCTATTTGTCCGCCACGACAGGGCCTGCACATGTCAGGTCCTGTCTCCCGCGGCTAGCCGCCGCGCAGGCGCATCCATGCGCCTGATTATTGACATGCCAATATCATTGCCATGCTAATAATGACGAGAGTTAAAGAACCGCACTTTCAATCAACGCGATTACCGCCGTGGGATCATCCATCAAATACATATGACCGCCGGGAAGTTCTTCGTGCAGAGTTTGCACCGAAGAAGCTTTGCTCCAGAGTGCTTTATCTTCAGCCGTCACCAGTTCATCGTCACTGCCGCGAATAGTCAGCACAGTGATCGGAAGAGAGTCATCCGCCAGGGGGTGATAGCTTTCATGCATCTCCACATCCGCGCGCAGCGTCGGTAGCAGCACTTCGCGCATGATGGGGTCTTCCAGGGCGGGATGAGAGTAGCCGGCAAACTCATTAACGCGGCGCACAAACTCATCATCCGGCAATCCGGAAGCGCGCTCTTCCCTGTTGTTCCAGGGGCTGGGAGAGCCGCTCACTATCAAGCCCTGCACATTCGCCTTTTCTTCAGCGCACATGGCGCGCGCCAGTTCAAACGCCAGCACGGCGCCCAGGCTATGTCCGAAAAAGACGATGGGTTTGGAGAAATCCAGCTCAGCCATTAACTCGGGCATGATTCCCTGCACCGCTTCCGCTACGTTGGTGTAAGCAGGCTCCACAAAGCGCTTCTCCCGTCCTGGCAACTGCACAGCGATCACATTGAGCTTGTCGGACAAATCCTTCCATTCGTGAAACACCGATGCGCCCGCGCCAGCGAAGGGGAGACAAACCAAGTTAACCAGAGAGACTTCTTTCATTTTCTGTATCCTTTAGTTATTACTATTTCCATTTTCGCCGGCGTATTTATAAACGCCAGACAATAGGAGGCCATAAAGCCTGTAAGCTTTATATAAATATAACGAGTGGTAGTTATCGACGGACTAGAATAAGTCTACGCAAAGATCCATATACTTCCCTTTCCACAATGAATACTTCCTGATTCCCGCTAATGTTGCCTAATTAGGCAAAAACATTAAATTCGCAAACCATTTAATGCTCGCCAAGTTGCATAAGTATGACGCCGGCAGCGATATTTTTTATCACATCCCCATCAAAGCATGACCACATAAGCCGTTGACTGGCATGAAGATATAAAACTATCGCCGTCGTGCGCCGCCAGCATTGGCGCGCCTGACAGCATAAATTCCATAACGACAACTTGTTGTCATTCTTGCTCAGAATTTAAAAGCAAGACGTGGAAAATTTATTTAAACATGTAACTTTACTTGTATAAACGGGATAAGAAGCGGTGGAGAGAGGAGCCCGAGAGAATATAGCCGGAATAGGATATAAACGGACGGATAGAGGCCGTCCCCTTTGGCTTATAATACAACATCCTGTAATACTCGTAGTGCTGCTAATGTTTAATCAACAAAACGTGATTATATATATTTTTTTAGCGGCTTCAATCCGGTAATCCGTATTTTTTACTATATTGCAGTGTCAAGGAATAAAGTTGCCCTTCACATCGCCAGTTTGCTCATTGAGCTAACGACCGTGGAAGCCGCTGAAGAAAGAGGATCGCCTTAAAATACTGAGCGCTATGATAGCTTTTCACCTGCCCTATTGTTCGAAATTTATAGACAGTCTAACCATTATCACTAGATTTATCCCTTCCAGAATCCCCAATAAACTGCTCCTGACATTGAGAAACAAGCTTCCAACACTACACTTTGGAGACGACATATGAGCAGCAAAATCGCAGTAGTCACTGGCGGTAACCGCGGTCTGGGTAAAAACACGGTCTTGCATCTGGCGCAAAAAGGCGTGGATATCATTCTGACCTATCGCGGCAATCGCGCCGAGGCGGAAGATGTTGTCGGCGAGGTGCGTCAATTGGGTGGTAAGGCGGTTGCATTGCAACTGGACGTCGCTGACAGCAAAAGCTTCATAAATTTCGCCAAGTCCGTGGCGAATGAGCTAAACGCCAATTGGGGACGCGAGCAGTTCGACTATCTGGTGAATAACGCAGGCATTGGCATCCATGCGCCTTTCGCGGAAACGACAGAAGAGCAGTTTGATCAGTTAGTGAACATTCATCTGAAGGGCGTTTATTTTCTGACGCAAAAGCTCCTGCCATTGATCGCAGATGGAGGCAGAATCGTCAATATTTCCACCGGCCTCGCCCGTTTCTCTCTGCCCGGCTATTCAGCCTACGCAGCGATGAAAGGCGGCGTGGAAGTACTGACCCGCTATATGGCGAAAGAACTTGGGGCTCGAGGCATCGCAGTGAACGTGGTGGCGCCGGGCGCTATTGAAACGGATTTCGGTCAGGGATTGGTGCGCGATAATTCGGAGATTAACAAGTTTATCGCCTCGCAAACCGCACTCGGACGCGTCGGTCTACCGGACGACATTGGCGGCGTCATCGCCACTCTGCTCTCAGAGGACAATCGTTGGATTAACGCTCAACGCATTGAAGCGTCCGGCGGGATGTTTCTCTAAGTTGTCTCATCGGACCGGCCCAAGGGCTGGTCCGGTTTCACTTTGACAGCATTAGGCTGTACGAAGAAAGCCAAGACAGAGCCCTACTACATCCCAATTGCCGCTAACGCGACAACCCAATGCTGATATAGCCACACAGCATCAAGACGCCAACCGCCAGGATGGCGATATAAACTCTTTTCTTTAGTGCGTTGCGTCCTCGGGCGGAAATAAAAGCCGCCACCGGAACCAGTATTCCCATTTCAATCGCCAGATTTCGCCAAAAGTAAAAATTGAGAATATCGAGCTTTCCCGCGCTGGGCAGGAAGCCGTGGTTCAAGGCATATACGGAGTCGGCCAGCGGCCAGAATATGGGATTCTTATGCACGCCGACACAGTAATCCATGAACACATGCGCCATGGAAGCGACGCCAATCAAAAGCGAGTTTGCGTTCCTTAAGCGCTTGACGAACACATACTTTTTCAAACCCAGTCCGATGCAGGCGATCACCACGCTTGCCCCAATGGAGTGAGTATAACGGGGCGCTATGTTGACGCCGAAGCACCATGTCAGCAGATAATCCAGATCGGGGCATACGACCAACCCCATAAAGAAAAGGCTCAGAAACAACTGCTCCGATTTACTTTCCGATTTGGCGTTATCACCAATCGCCGCTCCAATCAGAGCATGACCGAATATAGAAGACATCGATTCAGGTTACCGCAACTCACCAGTGCTTCAGGGCGCGATTCCACTGGTACAAACACCAGGCGAACACATTATAAGTTTTATTCAACAGCCAGCGCAGACCGGGAACTTTAGACACCTTCGCTTTCCATTGCTCCGACGACGAAACCTCCCAGATAGCGATAAAGGCTTCATAGCCCACGCGCAAATCGCCATTAAAATCAATGACGTGTAGCCGCTCCCTGACAAATTCGAGATCGGCATTGAGATCTTCCACCTTCTCATTGTCCAGATGCACGTCTTCCCATTCGACACCGCAGATCGCGCCTTTTTTCTGCTGGGATTTAATGCCGGCATCACAGACCGGACAGGCGGAGTTGTAGAAAACGCGGATTTTAGGTTTCATAGACGTCCACAAAAATACGAATACAGCAATCCAACATCGGACAGTAGAAACAACAAATCGCAAGCATATGGAAAAAGATCTTACGCTGGAAGCGCGTTTTAAAGCTCTGCTACAGAGCGTCCCTGAGATCATGGAAACTATGGAGGCTTGCGCCAATTATGGCCTGCCTGATTACTATCTGGCTGGCGGCGCGCTCACCCAGGCGCTTTGGAACAGCATGCTTGGAGAAGCGTCGCTAAGCAAAGTGAAAGATTTCGACGTGGTCTATTTCGCGCATGAAGCATCAGCGTTGGAAAAAGCGCATGAGAATACGCTCAACCGCCTGACTCGCCATAGCATTCCCATCGATGTTAAAAATCAGGCGCATGTACACGAATGGTATCCACGCAAGTTTGGACACGACATCCCACCCTATCAGAGCGTGGAAGCTGGTATCTCGTCCTGGCTGCCCGCATTCGCGATTGGCGTGCGAAAACAGATTGATGATCTAAAGATATTCGCGCCTTTCGGACTGAATGACGCATGAACATGGTTATACGCCTCAAGCGTTAACTTCAGCGCACAATCTCACTGGGACAAAATACTCGGATTCTGTGTTCGTCCGGGTCCAGAACGACAAAGGTATAGCCAAAGTCCATTTGCGTGGGCGCCTGTATCACCTTCGCCTGCATCGCGCTCATGTAGTCCAACGCTGTGTCGACTGCTTCTTGGCTATCCAGCATCAGGCCAATCTCCGCGCCGCCGCCGGTCATGTCCGCTGCAGGCTTTACTTCCTGCTTTGTCCACAATCCCAGCTTCCAGCCGGACTCCAACACAAACAGCGAAAAGCCTGGGGAGGATTCCACCGGGGCTTTCCCCAATATATTCGTGTAAAACGCCATACTGACTGGCATATCGCTGACATACAAAATGATATAGGTAGGTTCTTTCATAATAATTCTCCAATTTCGCTCTATCGCTGAATCCCGTTATTGGGCGAAGCTGAAGCGCTTGCTTAGCTGGCATTGCTTCGTTGGAGATCATCTTAGACAGGCATACTGCCAGTTTCTGGCAGTAGTGTTTTATTGCGGCTCTACGCCTTTGAATTCACGCCATTCCTTCAACAAGTCATGACGACGACGGGGAATTCGAGCTTCCAGACTGTGGAGTTCACCGATACGGTCTGTGCGAAAATGACGGAACCCTTCGCGCAGTTCGCACCATGCGACCACTACTCTGATGGTGTCGAAAAAGCCAACCGCGAATGGCCAGATGATCCGCGTGGATGAATTACCCTCGCTGTCGCCGTATGCAATGCACAATTTGCGCTCGGCCCGAATCGCCGCCCGCACCCTTTCCAGTATCTTATCGTCCTCAGGTTGCGTCGCTGCAGGGCCAATCAACAACGTGGACGTCTCCAGCTCCTGACGCAACTCGGCGGGAATCACCGCCGCAATTTTTGCAATCACATTACGGGCGGCTTCCCCCAACTTCGCATCGCCACGTCGGGAGACCCATCTGGACCCCAACACCAAGGCCTCAATCTCATCATCGGAGAACATCAAAGGCGGCAACATAAAGCCAGGACGCAACAGATACCCCACGCCCGGCTCCCCCTCGATATGCGCCCCCTGGGCCTGCAATGAAGCAATGTCGCGATATAACGTGCGAATACTGACGCCCAACTCAGACGCCAACTGCTTACCGCTCACCGGATAACGGTAGCGACGCAGAGTCTGCATGAGTTCAAGCAAACGTTCAGCCCGTGACAATTTTGACGCTCTTGAGCGGGGAATATGAAAGCATGAAGCACATACTGCCATAAACTGGCAGCTTGTGCTTAGGAGAGAAGATGTTTAAGGAGGGCTATTTGGCGTTGTTGTAGCGAGCAATTTCTTCGTTATCCCATATAGACTATTCGATTACTGTGCAGCCAACAGTACACTATCCACTGCCAGTAAACAGTGGCTCTCATTTTATAACCTCAAAAAGAAGTTTAACCAAGGATGATTATTTTCAAAGTTCTGAAATCCCCTCATCTAATAGCTCAGCTTCGTCAATGCAGAAAGTTTCTAGCGAGCGATGAGTCTTGCTCACTTTGTTTAACTAAAATCATCACTAACCACAATTTCCAGGAGTATGTATGATTCCAAAGTCTGGAGTAGCACTAGGAGCTTTCCCTAAAGTAGAGTTTTTTATAGGTGGAGGGGGCGACAAAGGTGATTGGATTACAAACGTGACTAGAGCAACAGGAATTATGGGAGACGTAAGGGATTATCGCGAAGGCTCCTCTTCAGGTATCACCTGCTATTATTACGGTCACGAGGATCAGGACCTAGTACTCTCTATGATAAAAGGGAATTGGCGTTCAGGAGCCTTTAAAAGCATTAGACTGACCGGCCACAGTTGGGGCGGACAAGCAGTAATGGATTTCACGCAAGTATTCCAGTCGATGAACTGATTACTTTAGACCCGGTCTCGATGTTTCCATTTAGCAAAGTCATTGCTGGAAAGTGGGTCAATGTCTACTGTAAACAGTCAATTATGGATAACACTATTGGCGCTGTCCCGGTAATCGGAAATGCTGTGAGCGCCTTAACTAGCTGGGTTGGCCAAGCAGGAGAAGACACAAACAGCAGTGACTATATAGCTAATGTTGGAGGCCAATTAGGCAGTGAGAACGGAGCCCATAATATAGAAATGAATGTAACTCATGCGGATGCTATGCATATGTACAAGAAAGCAAGAGCAGAAATGGCAAACGCACCATTAAATCCTAAAGCAATAGGAATAAGATAATGAGACTACTTTTACTGCTTTCTCTCTCCACTTTCTTGTTAGGTTGCGCCACTGAAAAGCTTCATTTAAGTAACGCCAAACTGTTCCCAGTAGAAGTCATAAGCACAAAAGAGTACTCCGAAGGTGACCCGTATCTATTTACAGGTACATATCTGGCATTGAAGTTTGACTCTGACACACCTATAGACATAGAAGATTTCCTCAATCAATTCAGAGCATCTGTAATAAAAGACGACGACGAAATTGAATTTTCGAATGGCATATTAGACGGTGGCGACCCTCACTATATGAGCTTTCACAAAGGTTTAATGTCATTATCAAACACTGATTTTGACCGTATAGAGTTTCAGCTTAGGTACGATCCGATGCTGACTCCAGATTACACGAGCAATGTCATATCTTTTACAAAGGAAGAAGTATTAGAAGCGGCAAAAAAGCCTGTTGCAGAGTATTAAAAAGCTAAATAACGGGCAGGTGTTCGCCCGTTATTCTTGCCTAACCGCAAATATTTTCCCTCTTTACTCTCGACTTCTTTAGCTTTATCGATTAGCCATTTTATTTGAGAATTATTAACGCGCAGCTCATCTCGTATTTCGCGAAAAAGCTCAATCGCTTCTTGGTCCTGCACTTAAAATCACCTTTATATATAAAGCTTTAATGAGCCGAAGCCCCACCAGTTTTCTGCATTCATTTTCTACGGGGCTATTCACCCCTTCCTCAAACTTCGACCAATAATCATTGCAACTCCAATTGTTAGGGCTGACATTGGAATATCTATAAACCACAACGGCGAAACAAACCATTTTCCCATTAATGCAGAAACCATGATAAAACCAAGGAAACCGCATATCGATACTACAGCCACCAAATGAGGCAATGTATTGTGAGCTTGTACTTTAGCGTAGTAAGACAGCACCAGCAAACTCGGCAAAAATAGCGGAAGGTACTGACAAATAAAGTAATCCAGCAAAGGCTGACTTTTATAGTTGTCCGCACCCCAAAGCATAGTCGACGCCATGCCCACTAACACTTCCACCACAAAGAGAATCAACGAATATTTAAAAATACTAAGAAAGTTCAAGGTGACTCCCGCCACATAACGTTTATATATCGCGCATACGCGCCTTTCGATTTCAAGGTGCTAAAGATACCTTCTCCAGCCCACTGATTCCAGCGTACGGAGGCCCAGATGTTCACGGCCTTATTCACGTAAAGCCATGCAGACGCATATCCGAGGCATTCACCGAAGTTAGACTTTATAGAGATCTTGTGGCGAAAGGTGGTCCTTCATAACGGCGCCGATGACCGCATATCGAAAAATACGGCGACATTTTGGAAGAGCCCGAAGAAAACTGAACCATACAGATTCCTTCAGGCGTTTGTGAGTCTTATAGACGCTTACGAATGATGTCAAAAAGTGCGCTGGATTCGCGCTTTATAGGATCGGGTTCCCCTTTCTCCATGGCGTCCCAGTATTCCCAATGCACCTTCTTCGTTCCGAGTTCGTAGTCCATCTGATCCCAACTGTCCTCACGAAACGCGTAGAAAGCCCAGTGCAGATTAAGGCTGTCAGCGGCTTCCAGAACATCCTTCAGATAGTTTCCACAGCCGGGAATCGTCCTGGCGCAGCCAAATTCCCCCATCACCATCCGCTTTACTGGGATTCCCGACTTTTTCGCCCAGTTTATGGGCTGGGAAATATAGGTGGATATTTGCTGCGGCCCCCATGGCTTCAGCGTCTCCCCAAATGGAATATCGCCTGGATATACATAGCGCTTTTCTCTATTGATATTGGGGGAACTGGTAAAGTCATAGGGCTCATACATATGAAAGGCATAAAGAATGTTTGAATCTTCAAGCCCGGACGGCCAATAGGAAAAAGCATCCGCCGCAGCGTACCAGCCGGCATCCAGCATCACCGCCACATTCTGATCAACCTGTCGTATCGTTTTGACCAATGATTGATAGAACAAAGGCAGATCTCGCGAGCTTCCCTGGTTCTTCTTATACCACTGCGCCATTGCATCAGAATCGGCATGCTCTTTAAGATCGCTATTACGTTCCGGCGCGGGTTCGTTGACCAAGTTGAAGGCTGCAATAGCCGGATGCCCTTTCAACGCTATCGCGAGATCTTTCCAGAAGCGATTCGCGTCGTTCCAATACTTTTTATCCGACCAGAGGCGGTCATCAAATACATCATTATTGTTCTGTGACCAACGCATATTGGGTAAAGACAAGGGAGCAATAACCACTTTCAGATTCGCCTTGTGCGCCCGGTCCAGCACCGACTTTAATTGCGCCAAATCCGCCTCGCTCAGCGATTGGTAGTGATCCGCATCGCCGATCAGAAAATCCCGGCCTTCTGAAGGCCATTTGTCATATGCCAACCTGACCCAGGTCGCGCCATAAGCAGAGAGAGCGTCAAAGTATTCCTGAGTCGGAGGAAGCCGGTTAAAGCTGTTTGCGCCATGCTGTGGGGAATCCCAGAAACTCGCCGTTTCAGCTCGTGTGAAACAGGAAAACAGAATGAGTGAAATAAATACAACGTGTCGAAGCACCGATTAAAATCTCCATGTTTTTATAATAGGGCGACAGCCAAAGGCGAAAGATAAGTGAACTCCCTTCTGTAAAATATCGGTATTTCTGCTGCTTTATTGCAAAAGTTTACCAGGACCTGCTCACATTGATTAACTTGTCAGCAATGAGCGCGCACTGGATGAAGAGTTTAAACACGACGTCAGACGTATCAAATCGGGAACGCTTTCGTGGGTTTTAGCGAAGGGGAGCCGTTGATCCGTCAGACTGCTAGAACAGTCCTATTTTTTCACTCATACTTCCTATGTATCTGATCATATAGGCCTTCGTCTTTGAGTACTTTCAATCCCTTATTGAACACATCAACATATATCTCATAATTAGGCCAAGCTTTACTAAAGCAGACATAGAAGTAATCAACTTCCTTATCTTGCAAACGAACGAACTGTATTTGATTTTCCAGCCCCATACTCTTCACAAGAAACTGAGAGCTTTCTTTAACAGTATAAAATACATCGGCGCGAGATTTTGTTAAAAACAGCAAGGCTTGTTCATCTGTATTAAGTATCGTGTGCGGAGCGCCAATACTGGCTAACTCCTGCTGAAATGTGTAGCCTCTTATCCCTATTCCTCTATAGGAAAGGGTCTCAGTCAATGTCTTTGGCCTAGGCTCCTTGAGGTCTGCTCTTACGGCTAAGACAGGAGTAATCGAGCTTATAGGGTCAGACAGTTCACATATTTTGCGGCGCTCTGGCGTATTGGCAATAGAAAAACCTCCAGAAACATGCCCACTTTCGATTTGGTTAATAGCTCGTTTCCAGGGGAAAAAGCGAATATCAACTTCATATCCCGCTCTTTGAAAAACGGCATTAACCACCTCCACATCATAACCAACCAGACCATCTTTAGAGGACTCGATTTCATATGGAGGGTAATCTCCAGTCAACAAGGTTATCTTTTTATCAAGCCCAACAGAGTAAGAAGGGCTTATACTAACAGTAAAGAGAAGAATTATTGCCAGATACAGCCGTATTAGTTTCTTAGTCATAAAGTCAGTTCATGCAGCAATAGCGGGTTCAACTACGGGCCATAGTTTCCATTGACACTATCATCCATCATTTTCTGATAAAGCCCGCTTTCTTTTATCTTCGCCAGTCCTTGGTTAAATTTCTGCACCAATTCGCTACCTCCAGGATACTTCTTTGACACAAGGACAAAATATTCTGACTCTCTATAGGGTTTTGAGTAAGTTAACTGATCTGCCTCATTCGGCGGCAGTTCATTTTTTATTAACTCAAGGCCAACTTGCATCTCGGTGGGATAGAGGTCTATCCGACCAGAGACCAGTTTTTTCAGGTTGTTAGTATCGTCTGCTATACGAGATACATTCAGCACGCCAGTTTTTTCTAGCTCAGTAAACTCGTCACCATAACTATATGAAATAGCGCCGCCAATTTTATAATCTTTCAAATCTGACAGCTTATTCCAATCAACCACTTTCCCCTTTTTATGAAAGAAGACAGATTGAAGTGTGAAGACCGGATCAGTGTAAAGAAAGTCTTTCGCCCTCTCATCGCTATATGTCCAAACGATAGTTGCAGCTAACTCTTTCCCTTCTTTTGCATCTATCAATGCTCTCGCCCAGGGATAGAAAGCATATTCAACATCAACCCCAGAGGCTTTAAATGCTTCAGAGACAATATGTGAAGCTAGACCAAAGTGCTTGTAATTTTGAGACGTGAAAGGAGCCCATTCTCCATTGGAGATTTTTATCGTTTCTGCATTTGTAGGTGTGCAAATGAGAATGGAAAGCACTACAATTAACTTTCTAATCGCACTAGAAACAATAACCATAATTAGCCTCTTTCGTTATAACTGATTGTGAGTTTTGCACTCCTAATGCAAAGATTTCGAGAAGCCTCTAGTAGTTGAGTATAGATTAGTTCAAAAAAAGTACAGAGCAGAGAGCGCGCAATAGAAACCCCAGGCAATTGTAGTGGTCTACCGATAAGCTCCGCCAAGAGTGACAGCAGGCCTCTATCATTACCGTGTATTTTCAAACCTGCAAACTCTCCGAAGGTGAACCATACTATTCAATGCTACAATTGGAAAACTACCTCTTCCTTCTAACGATACCCGCTATTTTAAAGGGTCTTCTCGGCGTTACTGGAGAGAGTCAGGCGAGATGGCTATCGCTATTTGATGGCCGTGTAAGGGGATATTGTACAACGGAATTAGAGCCTCAAAAACTACTGAAACTCGTTCAGGCTCTAACTTCATCGAGCTTGCTAAAGCTCATCGCTTTAGAAAGGGTATATGCTATGAGAGGCTACATCAATGGGCTTCATCCCAAGTCACGGTCCTGACTGCAAGAAAGTTAATGAGTTTTATACCCTATGCCACAACTGTGATTCGCCTGTGATATTCATAGAATGCTCTTGTGGCTCTAAAGTTTTTCTTGATCCACAAAGTGCAACAGGAAAAGCTCATAATTGCGACATGGTTATGCGAGGAAAACTTGCAAGCCACTTACTCAAGTTAATAGAACTTGCTCAGAAGGATATCAACAATACTACTCTTTGCCCAATGTGCAAAATATCGGTCAAAAATAAAGGGTTCAAGAAGCACGCAAAGAAATGTCCAAAGAGAATTGATCACTTCCCCATAGGCTAGAATATATTATTATTTCAAACCCAGCTATCCCTCACTTATTTACATGCATAGAGTTATGCATCCTATGTAAAATCAAACAGCCTAAATCCAGACCTGTTGAGTAAGTGATAAATATTTTCGCTTACAAAAGGATAAAAAAGAAATTGTGTGCTCGGCCCTCTGAATGTCTCCCCAAGAAAGTCGAACGCGTCTTTCTACAAATTATATAGATTACACATATAATCCCCCTAACAAACAGGAGGATGCGTGATGCCTGAATATCCTGACATTACTGTGTATATCGATGCGTTGGAGCGGCGGGTTCTTGGCCGGGTGTTGGAGTCGGTGGAGTTGCATAGTTATTTTCTGTTGCGGACGGCGGAGCCGTCTTTGGAGGCGGTGGTTGGCGCGAAGGTGACGCAGTTGCGGCGGATTGGTAAGCGTATCGCCATTGGTTTTGATAATGACGTTTGGATGGTGTTTCACCTGATGATTGCGGGGCGTTTGCATTGGCGCGACGCAGGTAAGAAAACGCCGGGGAAGAATGCGTTGATTAGTTTGCAGTTCCCCAATGGCGTTTTGTTTTTGACGGAAGCGGGAACCAAGAAGCGGGCGTCGCTGCATCTTGTTTCAGGGGAAAGAGGATTGGCGCAGATCAATCCGGGCGGTTTGGAGATTTTGGAAGCCGACCTTCCTGCGTTTCAACAGGCATTGACCCGCAATAACCACACCTTAAAAAGAGCGCTCACCGATCCGCATATTTTCAGCGGCGTCGGCAACGCTTATTCCGATGAAATTCTGCATGCGGCCCGACTATCCCCTATCGCGCAAACACAGAAATTGAACGCAGAAGAGATTGAGCGACTGTATCAGGCGTGTCGGTCCTGTTTGACGACCTGGACACAACGCTTGCGCGACCAGTATGGCGACGCCTTTCCAGAAAAAGTCACCGCCTTTCGCGAAGATATGGCGGTGCATGGTCGCTACAACCTTCCCTGCCCGGTCTGCGGCGGCGCCGTACAGCGCATTCGCTATGCGACCAATGAGACCAACTATTGCCCTGATTGCCAGACGGGAGGGCGTTTGCTGGCGGATCGGGCGCTATCGCGTTTGTTGAAAAAAGACTGGCCGAGAAGCGTTGAGGAGCTGGAGAAAGTTCGCGGCAAAAACGATCACTGAATAAAGCGGCCATGGCCGCCAATCGGTCGTTGGGGTCATTGCCAAAACTTCTCGGTCGGCTAAACTTTCGGCATGGATTCACCATTAATCAGGCTTCGCCCGTCCCCGCAGGGCAATGACCCCATAACAAGGACTCAGTATGCTGCAAGACCAGCTGGCGCCCAATTGGACGCTTACCCCTACATCCGGACTGCAAATCAACACCACCGCCATATCCGCCAACGGCGCGCAACTTATCACCGGCACGTCCTCCGAATATGGAGAAAGTAGCGACTTCGCCATTTACAGCTACGCCACCGACGGCTCCGCGCCGTCACTACAGTGGAGCGATCCGCTGGGCGACAACGTCACCCAGGGCGTGTTCTGGGTCGCGGTGTCCGGCAACGGCGCTTACGCCGCCGCCGGTGGGCAGTACAGCAGCGGCAACGGCTTTCTGCGCACCTATAACGTCGGCGTCGGCGTCTCCAGCCGCCAGGAGTTCAGCGTCGACAGCCGCATCAATGAAGTGGAAAGCAGTTTCGACGGCTCCACCATTATCGCCGTGGAAGGCTCCAACGCCTTGTTGCTGACTCTTAACGGACAAAGCTATACAGACTCCCCAACTAACGTCAGCGAATCCTATTTGCGCAGTTGCGGCGTGTGCAACACGGGCGAAATTGTGGTGGTGGGCGGCGAGTTGGACAGCTATTCAGAGCACGCTGAATTCGCTCGCGGGCGCAAGCCGGCGAAACGGGCGGAGGTCAGTTCCACAGGACTGGTCATTCTCTACGCCAATCAAAACGGAACCCTGGTGGAATACGGCCGCTTTCATACCGCCACCGGCGTTCTGCGCGTCGTCATCAGCGCTGACGGCGGCTACTTCGCCGCCTCCACCAAGAACGGCTACGTCTATCTGTTCGCCACGCCGGACAGCCCGGTCAGCGGCCTCACGCCATTATGGTCCTACACGCCTTCCGACCAGTCTCTGGGGCTGACTTACGCCCTGGCCATCGCCAATGTCAACGGAAAGGTCTATGTCGGCGCCGGCGGCAATTACGATGGTTCCGGCGCGGCCAAAGCCGCCTCTGACAGCCCCGGCTTCGGTTTCGCCTATATGCTGCAGAATGCCGGCGAATCCGGCGATTATTATCCGCAACGCCTGTGGATCAATCAGCTGGAGTATTGCCCCAACCCCGGCATGAACATGGACGCCAACGCGCAGTACGTGACCTCCACCGATGGCGAACCCATTTTCAGCGACAGCAACTCATCGCCGCAGGAAGAAACGCCCGGCAACTTCTATCTGTTTAATGCACAGACCGGCGAGCTGTATTGGAAATACGCCACGTCACTGATGAACTGGCCCATGTCCATCAACGCCGAGGGGACCGCCGTGTTCGCCGGCAGCGATGACGGCAGTGTGTATTACTGGGGTAGCCCGGCGCTCTGATTGTTTGAGAAAGGAAGATAAGACAGCTCAGGGAGTGAGCTTCACCACATTGGGAGTGCTGAATTTTCCGATGATTTCATGCAGGTCGCCAGCTTTGGAGAAGTAGAACCCCTGAGCGAGAAAACATTTGTTTTCCTTCAGGAATTTCACCTGTTCGGCGTCTTCCACGCCTACCGCCACCACATTCAGCTTCAGGTTATGCGCCATGGAAATCATCGCTTTTACGATTTCCGCATCGTCGCCTTTCCTCAGCATATTATGAACAAATGATTTGTCGATCTTGATGCAGTCAATCGGTAGTTGCTTGAGGTTGCTCATAGAAGAGTAGCCCGCGCCAAAATCATCCACCGTGATGCCAAAGCCAAGCTTGTTCAAATCGTTGATGCTGCGGTTGCTTTGCTCCAGTTCCTCAATAATGGTGGCTTCCGTCAGCTCCAGCTGAATATTACAGGGCTCGTTACGGTTGGCGGCGACAATACGTCCGATATCCGCTATCAGCCCCTTATCCCGTAACTGTCGCGCGGATACGTTAATCGCCACGCCGACATCGGAAAAGCCCATCTTACGCAACTCACGCGTGGCGGAAATCACCTCGTTGATCACCCATTTCCCCAGCTCCACAATCAGGCCGGTTTCTTCCGCCAGGGGGATGAAGTGGTCAGGATAGATAACGCCCTGGCTGGGATGATTCCAGCGCAGCAGCGCCTCCAGCCCGACCAGTTTCTTGGTTTCCAGGTCAATCACCGGCTGATAGTCCAGGCGAAACTGCTTCTTGGACAGCCCTTGTATCATTTCCGCTTCCAGCGTCTGCTTCTTCTTGGCTTCTTCATTCATGGAATGAGAGAAAAACTGGATATCGTTCCTGCCGTTGCGCTTGGCCTGATACATGGCGGTATCCGCATTCTTCAACAGCTCATCCAGCTCCACGCCATCGTCAGGCGCAATACTGATGCCGATGCTGGCGCCGACGATATATTCTTTGCCCGCAAACTTGAAAGGGCGATTCAATGTCCGCCGGATGCCCTGGGCCACGCGCCGCGCGTCCACATGGCCGCGAATGTCAGACAGGATCACCGTAAACTCATCACCGCTGATGCGCGCCACGGTATCGTTCTTGCGCACATTCTGTTTAATGCGCGCCGCCACGGTTTTCAGCACTTCATCGCCGGCGTCATGGCCGTAGTTGTCATTGATTTCCTTGAAGTGGTCAATGTCGATAAACATCAGGGCGATCATGGACTTGTCGCGCACCGCGCGAGTAATGGCGTTCTCCAGGCGCAGTTTGAACAACAAGCGGCTCTCCAGGCCCGTCAGGTGGTCGTAAAACGCCAACTGCTCCATTTCGTCCTTGCTCTTTTTCAGCAGCGTGATGTCTTCACAGGTCACCACATAATGGCTGACTTTTTCCGGCGCGGGACGGAATACGCCGTAGTTGCGCGCCGCCTGTTCATAAATGGGGAAGATGGAGATCTGCGCCCAGTGCTGATTACGCGAGGCGTCGTAGCAATGCAGTTCATCGCGGATCATCGGCTCGGGCAACTCACGGAAGTTGATCTGATCAAGACGCGGGAAACAGACTCGCTCTTCCAGAGAGGATATGTGTTTGTCGAACACCTGCATGCGGTCATAGCCGGTCATCGCCAGGAAAGCGTTATTGACGTAGACGATAATTCCATCGGCGTTGGTGATGATGACGCCACTGCGGCTGCTCTCCACCGCCTTGGAAAGCAGCCGCAGGGACAGCTCGCGCTGCTCTCTCTCCGCAATCTCCAGCTTCAGTTCCTGATTGGCTTGCGCCAGCGCCTCGGTTCTCTCTTCCACCCGGGCTTCCAGCGCATGGTTCAGTTTGTACAGCGCCTGCTCTTTCTCCATCAGGGTCTGCGTCTGTTCGTACAGCGCCTGATTGGCCTCCCGCAGTTGATGGGTATGCAACTCTACCCGGTTTTTGAGCCGATTGTTGAAGGTCACCAGCAGGAAAATCCCCACCGTCCCGGCGATCAACACCAGGCCGCCAATCCATAGCGCCGTGCGCAGCACTAATCTGGCGTCATTGCGGTCCGGGTCGAATATGAACCCCTCCAGCCTGTATTCTTTGGGCGCCATGTCCAATGCGATGAATGTGTCCGCGATATGCCGCCAGCGACCAGGATTCATATGTCCGATTTCCACCAGCTTGGGCACGATCAGATCAATGGTTTCCCGGGCTTCATACACCAGCTCGTCGTATTCTTTGCGGGAGTTATATTGACTCTGCAGCAGGCGAATGATTTCTTCCGGGTTCTCTACTGCGTAACGCCAGCCTTCAATCGTGGCTTCACGGAAGCGCACCACCTCTTCGGTGTCGCTCATCGCCCGATTTTCGGTAGTGAACAGGGTGTCGCCGTAAAAATCGATGCCGTAACTGCGCGGGTCCATCAGGTTGTAGGCGATCTGGCGTTTACGCAGTTGATACGGCAGGTCGGTCACGTAGCCCACCATAGCGTCCACGCGGTGCTCCACCAAATCGTTGATGTTGAAAGATAATGGCATCTGTTTGATTTGGGAGAGCAGCACGCCTTCTTTGCGCAAGATGCCGATAGTATTGGCGCCATAGGGCCCCTGGGGAAACATGACGCGCTTATCGATCAGATCCTGCGGACTGAGTATCTCCGAGCCCGCCAGACTCACCAACACCAGGGGCGAATGCTGAATCATCACGGCGACGGCGGTGACAGGCGCGCCCTGCAGGCGATAAAGCAGCAGCTCTGAGTTGGCGACCCCGAAGTCCGCCCTGCCCTGCACCACTTCGTCGATGGGATTAATGTCCGGCGCCGCCTCACGCAGGGTCACCTCAAAACCGGCTTTCTGGTAGAAACCTTTTTCGATGGCGGCGTAAAAACCGGCGAATTGAAATTGATGCAGCCACTTCAACTGCACAACGATGGGGGTAAGTTCAGACTCCGTCGCCCCGCTGATTCTCGTCATCAGGCAAAGAATCAGAAAGCATATCGTCCGGATACGGCCATTAAGGGAAGATGAGTTCGACATCTATGGCATTACCACCGGTTGTTTTCGGATGAAACGCAACCCAAATCACGGTTGACCGAAATTATCTCTTTAAGCTTAGTAGATAATGTTCCCGAGCATATTGGATTTCCATATCTATGACACATTTTTTCAACTGCGGGGGGTCGTATTTTACGCCCACTACCGCCTCCATATTGTTTCAGTCAGTTTGATTATTATCCCAACAGCTACAAAAGTCCGGTCTATAGTTAAAATTCAGGCGAATTTTTTTCCTTTCACTCACCACACGGAAACAGAACGACACGTCCTTTCTCTTGAAGCCGCCTGATTCGCAAAACAATAAAGTAGAGGTGTATATACGATGAGCGTATTGAAACGGTTGCCCTGGCTTGCGTTCTTTTTCGCATTTTCCCTCTTCGCCGGCGCGAAGGAGCTGGCCTTTCTCATTCCCGGCGGCGAAGGCGGCGGTTGGGACACCACCGCCCGTGAAACCGGCGCCACGATGAAAACTATCGGACTGGTGGATGGCGTCAGTTTCACCAACCTGTCTGGAGGCGGCGGCGGACGCGCCCTGGATGACCTGGTGCGCAACGCGCCCAAGTACTCTGAGACCTTGATGGTGCAATCCACGCCATTGATTCTGCGCAGCCTGACCGGGGTGATAGACAAAGACTTCCGCGACATCACCCCCATCGCCACGGTGATTGCGGAGTATCAGGTAGTGGCGGTGAAAGCGGACTCGCCGATTCAGTCCGTCTCGCAACTGGCGGAGCTGATTCGTAGCCAGGCCGCGAAAAACCCGATTATCGGCGGTTCATCCAAAGAAAGCCTGGACCACATTACCGCCGCGCTCCTGTTCAAGTCCGCCGGCATCGGCATTGATCAAATGCGTTACGTCCCCAGCGATGGCGGCGGCGACGCCCTGGAGAAGCTGTACAAAGAAGTCGGCGTCGCCCTGGTGACCGGGCTGGGGGAAGTGGTCAACGATTATAAATCCGGTAAACTGCGCCTGCTCGGCGTCACCAGCGATGAACGCCTGGAAGGCTTTGACATCCCTACTATGAAAGAGCAAGGCTACGATCTGGTTTTCGCCAACTGGCGCGGTTTCTTCGCCGCCCCCGGCATGTCGTCCGCGGACATCGCCCAATACGCCGATATGCTGGAAAAGCTGTCGCAGACCGATCAATGGAAGCAGGTAAGAAGCAAATACGGATGGTCCAATTTTTACCATCGCGGCGACGCCATGCAGCGTTTCCTGGAGAATCAGGAGAAAGATATCCGCGAAGTGTTGCTGTCCTTGGGCGTTAAGGTGCGCTGATCTTATTGCAGATCAGGCTCAGTCATGCGCCGACGGATGTCGGCGCTGTTGCGAAAACAACCGCTCTTTATTGGCGGACTTTCGCCACTGCCTCGATTTCCACCAATGTGCCCGGCGACGCCAGGGAGGCGACTCCCACCCCCGTCAGCGCGGGCCGCGCGGAGCCCAGGTAGTTGGCGAGTATCGGCGCCAGTTTCTCCATGTGGTCCGCCAGCTCCCCTCTCACAAATATGCGCACTTGCAACAGGTTATCGACGGAGGACCCCGCTTCTTTCAACACGATGCTCAAATTCTCCAGCGCATTGGCTGTCTGCGCTTCAATGGTGTCGCTCTTCAGTTCGTAGTTAGCGTCCCAGTCCACCTGCCCGGACACAAACACCAAACCCGATTCCGTATCGACCGCCGCCTGAGACAATCCAAAAGGCGAGCCGTCATAGAGCGCGCTGGGGTTTACTTTACTAATGCTCATAAAGACCTCTAAAAACCGACCAATAATGTGCAGTCAGAGTAGAGCTTCAGGCGCAATGGCGCGATCAAGCGACCTTTGTAACCGATACAAGCGCCGACGGATTGACCTTCAAGATCACGCAAGGGAAGCGCATTGCTGCACTGCCTTGAGCGCCCACATGATTAAGGGGTCGTCCTTGGCGCTGGGATGATAGGCCGCCACCACTTCGTATCCAGGCGGGTATTTCTTAAGGGGAATCTCGAATAACCCTTCGCAAGGCAACAGCCGCGACGGCACAAAGGCCACCATATCCGTCGCCTTTAAATATTCCTGCGCAATATGAAACGAGGGCGCGGAAATTGTCACGTTGCGACGCAATCCCTGCTGCTCGAACCAGGCGTCCGCCGACCCGGCGAAGCCGCCCACTCCCGGCGAGGTGACAATAAAATCGCGCGCAACCAGCTGATCCAGGGAAATCTCCCCCTGCCCCGCCAACCCGGCGTCAGCGGATACGCAAAGATACCTTTCGGTAAACAGCGGCTCTGACAGCAGACCTTCCGGCACATAGCCATGAGAGGTAAACGCCAGATCAATCTCCCCTTGCCGCATTTTCCGGGTCAGGCTGGCGCTCTCGATATTGGCGACGACGACTTTCACCCTGGGCGCGGCCTTTCGCAGTTCCGCCACCAGCCCCGTCACGATCACTTTCTGGGTGTAATCCGTCGCGGAAATCACCAAAGTCCGTTCCATCTTCGCCAGCGAGAAAGCTTCCGGCAGCGGAATCGCATGCAAATGCGCCAGCACCCGCTGGATATGCGGTTCGATCTGCTTGGCGTAGGGCGTTGGAGCCACGCCATGGCCGGTCCGCACAAATAACTGATCGCTCAGAATTCCCCGCAATTTTTTCAGCTGCTGACTGATCGCCTGCTGCGACAGATCGAGAGATTCCGCCGCGGCCGTGATATTGCCGAAGCGATACAATGCGTCCAATGTCCGCAGATGATGAATTTCCAGCTTTTCGATCATACAGGCCTCAAAAAGGTTCGGGACGCCATCGCCGCCGTAACGGATTTTAAATACTCGCCCGATTGTAAAAGCATGGCGCAGGATTAGCGACGCATCCTCCGATAATTCCTGTGGAACAGGCAATCCGAAATTGAGTTTGTCCCCGGGATCGTTTAGTTTCGTCCAAACTTTCGCAGAGCAGTCCGCACCGTGGAAAGGTTCCTGTGGGTCAAATAAGGGTATGTGATTGAAAGATATACTGTCTTATCTCAATGAAGAACAGTTCAAAGCCGTTAACGCAACCACCGGGGCCACTCTGGTTCTGGCTGGCGCAGGCTCAGGCAAGACCCGCGTGGTCACTTACAAGGCCGCACACCTTATCCTGAATGAAAAAGCCTTGCCGAAATCCATCATTCTGGTGACCTTCACCAACAAGGCCGCGAATGAGATGAGATCGAGATTGGGCGAGTTAATTGGTCCCATCGCCAAGACCATCCATATTGGCACCTTTCACAAGCTGTTCCTTGATTTGATCCTGAAGCCCAGCGCCGATCGTCCCGTCACGCAAAGATATGGATACAACCAAACGACAAGGGTGATCAGCGAGCACGAGGCCAGAGGCTTTATCGAATCATTCTGGTCCAACCTGGGCGAGGAACAGCAGCGCTTTGTCGCCCGCAACGGCATCTCTCTCAATGAAGTTCTCGCCTGTCTGTCCCGCGCCAGAGCCAACGGTTTCGGCTCAATCGACTATGCGCCGCCGATGGAGCTGTCCAATCGAGAACGCATGATTGACCGCATCATGATTGCATTGTGGAGAAACCTGGACGAGGAAAAAAGAAAGCTCAACGCCATTGATGCGGACGATATTCTTTACATCGCCCGCCACGTGTTGAAAGAAGACGCCGAGTTAAGAGACGCGCTGCAATACCATTTGAAGCACTTCATCATCGATGAGTTTCAGGACTGCAATTACCTGCAGTTTGAAGCCATACGGTTGCTGGCCGCCAATGCTGTCTCCATCACGGTCGTCGGCGACGCCAAGCAGTCCATCTATCAGTTCCGGGGGTCTGAGCCAACGGTGTTCCAGGCGTTTCTGGAAGCGTATGAATCTCCCAGCGTCAGGGTGTTGGACACCAATTACCGGTCGTTGAACAAACTGGTGCAGCTCAGCAATAAGCTGGCTGACAGCATGCCTCATCGTCTGCAGGACGACATCGCCATGCGCGCCCACAAAAGCGGCGACGGCGTGGTGCAGTTCGCGTCGCCTCTTAATGTCATGACCGAATCAAACGAGGTCGCTGCGAATATTCAGACGCTATTGGACGCAGGAACGTCCCCCGACGAGATCGCCGTTCTCTACAGAGAAAACAGCCAGCGTCTGCATATCGAGCAGGCCCTGATCGCCCGCCGTATCCCTTATCTGGTTAATGAAGGCGTTCCGCTGATGCGCAGGCGCGGTCCGCGGATGCTTCTGAGCCTGTGTCTTGCGCCCTCCAGCAGCGAAAGCCCTTTAGAGGAGAAGTATCTGGAATACATCCTCAATCACAGCCGGATTAATATTCAGTGGCGCCACAAGAAATCCGGCAAATATAAAGACGAAGCGATCTTCAAATACCTGCAGTTTATCTCCGACGCCGATGGCAGCCTCGGTGAAAAGGCGACGGACATCATTCGTGACATTCGCCTGATCAAGAAGCTGAATCACTGCCCGCCGTCGCAAGTGGAAGAACAGCTATGGGAAATCCTGCTGCGCCACACCTACTTCAGCCGGGAAGGTATGGAAAGCCTGCCCGCCAAAGTAGTGATCCAGCAGTTATTGGACGGCTTGAAGAAAGGCGTCGCTCTGGAACAAAGCGCCGAGGAATTGCTGGCGATAAACAGTGAGAAAACCGAGTCGGATAAAATTCATCTCATGACCATCCACGCGTCAAAAGGCACGGAATTTGATACGGTCTTCCTGATCAATGCGACCCTTTCCGACCATAAAGAGAGAGACGACAACAGGGAAGAGGAACGCCGGGTTTTCTACGTGGCGCTGACACGGGCCAAAAACAGACTGCATATCTCCTGCCCGCAATATAATGAACGCGGGCTTCCCTTGCAGCCTTCGCCGTATATTGCGGAACTCAGGCGCGTTTAAAAGTACAGCACCTGCACACTTGCCGCCGCCGGATTGAAAGTCCGTTTCCCCATCGAACTTTCCGCGCCCTGGCGATACACTGATGCTTTCGCACAGATCCCAATATATCTATCAGCCGTCACAGAGAAACGCGCCATGTCGACGCCCATTGCTTTAGACCTGCGGCGTTATTCGCCGGAAACGCAATGCCACAGCCATGATTATCACCAGCTGGTGCTGCCGCTCAGCGGTCGCCTGGAGCTGGATGTGGCGGGCCAGGGCGCGATGGTGGATCGGCGCACCGCGGCGGTGATCGAAGCCGGCCGGGATCACGCTTTCGCCGGCGGTGAGGATAACCGCTTTGTGGTGGCGGATCTGCCGGTGGCCATGGAGCCAGCGCTGGGACGTCTACCGGCATTCATCGAGCTGGACCCAGGATTGCGATCCTATGTCCATTTCATCGCCATGGAGCTGCGCCGGGGGCAAGTGGGCGACACCTCTCGCGAGCGCATACTCCACTTGCTGTTGCAGTTGTTTCGAGAACGCTTTGGCGCTGCGTTAAACCTGGACAAACGTCTGCTCGCCGCCCGCCACTTTCTGGACGCCCACCTGGGCGATCCGATCACTCTTGATCAGGTCGCCACCGCGGCGAACCTGAGCCGCCGCCACCTTTCCGATCTGTTCAAAAGCGCATTCGGCATGACGCCCATGGATTACCTGCGAGATAAACGCATGCGTCTGGCCCTTGAGCTGCTTGAGAACAGCCCTCTCAGTATTCAACAGATTGCTCTCGACGCGGGCTTTCAGAATCAGGCCGCTTTCAGTGACCGTTTCAGACGTCACTTCGGCAAATCCCCCAAGCATTTCCGCCCGCGCGAGAAAAATTAGCGCCCTGCCAACAAAGTTTCTCTCTCCCCAAACGCTAAGCTGACGTTTCCGACCTTCTCTCTCAGACAACGAAAAACCTCATACAACGGAAATAGAAACGTCATGAACCGACAAGCCGCCACATCCATAGGATTCACCGCCGTCGTCTTATGGGGCGCATTGGCGTTGTTCACGCGCTGGAGCGCCGGCATTCCTCCTTTTCAGTTATTGGCGATGACCTTTTGCATCGCCGCATTGCTGATGCTGGGCAAAACAGTGGCGCAGGGAGGCAGTCTTCTGCGTCTGCTGCGGCAACCGGTTCGCGCCTGGTTGCTGGGGGTGGGCGGTCTTTTCGGTTATCACTTGTTTTACTTCATCGCGTTAAATCATGCGCCGCCGGTGGAAGCCAGCCTGATCGCCTATCTCTGGCCGCTGCTGATCGTCTGCTTCTCCGTCGTTCTGCTAAAGGAGCCCGCCGGCAAGATGCTTTGGCTTGGCGGATTACTGACCCTGGCCGGTTGCTGGGCGCTGCTGTGGCGCCCCGGCGCAGGCTTCGATCTGCGTTACCTGGGCGGCTACGGCGCAGCCCTGCTTTGCGCCCTGATCTGGTCGCTGTATTCGGTGCTGTCCCGCACCCTGGCGGCGGTCCCTTCTGACGCAGTGGGCTTATATTGCCTGGGCGTCTCCGCGCTGGCGGCGCTGTGTCATGGCGTGCTGGAAGAGACCGTCTGGCCGCTGAGCGGCGGGCAATGGCTCGGTGTGATTGGCCTGGGATTAGGCCCGGTGGGGATTGCGTTCTTTACCTGGGACTACGGGGTCAAACGCGGCGACATTCAGTTGCTGGGCGTTCTGTCATATGCAGCGCCGTTAATCTCCACGCTACTGTTGATCGGCTTTGGCGAAGCGGAATTTACGCTAACGGTATTGCTCGGGTGCGGATTGATTGTCGGCGGGGCCCTGCTGGCGTCGCTGGGACCGGCGCTGCTAGGCAAGCCGGCCCCGCAGGCTTAGACGCGGGTAGTCCGCGTCCAAAGCGTCACCACTTTCCGGGAGGCGCCTGGTAAGTCAAAATCGCGTCGAGCAGTTCCGCCGGATTGTCCCGGATCAGCAGCGCGTCCACATAACCCTGACTCAGAAAACGCTCATCCTGCATATGCCGAATAAAGTCGAGCAGTTTGTCGTAGTAACCAAGCGCGTTATAAAAGCAACTGGGTTTGCTGTGATAGCCCAACTGACTCCAGGTCCAGACCTCGAAGATTTCTTCCAGCGTTCCGGCTCCGCCGGGTATGGCGATAAAAGCGTCCGACAGCTGCGCCATTTTCGCTTTGCGCTCGTGCATATCCGCCACCACAAACAGCTCAGTCAGGCCTGTATGCTGGATTTCCTTTTCTTTCAACGCCACGGGAATCACACCCGTCACCTTGCCTCCGGCCGCCAGCACCGCGTCCGCGATGACGCCCATCAGGCCGACATGACCGCCGCCGTACACCAATTCAATATTCCGTCCCGCCAGCTCTTCGCCAAGCGCTTTGGCGGCTACTTGATATTCCTCTCTGGCGCCCATGCTGGAGCCGCAAAATACTGCAATTCTCACAAACTTCCCCTTATAAATCAGTTCGACAGCAAAGCGCCCACACTATAACGCCGAAACCTGAACCACGCCATGCAATCGTGTGCGTACTATTCGGTGAAACGCAGTCTGCGAGAGGGACCCGGTTAGTCAGAGTTATGCCATCCGTTACTGCCCCGCAAGTCTGGTCAGTAGCGGATGGCGGCGTCCTGTTCATACAACGCTAACGCCGCTTCCGCAGGCAGCGGCGGCGAAAACAGATACCCCTGCGCCAGATGAATGCCCAGGCTTTCCACGACCTCCAGTTGCTGCATCGTCTCAATGCCTTCCGCCACCACCGCCATGTCCATTTTCCTCGCCATCGCGATAATGCTGGAAAGAATGGCCTGGCCGGCTTCATCGTCATGCAGGTCGCGCAGAAATGAACGGTCTATCTTCAGCGTGTTGAAGGAGAATTTTTTCAGGTGACTGAGGGAGGAGTACCCCACGCCGAAATTATCCAGCGAGACCCGAAAGCCCTGGTTGCGCAGCTTATCCAGAGTGACGGCGCAGCCTTTGCGATTTTCAAACAGCGCGCTTTCCGTGACCTCAAACTCGAAGATGTTGCGGGACATGCCAAACTCAACGAGCAGCTGATTGATTTTGTCAAAGACTTTACCCACCGCCAGTTGTCCCGCGGTGATATTTATCGATACGCTCGGTTGTAAGTGATATTTCTCTTCCAGCGCTTTTACAAACTCACAGGCATGTGAAGCCACCAACAAGGTGATGTGATCAATCATGCCGCGCTTTTCCGCCGCCGGGACGAACTCCAGTGGACTGATCCAGCCGTGTTGCCCGGAATACAGCCGCGCCAGCGCCTCAAATCCCGCCAGACGCCGTGTGCGCAGATCGATGATTGGCTGGAAGCAGATGATGAACTCATCCTTGTCCAAGGCTTTACTGATCAGATTATCCAACGCCAGTCGCGCCTGCTCGCTGTGCTCCAATTGCGGCGAGAAAAACTCAAACCGCATCTTGCCGTGCGCCTTGGCGGAATACATGGCGGTGTCCGCATATTTGATCAGATTATTGACGCCGTCGGCGTCATCCGGGCACATCGCAATGCCGATACTGGCCCCGATAAAGGTTTCCTGCCCTTCCACTTTGAATGGGGGCTTCAGCTGATCCAGCACCCGTTGCGCCACCGCCGCCGCATTCTTGCGGGCGCCAATGTTGGGCACGATGATAGTAAATTCGTCGCCGCCAAGCCGGAACAGAATGTTGCGCTCCTCATCCGTTTCGTCCAGCGCGTCTTCTTCAGAAATCTGATAAATCACATCGGAGGGACGCAATACAGAAGAGAGGCGACCGGTCACTGCGGTCAACAAACTGTCTCCCACCTGATGACCGTATACATCATTGATCTGTTTGAAGCCGTCCAGGTCTATAAACAACAGCGCCAGTGACTGCTTGCGCTCTTCATTGCGCGCCATCAACAACGCCAGCATATGCGCCATGGCGTGACGGTTGGGCAATCCGGTCAGGCTGTCAGTGTATGCCTGGGTTTTCAGCTCCTGCGTGTACTGACGAATCCGCCCTTCCATCTCCAGAAACGCCTGTTGCAGACGCCCTATCTCACCGCCTTGCATGCGCAGCGATTTGGCTTTGTCCGGCGCATGGAGGATATGATAGGTGGCGGAGGCCAACTCTTTCACCGGCCGTACGATCATGCGATCCATCTGCACGTAAATAAACCAGCCCAGCAGTACAAACACCACCACCAACACCACAATGGCGGTGAACAGCAAACGATGAAATTCGCTGCGCGCCTCCGAAAACGGCATCGTATTATAAAGACGCCAATCCCCAATCAAGGGGCGCGAATCCACCAGATAGTCCTCTCCCAACATCCGCGCTATGTATTGATTCGGCCCTTCCCCACTGGCGCCCGGGGAATTGGACAACGCGCGCGCCTGCGCCTTGGACAGGTCCGACGTATATATCACGCCTCGTCCCCGGCTGGCGATAAAGGTGGCCTCCACTTCCGCCGCATCGCCGCCAGGGTCATGCCGCATCAACCAGTTCATGTTCACGGTGAATTTGAGCACGCCTTTCACCACCTTATTGTTTTCGTAGGCCCCCAGGGAGCGGTCGATCATGTAGAGGGCCCGGTAAAAGGTCAGATGAGGGCCGTCAAAGCGTTCCTGGTCTATAAAGTCGTAATAGGTGTTATAGGGGTCCTGCATCGCCTGCTGGAACAGACTTTCTCCCGCTGGCTCCGCTTCCGGAGAGCGGATATCGTCAGCGATGCGGATGTCCTCCACCCCGTCGGGCAACAACAGGACAATTTCCAGATATTCAGGAAACAACGTGGCGTAACGGCTCAGGGCCTTGGCGGAAACATCGTACATGAGAGTATAACGCTCCTCTCCCATGGACAAATAACGGTCCAATACATCTTCGGAAGCCAGCAGACGCATATTGGCCAACGTGTGCTCCACAGCGCCATTCACATTGGCGGCCGCCAGAGAGGCCGACTCGTCCAGCAAGTGGCGACTGCGACTTTCCCAGAAAGCCGTCAGTTCTACGTACAGCGCGGTGGCCAGGCTCAAAAAGCAGGTGAATGTCGCCACAACCAGCGTAATGATCAGCCGCGCGCGTAACTTCATTGCAAAATCTGTTCGAACCCGAGGTTGTGCCAGATGCTCATCATGCGCCGCTTATAAAGCGTACTCGGCGCTTTATGGGTTCCCATCCTGGAGTTGATGGCGGGAAACACGGTCTGGTTGGCCAGCAGTTCCTCCGGCAAAATCTTCAATGCTTCTTCATTATAGGTGGCGGAAAAGGTGAATTCACAATTGCGGGCGGCGTTGCGCGGCTCGCTGATGAAATTCAGAAATTGATAGGCGGCGTCCGGGTCGGAGGCGTAACGGCTGACAATAAAGTAATCGAACCAGACAATGCCGCCTTCTTCCGGCAAGCGATATTCAATGTTCTGATTATATTGCTTCAGCATCAACGCATCGCCGCTATAAGCCACGGCGGCCACCGCCTCTCCGGTCACTAACAGCGATTCGCCGTTAGTCTTAAGCGAGCGATAGGTCAGCACATGAGGCTTCTGCGCGGCGATCAGCTCCGCCGCCAGGGTCAGCGCCTGGGGGGACTCGTCATACATGTCGTATCCCAGGGTCTGCAGCGCGATCGGCAACATCTCCGTGGCTTGCGGCGTCATCACGATTTTGCCTTTCAGTTCGTCCACAGGACGAAACAACTGCATGAAGCGAGATACCGGAGGCGCCAGATCAGACCGATACGCAACGCCCTGCGTGCCCCAGGCGTAGGGGGCGACATAGCCCGCCAACGCCGGTTGATGGCGACGCCACAGGTCATTGTTGTATTTGAGATTGGGAACTTCGGTTTCGGTTAACGGCGCCACCCAGCCCAGCTTGATGTAAGCCTCCGCCGTCAGTCCGTCCATCAGAATCAGATCGAAGCCCTGGCCGTTGCGCGTGGCCATGATGCGATCGCGCTTCTCCTCGTTCTGGAAATAGCTGAACTTCAGCTTGATATGGTGGGTTTTCTCGAATTCGGCGACCACCTCCGGGTCCAGGTAGTCTTCCCAGGTGAATATGTGCAAAACGCTGTCCGCGCGGCTGACGAAACTGAACAGCGACAGCACACTGAAGATCACAAGCGCAATCATAGACCGTTTCATCAGACACTCGCCTCTCCGTAAACACAGGCTGGATCAGTTTAAATCAAGCGCACTGCGACGTTAGGGGGGCTCCTGTAAATTCATGCAAAATCTGCGGCGCATAACGACGAGCGTCCGACTAACCAGACAACTTTCTGGCGACATTTCCGCAATCTGTCAGCACCTCTGAACATTTATTAACCACATCCCCTCCGCATATTTCCAAGCTACTGAATTCACGAAACTAATCATCCTGGCGCAGGGTTTGATACGCCCTAAACGCGTTCATGGCGACGACATATACATAACAGAATAACCCGGCGTGTCTTGTTGCGCGGACAGTCGCAGCTCAAGGACAACGCTCTCCAGGGACGTACGACAACAACTCAGGGGGCCGAATATGAACAGATTCATGACGTTGAAGAGCGCGGTCGTTATGACTTCCACACTGGCCGCCGGCGGCGCCGGACTGGCTGTATCTCCCGGGCGGGAAAACATTGATTTACGCCGTCTCAATGTCGATCCCGCCCAAATCTCCGTTTCCGGTTTATCCTCCGGCGCTTTCGTCGCCATGCAGGCCCATGTGGCCTATTCCAAAACCTTCATGGGCGCGGGACTGGTGGCGGGCGGTCCTTACGGGTGCGCGGAAGGCAGTTTGACCCAGGCCGTCGGGCGCTGTATGAGTCAGGGCGATCTGCCGGATACGGAGAAGTTTATTGCGCTGACGCAAGCTATGGCGGATCAAGGCGACATCGACAGATTAGAGTTTCTGCGCGACGACCGCGTCTGGATCTTCCACGGTAAAAGTGATCGTCGGGTATGGGCCGCTTCCTCGCAACGGGCGGCGGAGATGTATCAGACCTTAAGCGGCAGCCAGAACGTTTCCGTCAATATCGATCTTATCGACGCCGGTCACGCCATGCCGACGCAAAACTTTGGGGCGGACTGCGCGCAGAGCGACTCCCCCTACCTCGGCGCCTGTGAGTATGACGCCGCGGGGCTGCTGCTGAACCACATCTATGGTCCGCTGGCGCCGGCGGCGCCGGCGATACCGGAGAACCTGCTGACCTTCGACCAGAGCCTGCTGAGTTATTCGCAGTACCTGGACGAAACCGGCTATATCTACGTTCCCGACGCATGCCGGGAGGCCCAGGCCGCCTGCCGCGTCCATATCGCATTGCATGGCTGCAAACAGAATCGCTCGACGTTGCAAGACACCTTCGCCCGTCACGCCGGCTACAATGCCTGGGCGGAAAGCAATCGCATCATCGTGGTTTATCCGCAAACCAGCAATGACTTCATGAACAGGGATGGATGCTGGGATTGGTGGGGGTACGCGGACACGGGCCATGGAACATTGGACTACCTCACCCAGAAAGGACCGCAAATGCAGTTCATCAAGCGTATTGTCGACAGGTTAACCGGCACGACGACGCCCACTTCAGGATCGGTGGTCTCGGCCTGTTATCGGGAGGACAACCTCAGCCACTCGCTGGCCGGACGCGCGCATTATTTCTGGTGGCAGTATTACGCCGTGGGATCGATGGATTATCTCGGGTTTTCAGCCTCCCACCGCACCAGTCTGCGTTGTGATAAAACAGATTACTGCCGATCCATCAACACGTGTATATAGGAAAAAAAGAGCGAGGGGAAAAAGAGCGGCGGCTTCCGTGAGAGGCCGTCGCTTGATGCAAGATCAGTTGGCGTCGCATTTCACTTTATCGATATCGCACCAGAACGCATCGATTTTGGACTCGCATTGCTGCGCCGCCTTACCAGTGGCCTCCAACTGGGTCAGGCCAATCCCCGTGAAAGTGCCCTTATGGGTTTTCAGGATGCAGGAATACTGAGTTTGCGACACAGGGGGAAGCGTAGGCTCTGCGTTTTGCAAATCATAGACCGTATCCTGTAACTGCCTTACCGCCAGCTCAAGATTCCTGACCCGCTCCCGCAGTTTGCGATTGGCGCGGTAGTGAGACTCATAGTCATACCCCCGCTCGCGCATGTACTGGTCATAATCGCGACGGTCAAATTCATCCTGTTTTGAGGTTTCAATGTAGATGATCTTTTCACCGCCCATCCGCACGCTGAATTCTTCCGCTCCTGCGTTCTGCATTACACTTCCCAGCGCCACCGCCAACAACATCGCTTTTTTCATTTTTAATGGTTTCCCCAGTTGAAACGCTTCGTTAGTTATAGGGAAGCCATTGTAACGGCAAATCATGAACTTAAACTGAATAACTCTCTCTTTCACGTATCCCCACGCCCAGGCGGCCAGATGCGGTCCAATGACCAGACCGCATCTGGCGAAAAAATAGTTATTTGTTCTTTTCGCAGGTGACGTTATGAATTCCACACAGATAGGGTGGATTATTAGCTTCGCATTGCTGGACCACGATGCCTTTCGCTTCCAGCTTAGACATGCCGGAGCCGATAAACGTCCCCTTATGCGTACTTAACAGACAGGAATACTTAGGCGCAGGCGCGGGAGGCGCCGCATTCTGCAGCTCGAAGACGGTATCCTGTAGCTGCCTCACCGCCAGCTCAAGCTGTTTGACTCGTTTCCTCAGCTTACGATTAGCGCGGTGATGAGATTCATAATCGTATCCCCGCCCACGGGAATCCTGCTCGTATTCGCGGCGGTCAAACTCATCCGTCTGGGTCGTTTCAATATAGATAACCTTACTTCCAGCCGCCCGCATTTTGGTCTCTTCCGCCCCTACAGACTGCATTCCACATCCCATCGCCGCCGCCAATAAAATCACTTTTTTCATACGTTATGATATCCCTTGATAAATACATCTCTTCATTTACAGGTAGGATATTGTAACGAAAACCCATGAACCCAAGCTGAATAAATACCTTAATTTTCAATATATTATAAAAAAGGCGACTGAGCTTTTACGCTAGCCGCCTTTTTTGTTTGTTATTAACATGGCAGTGATATTGACATGTTGATAATCAAGCGCATGGATGCGCCTGCGCGGCGACGAGCCGCGGGAGACGGGGCCTGACCTGTGCAGGCCCCGTCGTTGCAGACAAATAGAAGGAAGCTATTTGTCTGCCTGATTAATAAGTGCGCACTTTATTCAAAAGAATCCATAATGACCCGTCCCATGGTTTTGTCGTCTGCATCGGTGATGTAACGGTATTCCCGGAACCAGTCCCACCAGGCGTAGACGGAGTGATACTCCACGTCCAGTCCGATGGTGCGCGCGCCGGCGTTATAGCGGTCAGCGCCGCTTAATGCGAAAGTCATGTCCCGGCCGCGTTTGTTGGCCTGCATTTCGTTGTGCGCCATTTTCTCGCTCATGATGATGGGATAGTGATAGTCATACAGTTGGCTCAGGGAAGGCGCTTTGCTGACGCTGGTGACACGGCCATCCACGCGCAAATCCCGCACGCAGGAATCCAATGCGCCGTCATAAGCGGCGCCGCAGGCGCTATGCAACGGCACCACGCTGTCGTCCTTGCCTTTGATGATAGGATGCGTCGCAAAGCCGTAAAACTCGCTGCCAGTTGAGGCGATTCTCAAGCGGGGAATGGCGGGCAGATTATTGATTGCGGTATTACGCGCGACAGAGGTCTGCAGATCCAGCATTACGCCTGGGTTGATGCCCAGCGGAATGTCATACCCCAGAAACTCCAGCAACGCTTCCAACACCTCGGCGCCATGGTTAACGCCATTGATCAGATCCACCCCGAAGTTAGCCAGTTCGGTGCCGCCGCCCGCTCCCGCCATGTCGATGACCGCCGTGACTTTCAAGCGCTGCGCCAGAGAAGAACCCAACAGGGAATTCTTATTGGACAGCACATAGCGCATCACCAGATCGCCGGTAGAGTGAGTAATTACAACGCACTCGTTATCGCAGAAACCAGAGGAAAGAATCGGCTGCAACTGATTGGCGATCAACGCGGCGATGCCGCCAGCGCCCTGCAACCGGTAGTGCGAAGGCCAGTAAAGAATGCGGGTGGTGGCGGGATCTTTCAGCGAGGCGTCGAAGCCGTCCCAATACCCAATGCCATCCGCCCGCCCCTGGTCAGTAGGGTTAAACAGAATATGCTGGGGTAAAAAGCCCTGAATCAAGAGGACGTTCTTGCCCGCCAACTGCGCCTTGGCGGTGCCGCAGGCGGCGAACATCAACATTGCTGTCAGCCATAGCTTGAGTGTTTTCACGTTAAATCTCCTTTTTTATCTTTGTTTTCGAGAACCGGGGGCGCTGCAGGGTTAACGCCCGCAACGTCGCGCCCGTTTACTGCACGCTTCCCAACTGGCGCAGAAACTCCAACCGCTTCTGCGCGTCTTCATCGACATAGGGAACATCGTCGTAATCAGAGAAAGGGAATCCGTTCACCGCAAAAGAGCTTTGGGCGACGCTTCCGTATTCGGTTTGATAAGTCGGTGGGGCCGGCATCCGGGTTAAGGAAATGTCCCGCAGCCGATAGGGGCCGGCGTCGCCTTTCTGTTTCAGCGCCGCAATGTGAGCCCGCAGGTACGCCAAGCCGTTTTCCACTTGGATGTCTTCCTGCGCGGATAAATGCACTAAAGGTTCCGCAGCGTCAGCGCTGTATAGAATCGCCGACACTTCGTGATAGCCGGGCGCGTTCACCCGGACATGCAAAGGAATGTACAAATAGGCCCCGCGCACTTCCGCCGCCCCCACATGGGTCACCTGCGCCACACTCGGGGTGTAGGAAACCGGGGTTCCGATTTCATAGGCGCGGCCGTTGATGGTCAGATTGGCGATGACGCGGAGATCGCTTCCCGCGTCCGCCAGCGCGGGGTCATCACCGGAGAAGATCAGGTTGAACGCGGAGCCGCCGCGCTGAACCCCTTCGGTCACCGCCAACGCGTTCCCCTGCTCCACCAAGCGCCCCTCCGCCTCGACCATGATGCCCGCCTGCAGCCCGGTGACGCTCACCGACGCGACGATGTCCTCGCCAATGAAGTACTGGCTCTTAGTCGTTTCGAGGCTGATGCGGGGGCTGTCTGGATCTTTGAAGTCCAAAGGCATGCCAGCGGGAATGCTTTTATTGGGGAGATACTTGGCGAGCGCCTCTTTATCTCGTATCGGATTGGAAAAACTGGGGTATTGAATCTGGTCCTGATATTGATCGGCGATCTGCGTCAGGCGCGCTTTGACTTCCTTTTCAAAGAAAGGATTCTCGCTGGCTTCCTGATCTTCTTCGCTCTCCGTCACACCGGGTTCCATAGAGGGAGACGATATCCCAGGCGAGGCGGTTTTCTTGACTGGCGCAACAGCCGCTGCCGCGACAGAAGGAGAGTCGACGGCAGGCGTCATCGCCGCTTCAGCTTCCGAGATGTCTGCGCCCTCACCGCCCAACAACCAATAACTGCAGGATAACGCGGCAACCACTCCGCAGGCCAAAGCAAGCCTGTGCTTTTCCTTGAAAAACATAACGATGAACCTTTGTTCCGTTGTTATTTTTGTTTTAACGTTCGGCGGACCCTGTCTGCGCCAAACGCGGATATTTTTATTTCCTGTGGGCCACTATAAGCGTTAGAAAGCAGACGCGAAACCGCCCAAACAGGTGATTTCAAGCATTAGATCATTAGATAAAAAGAGAAAGGGAGCTGACCGACAGATCAGTTTTTCGAGGCAGGAGTAGAAGCGGAGGAACAGCCTTGATCGGCGGCGGCGTGAACGGCGTTTTGAGAGCAGTCATCCTCCGCCAGATATTGTTTCAACGTCGGGATAACCTTCACGCCAATTAAACCAAGCGCCAACAGAATAATCGGCAGCAACAACATCATTTTCGATTCGCGAGAGAAATGTTTATTCATAGCCTGGTTACCCTTCGCACTACAGGTTTTCAGTGTCTACTCTTTGCAAGAATTCGCCCAGGCTTTGCGAGACTAACTGAGGTTCACTTCCACCAAAATAATCTCTGTACACCAGAGTGGTGTATTCATCTTTAGGCTTTAATCTGTAAAGTTCACTCTCCAGGAGGTAGTCAGCGAAAAGCACGCCATACTTACTCCTGTCTGGGGCGCGGGCTGCAATCTCGGCAAGAGGCCAAAAGCGGATAAGTCCCGCGCCAAAATCGCTCATTCCATCACACGCAAGATAGAACTCTAAGATGTCCTGCGTCGCATGCAGGCCACAATGGGAGAATGTATGTTTAACCGCATCGACCGTGGCGGGAGGATGGAATGGATGACCTTGTTCACGCCATTTTTGAATGAAGTCAGCAGGTTTGCTCAAATCGATAATCTCCTGACAAATAACAACTCATGCAGCGGCTCGCCGGCATGTCCACAGTCCACCTTCGATCTTCCATCGGGCAGGAATCCCAGGTTTTTATAAAACTCCATGGCGCGCAGGTTTCCTTTCAATACCCACAGGTATATGGCCTTGGCTTTTTTCTGTAAATAGTAGTCACTCACATACTCCAGCAGTCCTTTACCCAGGCCATGTCGCCAGTAGTTGGGATCAATATTGATGGAGTACAGCTCGACGCCCTCTTCCCCGGCGAGTTGCTCGTCGCGAAACGGGCCGCTGCTGCAAAATCCAGCGACATGCCCCTCATGCTCAATCACCAAACGCAATATCGGGCTGTCTTGCGCTAACGCCGCCGTCCATTGCTGCGTTCTTTTTTCCACAGACAGAGACGCCAGAAATTCACTCGACATCAGGCCGCGATAAGCCTCCCGCCACGCCGCCACATGAATGACGGCGATGGCTGGGGCGTCTTCCATTGCAGCGGGACGGATACGCATGTCAGAGTCCGCTGGGATTAAACAGGAGCAAGCGGCAGATAGGGCTCAGGCGGCAGCGATACGGCGATAGCGTCGCCATCAACGCCTTCGCCAGCGATCAAATGGATAGTGGGAGCCTGCGTTTTGGAAAACCTATGTTCTGCGCTCTTGCTAACGGATAAAACTTTAGCCAACGTGAAATCTCCTTATAGCGACGGTGTTCAGCAGGATAAATCTGCGCCTCCCAGCTTACCAGCGCCCCCGCCTGCAAGTTAAGTCGTTGACCTAACTCAAGCTTTACACCAGTCAATTTTGGTTCCTCCTTCATAGGGAACGGCGAGCTTTTCTTTGATCAGGGACTGCCCCAGGCTTTCGCCATCCGCCACCACATCCGCCAGCACGCGGAAATATTTATCCCTCTGAATATTCTCCAGCTTCACCTGTTTGGCGTTTCTCAGCTTCTCCACCAGAAACTGCTTCGCTTTCAGCGCCAGAGCTTTTTCTTTCTTACAGGAACCGCGCAACTCAGGAGTATCGATATGCTTGATGCGCACGCCGATACGTTGCCCGACAATCGCCGGCCAATCTGCGATGTCGGCGCGAAAGGTGTCGCCATCATAAATACTGGTGACCTGCGCCACGGTCGCAGAGCCAAAATTTTCATCTTTAATCCCTGCATTGACGAGCATCGGCGCAGCCAGAATCAAACACAGAGCCAGACGTAACTTCATTTGCATAACACCCTATTTATCAACAAGAATAGGGCGAATGCTAAAGTTGAGTTGTAGATTTAGCCAGTAAATATTTGTTTAGACTGAATTCTCGCCATCAGCCAAATAAGAAGTCGCGTACTGCCCGATAGACCCGTTCTTCGCTTCGCCAAGCGCTGGAAGAGAATATTTCGCTGGGGTACAAGGTTTTGCCCTGTATGACAAACCCTAAACGAGTGGCGTCGTCTTCGCTTTCCAAAATGACGTCGGTAATTTCATGCAGTGGGCATTCGAACCGCTCCGCTTTCCGCCACAGTCGTTTTTGCGTACAGGCGAACAGATCGCGGTCTTTGTCCAACGTAACGGTTGCGTTGACGGAGATCATTGCGAACCATGCGAATACCAGGACCGTTAACCCCAGAGCGGCGACGCCAATCCAACTGAAGGACTTATACAACAGAGCGGAAACCAGTGCGGCGGAGACGGAAAACAAAACCAGCAACCAGCGCGCTTCACGGTATTCCAACGTTAACAGATGGTTTGCTTTGTGCTTTATTAACATACTGAATCGTTCACGAATCACCCACTTCAACGGACATTCGGCCTAACTAGATGACCTCATTTATATCCACAAGATCAATACATTAGGTGATCTAGTCCAGTTTAAGGTGGTCGCTGCTTTGATAAATTAACGCCTTACTGAAATTGCTTTATAAACTATTAATATCGCGGCAGAATCAATATCTTTGACTCTCTGATTTCGAAATAAAACGATGAACGAAGGTGATTTTAAAGAGCTCTCACCCAATCCTCAGAAAGGATTGTATAGCTCCGCACATGTAATTTCAGGCGTTCCCATCCCGAAAACACAGCGCGTACAGCTATTCGGCGCGGACGAATGGGAGGAGTTTACCGAGGAATGGGCATCATCTCTGAAAAGTTCATATTATTGCGTTAAACGCTTTGCTGGCGCAGGTGACAAAGGACTGGACGTTGTAGGTTTTATTAATTCAAACCAGTTCAGTAACGGGTGGGACAACTACCAATGTAAATTTTACGATAAGCCATTAACGCCTTCAGATATCTGGGTTGAGTTCGGGAAAATTATTTACTTTACATATTGCGGTGAGTTCCCCTCCCCACGAAAGTACTACTTTGTCGCTCCCAAAAATATCGGCACAAAGCTGGGCAAGCTGCTAGCCAATGCTTCGAAGCTAAAAGAAGAACTTAAGGAAAACTGGGAGAAGTACTGCGAGGATGACATCACATCGACTGCAAAGATAAAACTTCAGGGCGATCTTCTAGCACATTTGCAAAGTTTTGACTTCACTATATTCGGCTCAATTTCGCTGGTTCGGATGATTGAACAACACGCATCCACACGGTTTCACGCTGTTAGGTTTGGAGGAGGGCTCAGTATCCGTCCTGAGCCTGAAATTCCACCGGAAGATACAGTATCTCTGGATCATCGTTACGTAAAGCAACTTCTGAGCGTATACGCGCAGTTCATTGGTGAATACCAGCAAACGCCAGACCTTTCCTTACTCGACAAAGACGACAACTTACGCGCCCACTTTCAAAGACAACGTGAACGCTTTTATCATGCTGAGTCCCTACGTAACTTTTCCCGAGATACGGTTCCCTCTGGTGTCTTCGAAGCTCTTCAGGATGATATTTTTGATGGTATTGTGGATGTCTGCGAGTCTCAGCACAAATGCGATATGGATCGCTTAAATGCAACAATGAGCCAAGCTGCTAATGTGGCTGTCGAGGCTAGCCCGTTGGCAAGTGTTACACGAGTGAGGGACAAACAAGGAATGTGCCACCAGCTAGTTAATGACAACCGGTTGAGTTGGAGCAAACACAATGAGTGATCAGCAGCAGCCATATGTCACGGTATTTAACAGTGCCTTGGAGACAGGAGTTCGATCATTGGTCATTCTGACAGCGAACTTTCCAGATGCATTGGATTTGCAGCGACTTGTTGACTTCGACTACTTGGTTGTCCATTCCGGAGACGTAGGAGGACCCGAGAGCCTTCACCCACCTCTTCCTATGAGAGAAGGCGAGCTTTTGGTTAGACGTAGAATTATTGAGTCAGGGCTTTCTTTAATGATGAGCCGAGGCCTTATTACCAGAATTGCTCATGCAGAAGGTATTGTTTATCAAGCAAGTGACTATGCCAAACCATTTGTCGATTCACTGGCTACTCCGTATATGCTCTTGCTGATAGAAAAAGCAAATTGGGTTGCAACAACCTTTAGCAATATGGACACGTCTGAGCTTCATAAATTAATAAACGGTTTTTTTGATAAATGGACTACCCAATTTCATCCATCACAAGGTTTAGGTGGCGGTTAATCAGATGAATGAGACAATTCAAATAAGAAACATAAGCTTCTTAGGCCCCAGTGTTGACCCCGCTTTGGTTAGTTTCGATCAAAGCTTGAGCGTTGTATGCGGAGCATCCGACACTGGAAAGTCCTTCCTTGTAGAAGCTATTGATTTCTTACTTGGTGGTAAAGACTTACGTGGAATTCCAGAGCTTGGCGGATATGACAAAGCCCGTATTGCTGTCGACTCCTCAAAGAAAGGTTCCTGGACATTTGAACGCAGCATAGAAGGCGGTAACTATCGGGTATACGAAGGTATTATTGAATCTGAAACCGACGCTAAAGAAAGCGATTCGATAAAAATGAAACACGCCGCAGGCCGAGAGGACAACATTTCTGGATGGCTTCTTGGGTGTATAGATTTGCTAGGAAAATATGTCCGAAAGAATGCGAACGGAGAATGTCGATCCTTAAGTTTCCGCGATATCGCTAGGCTCATCATTGTTAATGAACAGGAAATAATACGCCAGGACTCTCCGTTCTTATCTGGCCAGCATGTTTCCAAAACTGCTGAAAAGTCCACCTTGAAGCTAATGCTTACTGGGACAGATGATAGCGCTATAGTGCTGGCGGATGCTCGCAAACAATCCGAATCAAATGACCAAGCTAAAGCAGAACTCCTCGAACAATGGATAAGTGACCTGGAGGACGAAATTAGTGAACACGGTTATAGCCGTGAAGAACTAGTAGAACAACTCGGAAAGCTTGAGGCGTCTATTTCGTTCAGTAAAGAACAGCTTAAATTAGCTCAGTCACAGCTAAATGAAATGACAACCCAAAGACGGGAAATTGTGAGGAACCGCGAGCTAGTCAAAGATAGAATTGATGACATAGCCCATATGTTAGAACGCTTTGCTTTGCTAAAGGCTCAATATGTTACAGACCTGCATCGCTTGATGGCAATTGAAGAATCCGGCTCACTTTTCGTCCACCATGAGCGTGTGCCTTGCCCGCTGTGCGGTGCTTCACCTGAAACTCAGCATAGTATGGAAGAGTGTGAGGGCGACGTAGAATCCATAGTCATTGCCGCAGTAGCAGAGATGGAGAAGATTAAGAGATTAGCAAGTGATCTCGACTCTACGGTAACTGCATTAAAAGAGGAATCAGGCCGCTTATTGGAAGACCTTGTTAAAATCGAGGCAAATTTTAACTGCGTTGATAATGAAATCAAAAGCGCAATTGCACCGGAGTTGTCAGATGTGCAATCTAACTACACCGAGTTTGTGGATACTCGAAGCAAAGCTATTTCGCGTCTTTCCTTGTTTACTAGACTAGATAAGCTTCGTGCACAACATGAAGAGTTTTTTGGAGATGAAGAGAAAACTGAAGGTGGAGATAAAAAAATAGCTACGAAGCTATCAACTCAAGTACTACATGATTTTTCCAAAACGGTAGAAAAAATACTTGAAGCTTGGGACTTTCCTGATACCGGACATGTTCACTTTGACGAAACAACCATGGACTTCGTTATCAACGGTAAGCTTCGCGGTAATAGGGGAAAAGGTCTCAGAGCAATAACGCACGCTGCAACAACCTTAGGTTTGCTGGAATTTTGTAAGGAGCGCTCGCTCCCGCATCCTGGGTTTGTTGTGCTTGACTCCCCCTTACTCGCCTACTACAAACCAGAAGGCGAAGGTGACAGCCTACAAGGCTCAGCTCTAAAGCAAAAATTCTACAAATATTTAATCGAAGAACATTCTGACAGCCAGATTATTATTGTCGAAAACGAACATCCGCCAGAGGCGTTTGAAGGCCAACTCGGACTGACAGTATTCACGAAGAACCCTCAACACGGTCGTTTCGGCCTCTTTCCACTGAAAGTAAGCTAGGAACAAAGGGGACCATCACCAGCCAGAAATCAAATGGTGGGAGACCTCGAAATAAAAGCTTAACAAACGAGAATGAGAGGATCGCGGTTTCATGTTATTACTCAAATGTCCGCTATTGGCCCAATGTGAACTAGACACAGCACCAACGTAGAGCCGAGCTACACATATGCATGTAATAAAAAGTAATACACTGCAAGTGTCGGTATGAAAAGAGAGTAAAAACAGTCTTAATATTAGTTTTCTCAAAGAATTGTTCTGGTCAAATCCCACCGGACACTTTCTTTAGAGAGTTTTCATAATTAACCGGCGACATATCATTGTTCGCCGCTGCGTCGACAGGTCTCACTTATCTACTACAGCAGTGCCGTACGCCAGAACTTCGACTGTGCCCAGGGCGCTCTGCATGCCGCTGGAAATGGTCGAGGTTTCCAGTTTTACGTTGTATATCTCTTTGGAGCCAAGGGAAACAGCCTGCTCTTTCATGCGCAGAATGGCCTCACGACGCGCTCTTTCCAGTAAGGATTCATAGCTGAACAGGCGTCCGCCGATCAGTAAACGCAGCGTGGCGAAAAAGCGTTTGAAATAATCAACGGACACCACCACGCTGCCGGTTACCAGACGCGCTTCCACATTGGCCCGCGCTTCTGGAATATGACGCCCCATGGATAAAATCACCGCTCGATGTTTGGCTTCACGAATGCGCAACGACTTAAAGTGAGCTTTCTCTGCGCGACGTCCAAATCCATAGCCCAGCGCCATCAGCAGCAAAAAAGCGCCTATATTGATAAACATTTCCATGGGCTTTACTCCATGACCACCGCCGTGCCATAAACGAATAATTCAGCAGCGCCCTGCGCAACGGAGGAGGTGGCGAAGCGCACGTTGATCACCGCATTGGCGCCCATGCCGCGCGCCTGTCTTTTCATGCGCTCCAGCGCTTCGCCCCGGGCGTCTTCCAGCAACTCGGTATAACCGCGCAACTCACCGCCGAAGATATTCTTCAAGCCCGCCATGATGTCGCGCCCCACATGCTTAGAACGAACCGTGCTGCCCTGCACCAGCCCAAGATGCTTGACGATATTTTTACCAGGAATGGTTTCGATATTAGTGATCAACATAACTAACCCACAGACCTCTTGTTAAGGACACTTCCGGACATAATATGTCACAAATATTCAAAAAGGGAAGGATAAATATTTGCACAAGACGATCCAAGGAAGTCTAAGAGTCAGAGCGCGGTTTCATGACTTCATAAATGTCAGGCTGCTTAATAAAAAGAATGAGCTTGGCGAAGGATACCGTCATTATGACAGCGAGCACCGCCATCAGTAATTCTTTGCTAACAGAGGCGTACCCCAGATTCACTGTCGCAACAATGCCCACGCATATAAGGTTTATACATGCCAGTATCACCAAACCAAGGCGTGGCTTTTGCACCAGCTTTGAGCGACAGTGCGGGCACATAAAACTGGGCCTGATCCTTGTCTTGCTGGGCGCAATCAGCTCTGGCCCTTTAGATGGAAAGAGGAAGCCGCATTCGGGGCAATGGGATCTCATGTGAACTCCAAAACAAGCAGGAACGCTTATAACTCAGCGCATAGTGGCGGCTATATTTCACTCATACTCCCTCTCCGTCAATCCTGACTATTCCACATATTCATCCCCATTCAGCCATACCGGCGATGATGAGTTCTTATCGAGAACGATGGTTTTGTAGAGAGTCTCGCCATCGTCAAAATGCAGCGTCAGCAGATAGCCGTCGATTTCATAACGGCCTTCTTGTTTAGGATAGTAAAAGCTGACGGAGGCATTGTTCAAAGGGACGTCCTGGCTTGGGTATGAGTCCAGATTGCGGGTGAACTTTCCGTCGGAGGAAAACTGGTAACGAACAACGTTGATTATGGGAAATGCGCCGCCGTCCGTCTCCTCCTGAAAACTCAGTGTGTTTTCCATGCGGAAATCTTCTTGAAGCGGCGGGAACTCTTTGGCGGAGACGAACTTTTCCCATTTCTCGCCGTTCAACCATTCGCGTTCGCCATTGTTGGTTCGCCAGCGCGTCCACTTAGCGGGGCGCCTGGCTTTATGCCTCGCAACGCCACCGCGAAATACCAATGCACTCGCATCCATGCAGAGATCGCCGTTTTTAAACAGCAGCTCGGGCGCATCCACCACCGCCGACTTTCCTGCTATGCGCAGGTGGCGGCGATTGAACATCACCGTTTCTACTTGCGCCATATCCTGCCTGATTAGCTCCGGGTCCAGCGGCTGTGCGGCGACTCGCTCCATTTCGCTTGTTAAGGCTTCCTGCGGGGTCTCATCAAGTAGCTTCTGCGTCAGCTCAGGGAATGCCAATACCGGCATAAAGTCTGGACTGGCGAGGACTTGCTCCAAATGGACGCAGTAATCGGCGCGGTGCAGTTTGGCTTTTCCCCCCGCGTCCCTGGCGATGTCCGTTAAGCGAACCTGAAGCTGCGCATCATCCACTAGTAAAACATTAACGACCGCCTCAATAGCGTCGATGCGATTGAGCTTACGCCAATTGCGATATTCCGACTGATAATCATCTGGACAGGCTTCGGTCAGCTTGGCGACATACTGGATCTTCGCCAACATGTCAGGAAGACGCTCAATACTGGCTTCTTCGCCGAAAGCGAAGGCCGATGCGCCAATGGAAAACAACAGGGACTTGGCCAGGAAACTCGTCATTTATTCTCACTACCTGTGGCGGAATTCCTGCGGCGCGCGCCCAAAGGCGAAACTTTTTTTACGGCCGGGAATGTCGAGCGAATATATATTTTTCACAGGAAGTTACAACACTTCTTTAACAAACCCGAACCCACTCTTACAAAAATCAATTTGGCTATTTTTTAAACCATGCCTATGTTTTTTAATACCTGACTAACGGAATAAATAACGCTTCGCTGACAAGGAGTGGGCTGATGGATAACGCTGCATTGACCTTGGATGTCGCGATTGTCGGTGGTGGGGTTTCTGGCGTGTACAGCGCCTGGCGTTTGCAGACGGAGTGCGGCGCGCAACAGGATATCGCACTGTTTGAATACAGCGACCGCATCGGAGGACGTCTTTATAGCATCACGCTTCCCGGACTTCCCAATGTCGTGGCTGAAGTCGGCGGAATGCGCTACATCCCCGACGCCCATATCCTGGTGGCCAATCTGGTCAAATACCTGCAGTTGCCGACCAAAGACTTTCCCATGGGCGCACCGGAGCCCGTCGGCTCCAAAGACAACCTTTTCTTCCTGCGCGGTGCGCGCTTCCGCTATCGGGACTTCAGCAGCCATCCCGACAAGATCCCCTACAACATGGTCTGGTCCGAACGTGGCTATGGACCTGAAGATCTGCAAGTAAAAATCATGAACTATCTGTACCCGGGATTCGCAGACTTATCGTTGTGCGATCAGATGCGGGTGAAGGTGTTCGGCAAGGAGATCTGGAAATACGGGTTCTGGGATCTGCTTTACCGGGTGCTCAGCAACGAAGGCTATATGTTCATGAAGGACGCAGGCGGTTACGACGCCAATGTGGCCAACGCCAATGCGGTAACGCAACTGCCGGCGACAGAGTACAGTGACGAAACCCAATTTCTCACTCTGAAGCACGGTTTCCAATCGCTGCCGCTGACGCTCTGCGAGCAGTTCGTTCAGGCTCCGGGCAATCTGCTCGGAGCCAAACGGCTGTACATGAATCACCGTCTGGCGGAGATCCGCTATACCGGCGACGCAGACTACCCCTACAGTCTGCACTTTCAACATACGCGCACGGTTGACGGAAAAACCACAGACCAATCCGGCGAAACGATAGTGCGAGCCAAACGCATCATCCTGGCCATGCCGCGTCGTTCTCTGGAATTGATCCAGTCTGAGTTTTTCAATGATTCCTGGTTACAGGAGAACCTGCCGTCCGTATTGATCCAATCCGCCTTCAAGCTGTTCCTCGCCTATGAAAAGCCCTGGTGGCGCAGCCTGGGACTGGTGGCGGGACGCTCCGTCACGGACCTGCCGGTGCGACAGATTTACTACATGGGAACCGAATGTGAACAACCCGGCGGCGAGCCATTTCTGAACTCTCTGCTGATGGCCTCCTATAACGACATTGGCACGGTTCCGTTCTGGAAAGGCCTTGAGGATGGCCTGCCTTTTATCGGCTATAAACCGTCCTGCCTGGAAACGGAAATAAGCGCTGACAGGATCGTGCCCAGAACCCGCTATCAGGTCAGCGAAGACATGGTGCGCGCCGCGCAACAACAAGTGCGCCAGGTTCATGACCAAGTCGAGCTGCCGGAGCCTTACAGCGCGGTGTATCACGCCTGGGACGACGATCCCTATGGCGGCGGCTGGCATGAATGGAAAGCCAATTATCGGCTCGACAAGATCATGCGCCGCATGCGCCATCCGGTGGAAGATCAACAGATTTATATTGTCGGCGAAGCCTATTCTTACGATCAGGGATGGGTGGAAGGGGCGCTGACCGTCGCCGAGTCGACCCTGGAGGATTTTTTCGCAATGTCGCGCCCCTCCTGGCTGCCCCCGGAACAACAGTTCTCGCTGATGCCGGTCCCCTCCCCGGACGGTTGCGCTGAAAGCTGCGACTGTCTCACCTGCGATGACTGCAAGAAAGTGTTGGATGAAGTCACTCAATTTGCATACAAAGGAATTGACAATGTTGAAGGATAACTCATTTACCGTCGCTGACTATCTACTCACCCGCCTGCGCCAACTTGGGCTCCGCAAAGTGTTTCAAGTTCCCGGCGACTATGTCTCTGAATTCATGGAGGCGCTGGAAAAGTTTGATGGGGTGGAGGCCGTGGGAGACATCAATGAACTCGGCGCCGGCTACGCCGCCGACGGTTACGCCCGATTCGCAGGCATTGGCGCAGTATCCGTCCAATACGGCGTCGGGACCTTCAGTGTGTTGAACGCTGTGGCGGGATCGTATGTGGAGCGCAACCCTGTGGTGGTGATCAGCGCCAGCCCTTCCGCCCAGGACAGATTGATCATTCGCGACAAAGGCGTGCTATTTCATCACTCAACGGGAAACCTGAGTGCGGATAAAAAAGTCTTTGAACAGGTCACCGTCGCAGCGGAGATTTTAAGTAACGCCGCCGAAGCGCCATTACAGATTGACCGCGCGCTCACCGCCGCCATCAGCAAACGCCGCCCCATTTATCTGGAAGCCTGGCGAAATGTATGGGGCGAACCCTGTCGGCAGCCGGAGCACCCGCTGCGACCGCAGCCTCCCGTTAGCGACAGGGCTTCGTTGCGGGCGGTGGTGGATGAGACGCTGCAGAGACTCATCAACGCCAGGCGCGGCGTGATCATGCTGGGTATAGAGATCGCCCGTTATGGCTTACAGGAGCAGGCTCTGCGCATGGTGGAAGCCAGCGGTCTGCCCTTCACCACCACTCTGGAGGCGAAATCCGTCCTCGATGAAAGTCACCCACAGTTCATCGGCGCCTACGCCGGCGCGGCGTCTTGTCCAGGCACACGGGAATACATGAAGAATGTCGATTGTATTCTGGCGCTTGGCGTAATTTTTACAGATGACTACCTGGATCTGATGCAGAGCGACTTTTCCAACATTATTCTCGTTAACGACGAACAAGTCCGCGTGGGCTATGAGTATTTCCGCAATGTCGCCATGACCGATTACATCGACGGCCTGTCGGCGCATATCAAAAGTAAAAACGGATTTCCACACCCATTGATAAAAGTCCATCTGGACGACGGGGAGTGCGCCGGCTGGAATACGGAACTGGGCGCCCAACTCACCTACAACATCTTTTTCGATCAACTCACTCACTTTTTCCAGAAGCAGCGCTTGCTGTCGGAAATAGAACTGATTCTGGGGGAAAGCTCTTCACTTTATGTCGCCAGCAATATCAACGGCCTGCCTCAAAACAGCTTTATCGCAGACGCCATCTGGGGTTCCCTCGGCCATGAAACCGGCTGCGCCATCGGCGTCGCCATGGCCAGCGGCAAACGTCCCTATGTGGTCGCCGGCGACGGCGGCTTTATGATGATGTGCCAGTCATTGTCCACACTGGCGCGCAATCGTGTTAACGCCGTTATTTTCGTGATGAGCAATGGCGTCTACGCCATTGAGCAGGCCTTCGTGGACATCAAGGCGTTCACGCCGGAAGGTCGCTTCGCGCCTTTCGACGTTCTGCCGCAATGGGATTATCAATCCCTCGCCAAAGCCTACGGCGCCATGGGATACCGGGCGCAGACCATCGACGAGCTGCAGAAAATTCTATTGGATGTGGAGTCCCTGGTGGACTGTCCCGCACTGGTGGAAATCGTCATTCCGCAAAAAGATCTGGCGCCGCAGATCCGCCGTCTGGCCAAACCGTCCTGAGAAGTGGAGGCAAAGGGCTGAACATAATGCAAGCAAGGCGGACGCAAGCGCCCGCCTTTGAGTAAGACTTAGGGCAGGTAATAGTCTGCAAAAGAGACGAACTCCACGGTCGCCTTGACCGCTTGCTCCATCTGACTGCTGACTCTCCCGGGGAAAGCGGACTCCATAGCGTCGATACGGTCGCTGCCGGTATGCCAGATTTCTCCCCACTTCACCTCAGCGTCTTTGTCGCAGGCGCCAACGGTCGCTTCGTCGAAACAAGTCCAGAACTGTGGGTTAACGGTCTGCGAATAGCCGTCTTTCCCGTATTTCCCATCAATATCGAAGTTAGTCGCTTCAACGTAAGCAATGGGGATGCCTCGACAGGCGAATGCGACATGATCGGACCAGTCGCCGGTTTCTCCCGCCTGATAACCGCCGTCCACGCTTGGATGTATTAAGAAATCATTGTCACCGTCCAGAGCGATGGATGCGTTCAGCATCCCTTTGCGTACGGTATCCCCAGCCGCGTAGGAGGAGTTGTCTCCGCTACATTCATAAGGCGTAGCGCTGTCAGCGGAATGCACATACAGGTAATCGCCGCCGGCCACTGTGTCGTAGTTGACCATACCGACGATCTTGCTCAGATCATCCACCGATAACTGGCTCACATAGTAGTTGGAGCCATGCAGACCTTTTTCTTCTGCGCCGAAGAACACAAAGCGCAAGGTGTAGGGTAAGGTTTTATCTTTAATGCGTTTGGCCACATCCAACAGTGTGGACACGCCTGTACCATTATCCGTAGCGCCGGTAGAACCCAGATCTTCGCCAGCGGTGTCGTAATGAGCGCCTAAAACCAACACCTTATCAGCGTTGCTCCCGGCCTTCTCAAAGATGACATTGCTGGAGTTAAACTCATTGTTATCTCGGTCCTTGTAGGTAAACGCTTGCGCACTTGGCGCATAGCCCAGAGACTTGAGCTCGGCCAACAGATAGGCCTCCGCTTTACGCTCACTCTCTGTTCCAGCCACCCTGGCGCCGATGCCCTTGGTGGGATGGGCCAGATCGACCAGATAGTCGTCAGCAGACTTATTGGCGTTGGAGCCGCCATCATTGGAGTCATTATTATTGGAGCAGCCTGTCGCTAACATCAGGCAAGCCAGTCCTGGCAGTAGTTTTTTTGTACTTATTTCAGGAAACATCAAATTTCTCCTATCTTAAAAAGATGCTTAAGGCATCAAAAACCCCGTCCGGCGATAAGCAAATATCGTGGAGAAGTCATTATTTTTATTTGAAAAACATCAAGATAACTGATGCAACGACAACTGGCGGCGCACCTTAGCGGCGACGCCGGTCACTGTCGTCGCACCATATTGCAGCATTCACTTCCGGGCGGATATCCCTCTTTTGCCTTAGGTTCTTCCCGCTCCCTTTGGTCCAACTACAGCTTCGCTCTGCTCGGTGCTATAGTTTTTTTATAACGATTGAATAAATATCACCCAACCCTCTGAGTAATCCATGCGCGCCCAAATGACGTCTCAGTGGTTCAAAATCCTGGTCGTTTCCTTTGCGCTGATTGGAGCTTCGGGAGCAGCCCGGACTGAAACCGGCATTGTTGAAATCAGTGTCTGCGGCATCGACGTGGCCAATCCGCCCATTTATCGGTTGACCATGGCCGATACGAAGGAAACCACGGAGTACAAAGGCGTCGCCTATGAGATGCTGAATGAAATCGAGCTGCAGGCGTCCATACGCATTATCTTTGAGCGTCGTCCCTGGAAGCGCTGTCTGGCGCAGTTGCAGAGCGGCCAATCAGACGCGGTGATCGGCTCCTCTTACGTTCAGGAGCGGGAGCAGTTCAGTCATTACCCTCGCAAACTGAACGGCTCCGTGGATTATTCCAAGCTGGTGTACAGCAACACCCTGTGGATATATACGTCAGACCCGGCAGTACAATGGGACGGCGTATCGCTCAAGCTGCCTCCGGGGGCGCAAGCCGCGGCAGGGCTGGGTTACTCCTCCGCCGACTTGCTGCAACGGATGGGAGTGGAAGTCATTGAGCGCTATGAGCCCAAACATCTCGCCAACCTGCTGGCCAGTCGTCGGGTGGCGATAGTGGCCAGTTACGCCATGCAGGTGGAGCCCTACCTGGATCTGAGCGATCCCAATTCCCCCGTGCGGCGCCTGCCGACTCCCTTAATGCAGGACGACATGTTCCTGGTTTTCTCGCGTCCGTTTTACGCCCGCCACCAACACTTGGCGGAGCGCATCTGGGAAATCTGCGAGGATCTGCACGAATCCGGTCGCTATGACGAAATACTCGCCTTGTACTTCTCGTTTCTGGATTCCCAGTAGCGCCGCCGGGAAACTCGTTTCTGGACAGGCGCAGCCATCAAGCGCCGTCGCGCTCAGGCTACTTCAGAGTGGGCGCGCGCCAACAGTTGCTCCGGCGACATCGGCAACAGGCTTTCGATCACCCTGGCTCAATACGCCCATGCTGACGAAATCCCCCTCTTCCGTGCCGAAGCGCCAGTCTCGCAAATGGTCGATAATCGCTTGCGCAGCGGAGCTGGAACTGGTTCTGCCCTTGCAGGAAATCACCGCCGTCCCGCGTTGCTGCACCTGATCGATCATGATGTCCCGATACCAGTTCATATCCAGCGCCATACGAATAGGCTGTCCGTCTATTCGCAAATGGGATGCGTCTGGAAACAAGGTGCTGGCGTGGTTGCCCCAAATCGTCAGGCGTTTGATACGTCTTGGGTTAATGCCTATTTTACGGGAGAGAAAACCCAGCGCCCGATTGTGGTCCAGACGCATCAGGGCGGAAAACTGATGATGCGGGAGGTAGCGGGCGTTCGCCCAGGCGATCAACGCGTTGGTATTGGCGGGATTGCCCACGACCAGCGTTTTCACCGTGTCCTTGGCCACTTTGCCCAGGGCCTTACCCTGCTCCACGAAGATAGAAGGGTTTTCCTGCAATTGCTGCATGCGATCCATATTCGCCGCGCGGGGCTTGGCGCCGGTCAGGATAACGCCAGGGCCTGCACAGGTCAGGCCCTGTCTCCCGCGGCTAGACGCCGCGCAGGCGCATCCATGCGCCTGACTATCAACATGCCAATATCATTGCCATGTTAACAATAAGATACGGCGACGCTTCAATTCTAGTCAGGGTTATTTCGACGCGACCTCAGCAATAGGTCGTATTTCGTACAGCTGAGACTTAGACTTCCGGCTAATTTATAACGAAGAGATGATCAGGACTTTCATCCCCCGAAAAAATCTGAATACTTAATTCCCTTATCGCCAAGTACTTAAAGACGTATTTGTATATAACCACGATTGAGTGAGGAGAACGCTATGAGTAAGCCGGGAAATCACAACAGGAAAGTTGCGCTGGTCACAGGCGCATCCGTCGGCTTGGGCGAAGCTATTGCAGAACGACTGGCGCAAGAGGGTTACGACCTGATCCTGCTGGCGCGTCGTCAAGATAAGCTGGAAGCGCTGGCCGCCCGCCTGTCGACCAACTGCCATATCATCGCCTGCGACATCTGCGATCAGGACGCTGTAACAAAGTCGATCGAAGACTTGCCGCCGGCGTTCGCGAATATAGAGTTATTGGTGAACAACGCCGGTCTGGCGCTGGGCTTGGGTCCGGCGCAAAACGTCTCCTGGGAGGACTGGAGCCGCATGATTGAGGTGAACTGCACCGGTTTGGCGTTCATGACTCACTTGCTGTTGCCGGGCATGGTGGAACGCAATGCCGGCCATATCATCAATATCGGCTCCATCGCTGGTTCATACGCTTACTTTGGCGGCAATGTCTACGGCGCCACCAAAGCCTTTGTCGAGCAATTCTCCCGCAACCTGAAAGCAGACCTGCTGGGTACGGCGCTGCGGGTCACCAATATCGAACCTGGAATGGTGGGCGGCAGCGAATTCTCTCTGGTGCGCTTCAAAGGCGACGAAGACAAAGTGAAGGCTACCTATGAAAACGCCGACGCGTTAACCCCGGAGCATATCGCCGATTGCGTGGCCTGGGCGGCGACCCGTCCCGCCAATGTGAACATCAACCGCATCGAAGTCATGCCGGTGTGTCAGGCCCCGGAACGTCTGGCGATACACCGCGCCAAATCCTGAGTACTCGGGTATTTCGCCTGGTCGGCCGACAAACCGTCCAGGCGGGTTAAGAAAACCGGATGAAATCGGCGACAATAGCGCAAAATTCATCCGGCGCCTCCAACATCATCATATGCCCCGTATTTTTCTGCCGCACGCTCTGCAGCGCTGTGGCGCGAACATACTCAGGCACATCCCATCCTGCGTCCGAGCGCTCGCCTGAAAGCAGATATAGCGGCAAGCCGCTATCAACGACGCGACGAATCGAATCCTGATACTCCGCCCCTGCCGTCTCCCGCACCACGGCATTGGCCACTGCATGGACCGTATCCGTCGATTGGTTGACCAGTATCCTGCGCGCCCATTCAAGCCGCTCCACAGTCGGCTCAATTTCCGCGCGAGTCAACCAGGCTTCTGGATCGCTCTGCATTTCCGAATAACTTGCCCGCCACTCTGACACGGACATCGCAGCAACTTTCCTGCACCAGAATGCGTCATTAAGAGTGAAGTTGCCTTCCACGCTAATAAGGCCTCGCACCAGCTCAGGATGCGCTTCCGCCAACATCATGGCGATAGCGCCGCCCACACTGTGCCCTAACACCCAGCACGGCCCCTCATCAAGGTTGAGTATTAAATCGCGAACGTGCTCCGCCTGGCCACGCAAGGAGAATCCTTCCCCACCATCTTGCATTGGAGTCGCACCATATCCCGGCAAATCAGGCGTTAGCCAGCGCAAATCAGGGACGCGTTTTTGCGGTTCAAAATAACTCAGAGAACCCATTAATCCGTGGATCATCACCACATTCGTCGTAATCGGCATGGCGGTATCTTTTCTCTTAGTTGGAAACAATTAAGCTGGACGAAAATCGGGAAAAGCGCTCATCCCAAGGCAGAATCAACTGCTGCTCAGGCATAGTGGAAAGCTCAACCTTCGCGAAACGACCAGAAGGGCTGATAGCCTGCAAGAACTGAGGCGCGCCGGCGGGCAAAAGGCTTGTGGTGGGCCTGATTTCGCTGATATCACTCCAGGGAATCGCCAGTGTTGGATGGCCCAGGCGAAATAACAAAAACGTTTTCAGATAGAGGTATCGCTCATCCGCGCAGATAGACAAGATATTCGAATAGGATACGTCTCCAACCTTCCCACTACCTATGCCGCTAAAACGTTCCTTAGTAGGATTAGTCTCGGACTTGTATATCTCCGCTAATTTTTTCCATCCACTTTTCTTCGCCAACGAATAAGAAACAAGCGGCCACATAATAATAAGCAGACAGATGACCACCGCACCAAAGATATATTCAGGAGAAACTGGCAGGCTCTGGAGCAACATCCGCGTCTGATGCAGCGCTTCTTGAGGAAAAATTGAAGGGTAGAACAGAGCCAGAACCACCAGCAAAATTAAACCCACCCACACAGCTCTTAGCGCTCTAAAGACCCATTTCATGCACGAGTCCCGATTCGCTCGGCGATGGCCGCACGCCAACTATCCCTCCCAAACAACACAAAACGAAAGACCGCATTGTCATGGGTGCTGATAGCCAGAGAATTAGGATAAAGAGGAATCACGCCAAACAGCTTGGTCCAGCATTTGGTTAACTTGCAAACCTGCGCCAACGGAATCTCCGTCACACCGCCCTGCACGTTCAGAGCATGAGCCCGAAAAACCAGACGCTGATTAGTCAAATAAAGCTTACCGCCCACCGTCTCAACGCTCTTCTGCAAATTGGCGACGCCTTCCTTCAAAATATCTTCACCGTGCGTGAGATGTATCATGGAGAAACTTCCAAGTAGATGGCTTTAAAAAATCGCCCGAATCATAGCGTTACCGCGCAAGTCTGAGCAATGGTTTTGCTTTGGCCAGATACGTTAGAGTCTGTATGAAATGAAAAACCTCCGTACCAACTCAAACTTCACAAGGGAAATTTTTCATAAGCCTTCCTTGTATCAAACTCGAAAATATCTACATATTCTTCAATTCCTTTTATAGCATCATCCTCACATAAAAATATTTTTTGCAAAAACTCCACTGCATCTGAATAAATCAGATCTAAGCAGTTTTCAACATCGGACTTTCTAAATCCTATTAAGCAAACAATATACTCATCACCCTTTTTTTGGGCTGTAACCCAATAATAGCAATCTTCAGAGAGTCCATACACCTCCCCCACCAACAAGTCACCATTTTTCAGTCGAGATGAAATCGACCTTATTTTAGTTTCAATCGTGACTGGTAAAGACTTTTTTCTCTCTTCATCAATACACCTTTCTAGAGAAAGGCCATAGTATTCATAGGCATAAACTGCTTCATCTTCAGTTATACAAAGGCTTCTCTTGATTACATCTAAGTTTTTATTAATTTCGTTTTCAAAGAAAAGTTTAGCCTCTTCGTAGCCGCTGCTCATATCAACAGCTTTATTTATTAGAGATAATGGGTATTTTGTCTCATTTCTTAGCTTGTTAATCAAATCTATTTTTTTTCATTTTATTGATATCCGGCATCATCGGACCTGAACTCATATTAGTTCCATACAGAGCCATCACGCCGACCAAACCCAAGAACGACTATAAAACATCAAAATAAAGTTATCCGACACACTCTCGCATGAAAAATCATTCATGGATTATCCTGCATATATTCTTTTATGCAGACCAAGTTATCTATATACCTATCAATATGAGAAATCGAATCATCTCCTGCGAATTCATAATAGGAATTCCTCATCTGCAAATACAAAGAATTACATCTATCGCTACCGATATCTTCATATAGATCGAACTTATCATCACAAAACGGAAAAGTAGAAATAAACCTTTTCCTCATATCTAACACAACGCTCAAACTCTCTTCAGAAAGAACATTTTCAAACTCAAAAAGTGAGTTCCTATACGCCATAGCATCACATATACAACAATCTATATTCCGCCTATAATAATCTACATAATCTTCAACAGACTTCTCGTCCTCATCCCAATCATAGGCATACGGAGGAATGACCCAAAATCTTCTTTCTTTAATTCTATTAATCGCATCAATCACAATATTTAAAACAGCCCCAAGAATAATATTATTTTCAAGTCTTTTACCAACATTGACAGCGAAGATACCGTCTACTGCATAAAACAATATCAAGCCTCACTCATCTAGCTGCCTAAAACTATCATACCCTCCATACTCATCCGCCTTCCAGCCTATGAAGATCCACTCTCCAGAACTCTCATAATCATATTCAAAATGAGAAAAGTGCTTAAACCCATAAGTTTGATCAAGGCGCACTGATCCACTGTAAACCATCACATCTGCGATGATTGATGGTCTATCTCCGCAGCAGTTCACAATTACATTCACCAACAGTGAAACATCAAGGCAACCAAAACTAGATTCGGCTGTATACCCAATGCAGCCAACGATATAATTGTTAGTTATAGGCTGAACATCAAAAAGAATTTTAACGCCTAATTTTTGCGCCAAAGACATAGTCAGCAGAGAAAACAATTGGTGGCATTCATCACCCTCACAAAAACCATTAACTTTAATTTTATTTAAAATAAAATCCATTTTTTTCATAATCAGCCCCAAAAATAAATTCATTCTAACTCAAATAGCGGATAGTCCTTATTATTAATTCTAGCATTCCTATCATTAGGATCTATCTCCGCATACCGTTCGTTAATATCGCTACCGTCATCCCCTTTATGCCTCCAGCCAACGACTGACTCTTGGCCGTCAACGGTCCTTTTATATTCAGGGTCAACCCATTGATCAATTTTGACATCTTGAGCATCCCGCCAGCGACCTCTTGTTTTCTTCTTCCCTTCTATACGTCCATATACAGAAATAATACTTCTTTTATTTCCTGCATCAGTGAAAACGGCACTACCTTCTTTATAATATATATCAACGTGATTACCCCACTTATTCCTTCCTGTAAAAATTCGATCCGGGCTATTCAATATTTCCAACACCTTAGGATCTTTTATGTTTATTTTATGTTTATCTCCAGAGTGACCTGGCGTCCTGCCCGGCATATCAAAATCGTAAACATCATTTTTATCAATTATTTCAAATACATGATCATTCGAAAATGGTATTACACCTCTGTATACTCCATTTTTATCAAACCCAATTCCATTTTCAATGCGATAATTATCAAGCTCTTTACCTTCTTTACAAGTCAACCCAAACGGGTCCCCCCATCCTGTGGGGTTCGGGGCATACTGATAGTTGTTGTCTCCCCCCAACAATCCAACTGGGTCCTGATTGATGAACCGTGCGGCGCTGGGGTCGTAGTAGCGGTGCCGGTTGTAATGCAGGCCGGTTTCTTCGTCGTAGTATTGGCCCTGGAAGCGCAGTGGGTTCTGTACGTCTTCGACGTCTTTAAGCGCCAGGTTTCCGTAGGCTTTGTAGCGGGCGGACCAGACGACTTCGCCTTCCGCGTTGGTCATTTCCTGCGGCGTGCCCAGGTGATCCAGATGGTAGTGGTAGACCTGTTTGTCCTGGATGAACGCCAGCGGGCGGAAGCTGTTGGGTTCGTAGACGTAGATTTTGTGCAGGTGGTTGCGCTGTTCCGAGAGCAGCACGTCGCCGTTCCACAGGAACTCGGTCTTGCCGAAGGCGTCCTGTTTGGCGATGCGGCGTCCCAGGGCATCGTATTGGTATTCGGTCTTTTGCCCGTCTTTTTCGATGGCGATCAGCTGGTTCTGCTTGTTGTACTGGTAACGGGTCTCCAGCCTGCCGCCTTTGCCGCGTTTTTCGAGTATCAGGTTGCCGGCGGCGTCGTACTCGAAGTGGCGGTCGCCATGGAAATTCAGGCGGTTGCCCTTGGCCTGATTCTGGCCATCGAGAATATTGCCCGCCGGGTCGAAGGCGAATTCTTCGTTGCAATAGCCTTCGACCGTTTTCAGGCGATCCAGGGCGTCGTAACGGTAATGGGTGGTCCCTTTTTTCAGGTCGTCGATGAGCGCCAGATTGCCGCTGGCGTCATAACCGTAGCTGCGCTCGATGATGCGCGCTTTGCTCTGACGATGACTGACCCGATGACGGATCAGGCGTCCCATGACGTCGTAGTCGTAGCGGGATTCCGCCGCGCCCTGGCGGCGACGCAGTTCGCGTCCGTCCTCGTCCCGTTCGATGCTGGCCAATACGTCGCCATTGAAACTGGCCTGGGTGAACAGGCCATGGCGGTCATAGCCGAAGCCGAGGACGCCGCCGTTTGGCAGCAGGGATTGGATGCGGGCGCCCAGCGGGTTGTATTCGTGACGCAGACGTTGTCCGTCCTGGATTTCCTCCGCCAGTCGTCCTGTCGGCGTATAGGCGAATTCCAGGGTGCGGTAAGGGTTGCTGGCCTGCGTCAATTGACCGTTGGCGTTGTACGCGAAGCGGCTGATGTCGCCGTCCGGGCTATGTTTTTCACGCAGACGACCCAGAGGGTCGCGCTTGAACAGTGTGGTGTGTTGCGCGCGAATACGTTCGTCGTCATGTACGCCTTCAATATGCGCCTTCAGATGGCCCGCCGGGTCATACTGATATTGCTGCACCCGACCGTCGAAGCCGATCTCCTGAATCAGACGTTCGTTGCGGTCGTAGGCCAGCTCATAGCGCTCGCCCTTTTCGTTGATCAGGCCGATCAGGTTGCGTTCTTTATCGTACAGATACTCAAAGGTCTGGCCGGCCGGGTCGATGCGTTTGCGCACCTGGGCCAGGCCGTCATACACGTATTCGGTGCAGCGGCCGGCGGCGTCGATAAAGTGCGTCAGCTGGTCGTTGGCGTTGTAACGCATTTTCAGGACGGAGCCATCCGGGCGTTTGACTTCGGTGACGTTGCCGTTGCGGTCGTACTGATAGGCCGTGGTTTGTCCCTGATGATCGGTGGCGGCGCGGACCTGTCCCTGCGCGTTGTAGGCGTAACGGGTGGTGTGCTGGTTGTCCGTTTCGCTGACCAGTTGGCCTTCCCGGTTCCACTGCAGCTCCCGGGCCTGTCCCAGGGCGTCGATGATCTTTTGCGGCAGGCCCTGTTCGTTGTATTCGTACTGGGTCTGCGCGCCTTCCGGATCAGTGATGCGGGCCAGCAGGCCCTGTTCGTTGTACTCGCGACGCCAGACATGGCCGAGGGCGTTGGTGATCGCCACCGGCATGCCGTCGTCGTTGTAGTCGATTTTGTAATGGCCGCCGTTGGCGTCGATCAGGGCGGTTAACTGGCCGTTGTCATTGTAGGCGTAGTGGGTGCTGTGGCCGTTGGGATCGGTCTGCTCCACCAGATTACCGGCGTTGTCGTACGCGCGCCGGGTGATTCCGCCTTCCGGATCGATTTCTTTAACGATCTGGCCGCGATCGTCATAGTGGAAAGTGGTTCTGCCGCCGTTGCTGTCGATGGCGTGGGAGGTCTTGTTGGCCGGGTCCCATTCGAAGCGGTAGTCATAGACGCCCTGGTCGCCCCACTGACGCACACAGCGGGCGGCTTTGTCGTAACGGCTCCATTCGAAATAGAAGCTGAAGCCGGTCTTCAGAGTGCGGCGGGTGATGACGTGGTTGCGATAGGCGTAGGATTCGCCAGCGCCAGCCGGGTCCCGCACCTGCGCCAGATCCTGGGCGTCGTCGTATTCGTACCTGACCAGGGTGTCCACATCGCCGTCCGCGCGCAGCGACTGGATCTCGCAGATCAGTCCCTGGGCGTTATGCAGCACGTACAGGCGTTTGCCCCAACTGGTCTGAATAAGAGTGACCGGTCGCTCGTAGCCGTCCAGGTCCTGCCAGTATTGAATGCGCACGCCATTGCCGACGCCATCCAGCAATCCTTCCAGACGGTAGACGCCGCCGGCGCCCACAAACAGACGGATGGGCTCGCCGCGTTGTTTCAGTACGTAATGGGTGTCGTCAATCCGGCGCAGTTCCAGATGTTCAGCGGCGTTGCGGACGGTCTGGCCGGGTTCCGCCAAAGGAAAATCAATATAGCGGCCTTCGTCTGTGGTGAAGACCAAGCGCCCTTCCTGTTCCTCCAGCTGCTGACACAGCATATGGGTCCAGCCCACGCCCAGACCGCGCTGATGAGGATTGGAGGATTTATAGGTGCGTTTCCAGATAATCGGCAGAGGGCCGGCGACGGTGAAATCGGTCAGATCCAGCAATTCCTCGCCGGTGACCATGCTGATGGGTTCGCCTCTTTTACAGACGTTCCTGATTCCAGGCGAGCAAATACTATTGTCATTGAAGCCACTTTTCTTGCTACTTACTTCCTCCATATCAGGGAACTTCCGAGTAATGGCTGTTGCGCCGATTAACGCTCCCGCCTCAATCATCAGAGGGGTCCACTCACTGAGAGAGTATTCACTTACAACATCCCAAGCCTCCCCTAACTCCTCCTTGAATATTTCCCGGCTTCGCTCATCGCTAGCCAAGCGTCCCATGACAAAGCCCGCTTCCTGCTCTTGGGCATCCATTTCTCCCACCGATTGCTGGTCAAATTGCGCTTGCCTTGGGCTCCAGTTTTCATCAAACTCGCTCGGCAGCCCAGCCTTGTTGAGCAAGAAATTAATGGTTTTTCTCGCTCCCTCAGCAACCGTACCCAGAGCGCCTCGCTCAGCCACTGTTGCCTTATGATCAAGAACTACTTGTTTGACTGCCGCCCCATAATCTCGAACCAACTGCTGAGCAGCTGCATCCGTCTTAGGTACAACAAAACCACCATTGGACACCGAGGGTGGAGACATTTGCTCCCGACCAGCATCCTCTATTTCCTCCGAACTCTTCGGTAGTGGCCCTTTAAGATAGTTGCTCACTGCCTTGGGTTCACTAATCCATCCCGGGTTTCCTAATAAAGGAGACACCTCCATGACTTCACCTGTAAGCGCAGGAGGTGGCGGTGGTGCGGGATTCGCTCTTGTGATTAGTCGCTCCGCCAATAATGGCTCTGCATTAGTGGGGACGACCCCTTCATCATCTTTAATAGCAATCGGGCTGAAAGGCTCTTTACCATCCTTAAAAACCAGAAGTATCTCGCCATATTCCATTTGCCTGATGAATCTGTCTCTCCACCATTTAAAGTGCCGTGATCCTCTTCCAGGAAACCCGCCAAACGATGAGCGAAAGTGTGAGCCAGAGAGGTAGTTAACGACTTCCCCCACTTTAAAGTCATTTCTCAAACAACGGTCGGCATAGTTGGCGGCAAAGAAAGGTGATTCAACAAAAGGCAGGTCAGCAATGGTAATGTCAGTCCAGTGCTTGAACTCATACGAGCGAGAGGAAAACATTTGAAAACATCCCTAGTATTACGCCATTCCCAGCCATGTAGAAAATATGGCGATGAATTTTGCGCGGACAATAAATAGCCACATTCTACGTTTCAAAGATGCACGCATGAATCATCCACATCACCTAATACAGAGGGAGTAACGGACAACTATCATGAAGACTTATGCGACCCAGTCTCAATAAAATCCAAGAGCTATATAACGTGACATTCTCAATATCAATCAACGATTTGCAAAAGGGGCCATAGCCGGATGGCGGACATTCTCCCAACCTCTCAAGACCACGTTGTCGAACGCCGCTCGCATTTGCGTCGCGGACTCGACGGCGTCCATGCCTCCTACGCCAGTACATAGACTGGGTATAGCGATATTCCTTATTTTTCTTTCCGTCTTCGCGTTGTATCGCGCAAGCGCCAGTAATAATCCGCGCATGGCCAGATAGGCGTTAAGTGTAGCGCTGACATTGCCTGGAACTCTCATGGTCGGGGCCAGGATCAGCACCGGAAATTGCTGCGCCCGCATATCCAGCGCCAACCCGGCGCCGACTGGCAGCTCACCAAGGTACTCCTGACGAATCGCCGCACTGGCTTTTGTTTGCGCCTGACCGTTATAAAAGTCGTCTATCGCTTTATCTAGACCGCCGCTCATTTCGCCAAAACTGTTGCTGGGGCTGACCAACGCATCGCACTTCAATTGCAAGATGTCGCCCTGCGCCACCTCAACTTGGTCAATCTCAGAAAACGCTAATGAAACGCCACTGCTTTCTGATCTTTATTGCCGCCGAAAGGTTTTACTACTTGCGGTCGCTTCCCGGAGATGGAGGCAATCATCGACTTGAACATATTTTTGTTTGTTTCCCTTAACGAAAGATCTTTAAAATACTGCACTCAATGCATTGCTACTTTGATAAAGCCTGAAACCCATGTCCTACTCCGAGCACTATATTGACTCTCATCACTTTACATATGGCGCATCACATTTCCGAGGCGGTCAACTTCCAAGCATAAAGAGTTTATTAAACAAACAGCTTGTAAGAGTCAGAGGCTATCAAAAGTTTATACCTGAATATCCACAAGTGAGATGCTTGCCTTTGGAGTTCTTCTACACCTGCTACCATTGTATCTGCGCCATGGACGCCAAACTTTTCGAAGATATAACAAATAGGGGCAGCCGTAGCCTGGCGTGGGCATCCTGGCTCGCCCTCGTCACGCCATACCCCGAGAGCTATATGCTTCAGCAACTAGAGCAGATTATCGAAAAAAACTCTGACTATTCTGATTTTTATATCTTGACTATGGCGATTCGCAGACTGGAGGAGCAAACGCCAGAATGTCAGGAAACAGCTGATATGTTTAGCGAGTATGGTAGTTTTATAACCCTGCTTCCAAGAATAAAAATTCCTTTACGTCCTTCCCCAACTGAACACTACTTCAAGCAGCGTAGACATCGTGCGGAAACAATCGCTAATATTTATAAAAATAAAGGAACTGACACCGCCATAGCGTATATAAAAAGCCTTCCTGTGCAGGAAGAAGATATGGACTATAAAGAGTGGTTGCGACTACAGGCTTTGCGAGAAGAGCATCAGCATAAAAACAGTAGCTTCTTAGCCAAACTTCTCCATCATACAACGTAGGTCGGCATAAGCCTGCCTGCAAAATTTGAGGGTTAAATTATTATTTAATAGTCGGAGGCGCTTTATGACGAAAACCTCGGCTCCGTTTTTCACGGCCTCCAGCACAGACTCATCAATGTTGAGACCTGCGTAACCTATATTAGGCAAATCTGGCGTCCATTCCCCCCAATCCAAAGGCTTTCCTTTTTTCCAGATCTCCTTATCCTGCAAGCACTGATATCCAGATTGAGTCTCTCCCGCCAAAAAAGAGCAGCCAACACATTTTTCCGGGATATAAAAGCGACTGCTCTCAATCTGCACCGGTATGCAGCTTCCATTAACTCGACAAGCGCCATAATCCAATGGCAAGTAACCACCGATTTGTTCTTCCGCCCTTAGACACTCTCCTTCCAAAAAATATTCGCACTTAGCGCACTTAGCCGGAATAAGTTCTTCTATGCCCATATGACTAAATAGCACTGGATCTAGAGCCCCCTTTACTTCGCATTTTGGCATCGCCTTTCGATACATGTACTCTTCCTCAGAAACCTAATCCGGCCCCATCGACGTCATCAAGCTGCACGCAAAGGCGTCAATTTCTGCTTCATATTCCAGTCAGTCTGAAACGCCAATCGCCGCAGAGACGCCGCCAGTGAGCGATAGCAAGTCTTGAGGAGCAAGTTCTATTTCCAGGCCCCGTTTTCCTGCGCTGACGAAGATGGTGGCGTAATTGAGAGAGGTATCGTCAAGAACAGTAGGAAGGCGCTTTTTCTGTCCCAGTGGGCTGATGCCGCCGACAATGTATCCGGTGGCGCGCTCGGCTTCCTTTGGGTCCGCCATCTCCGCTTTTTTGGCGCCAAGCGCTTTCGCTACGGCTTTCAGGTCCAACTTGCCGGAGACGGGAACAATACCGACGGCGAGTTTTTGCGCACCGCCGGTCAATGACACCAGCAACGTCTTGAATACGCGCTCCGGGGGCGCTCCCATCGCCTGTGCGGCTTCTTCGCCGTAAGACTCAGAGCGCGGATCATGCGCATATTCATGAACTTGGTAGGTTATCTTGGCCTTCTTGGCCTGATTAATCGCTGGCGTCATCGGACTTCCTTTTACTGCATCGTAAGTGGTTTAAGACTGGGTAGTTTCCACCATTTTCCGGAATCGTCCAAGCGCCGCCAGAAACAAGGCCAAGCCAATGACGGTAATGGCGAGAAACTGAGGCCACACCGCCGAGAACCCGGCGCTGCGATATATAATCGCCTGCGCAAAACTGACAAAGTGCGTGGTCGGCGCCGCCAACATAATGTATTGCACGATATCCGGCATACTCTCCCTCGGCGTAATGCCGCCGGACAGCAACTGCATGGGCAGTATCACCAGAATAATCAGCAGTCCCAGTTGCGGCATGGAGCGCGCCACCGTTCCCAGAAAGATGCCCATGGAAGTCGTAGAGAACAAATGCAGCGCTACGCCAAGCAGAAACAGTGGAACCGATCCGGCAATCGGCACATCCAACACGCCCTGGATCACCACATATAGCGACATGGCCGCGCCCAGTAGAACGACCAAACCATTGGACCACACTTTCGCAGCCATGATTTCCAGCGGCGACAGCGGCATCACCAGTAAGTGCTCCAGAGTGCCATGCTCTTTTTCACGGATCAGCGCGGCGCCTGTGAGAATAATCGACAACAACGTGATCTGGGAGATGATCTCCATCACCCCGCCAAACCAATAGCCCGTCAGGTTAGGATTAAACATGACGCGCACATTCTGCTCTATCGGCAGCGCCGCTTCATCGCGACGACCACTGACGAACTCGTTCACCTCCGCCGTCACGATACTGCGAATGTAGGTAGCGCCAATGAAGGCCTGAGTCATGGCGGTGGCGTCGATATTCACCTGCATATCAGAGGATGCTCCCGCCATCACATCTTTCTGTAACCCGGACGGAATCACCACAACGAAGGTGTAGCGTCCCTCATCCATCCCCGCATCCACGTCCGCGTAGGAAATCAGCTCCGGTTCTTTAAAATGGGGGGGATAAAAGGCATTGGCGACGCGCAGTGAAAGCTGACTCTGATCTTCATCCACAATGGCGATAGGCGCATTGTGCAGCTCCCTTGAGGCGGCTGTGGCGGCGCTGTACACGATAATAGTGAACGCCGCCAAGACGAATATCAGCAACGCGCGGTCATGTAAAAAGCTGCGGATTTCTTTTATTCCCAGGCGACGAATGTTGGCCAGTTTGCTGCTCATATCAACGCCCCTGCTTTTTCAGAGTCAACACCGACAATGCGGTAATCACGGGAATAAAGGCCGCAAGTATCAGGAAGTAGTAGTACAGGTCCGCAAACTCCAGCGCCTTGGTGAAGGTTCCCCGACTGATAATCAGAAAATAGGTGGTCGGATACAGGCTCCCAATCCAGGCTCCCGCCCCCTCCAGGGAGGACACGGGGTCCGTCATGCCGGAAAACTGTACGGCGGGAACCAATGTAGCCAACGCCGTCCCCGCCAATGCGGCGATCTGAGTCCGGGTGAATGAAGACACCAACAATCCCAGGCCTGTTGTCGCAATGACGTACAACAACGCGGCGAAACATAGCGCCGCAAAGCTGCCTTTGATGGGCACATCGAAGAAAAAAACCGACTGCGCCACCAGCAACAAAAAGCTGATCATGCTGACAAGGATGTATGGCGCCTGTTTGCCCAGCAGAAACTCCAACCGCGTCACCGGCGTGACATACAGGTTGACGATGGAGCCCAGCTCCTTCTCCCGCACCACCGCCAGCGCCATCAAGATAGCGGGGATGAAAATCAGCAACATGGGTATCACTGCGGGAACCATGGCGTAGATGCTGCGGAAATCCTGGTTGTAGCGATAACGCATTTCCAAATTGACCGGAGACAACGCGGGCGCTGATCCCAATGAACGTATGGCGAGATCGCCAAGATAAGCATAGTGGGCGGCGGACAGATAGCCTTTGATCGTCTCGCCCCGGAAAGGCATGGCGCCATCCAGCCAAACCGCCACGCCAGTCTGTCGGCCCCGCTTCACATCACGGCCATATCCCGAGGGAATTTCCACCACAAAGCTGAGCTCGCCGCTGCGCATACGGCGATCCACTTCGTCATAAGTGGCCGCCTGCGGCTGTTGAATGAAATAACGCGATCCAGCCAGATACTGGACATAATCACGACTCTCCGGCGTTTGATCCTGGTCATAGACGGCGAACGCCAGGTCTTCCACATCCAGGCTGACGCCATATCCCAACACGAACATCAGGATCACCGAGCCCAGCAACGCGAATGTCAGACGAATCGGGTCGCGTAGAAACTCCAACGACTCCCGATGCGCATACGCCAGCATCCGGCGCACATTGAAGCCTTGCGCCAAGAATTTCCCCGAGCGCTCCGGCGCCGCTGCTTCAGCAGCAGGAGAGTCTTCGGGAGCGTTGGTTTCCGCCTCTTGTCCATCACCGGCGGCCTCGCTCAAGCAGCTCACGAACGCCTCCTCGAAACTCTCCGCCTCCCGCTGCGCCACAATATTTTGCGGACTGTCGCAGGCCAGCACCTTACCCGCATGCATCAACGACACCCGGTCACAACGCTCGCCTTCGTTCATAAAGTGCGTGGAAATAAAAATCGTTACGCCATCCTGACGAGAGAGCTGAATGAGGTGCTCCCAGAACCGATCCCTCGCCACCGGATCAACGCCGGACGTTGGTTCATCCAGAATCAGTATTTTCGGCTTATGCACTACCGCCACCGCCAACGACAACCGCTGACGAATTCCCAGCGGCAGTGATTCCGCAAATTCGTCTTCATACGCCTGCAGACCAAAGTCGTTCAACAGTTCTTGGGTGCGTATCTTCGATTGGCGAGCGTCCAGCCCGAAGATCTTGGCGTGCAACATCAGGTTTTGCCGCACCGTCAGCTCAGCGTAGAGCGAAAACGACTGCGACATATAGCCCACGTTTTTCTTCGCCGCCAGATCATTCGGCTCCATTTCCGCGCCGAACAAGCGCACCACGCCGGACGTCGGCGGAGACAAACCAGTCAGCATCTTCATGGTGGTGGTTTTGCCGCAGCCGTTGGAGCCGATAAAACCGAAAATTTCTCCCTGACGGATACTGAAGCTCACCTGATCCACGGCGGTGAAAGCGCCAAAACGCTTGACCAGCCCTTGCGCTTCTATTGCGGGAACCGGCGACAATTCGCGCCAGGGCGCGATGGTCAGTTCACGATGCCCCTTCCTGCTCTCTTCAGGCAAAAGACGGATGAAAGCTTCATCAAGGTTGCTCGCTCCGGTTTGCGCCTTCAGCTCAGCGGGAGCGCCCGTCGCCAGAATGCGGCCTTGATCCATCGCCACCAGCCAGTCAAAGCGCTCAGCTTCATCCATGTAGGCGGTGGACACCAGCACGCTCATGCGTCCGTCAGCGCCCCGCAGCGCATCTATCAATCGCCAGAACTGACGTCGGGAAAGTGGGTCTACGCCGGTGGTGGGTTCATCCAGAATCAGCAGATCAGGGTCGTGAATCAGCGCGCAACATAACCCCAGTTTTTGTTTCATGCCCCCTGACAGCTTCCCCGCCGGGCGCTCGCGAAAGCGGCTCAGTCCGGTGCTGCGCAGCAGGGTGTTGATGCGGTGATGACGCTCTCTTCTATCCAGTCCGAATAAGCGTCCGAAAAAGTCCACGTTCTCGAATACAGAGAGAGAAAAATACAGGTTTTTCCCCAGCCCCTGCGGCATATAGGCGATGCGGGGGGACAGTTCATCGCGCACATTATCGTCGCTGATGTCGCCGCCCAATACGCTCACCGAGCCGCACTGAATGCGCGCGGCCCCGGAGATCAGGTTCAACAGACTGGACTTACCGACGCCGTCGGGACCAATGATCCCGGCGATGACGCCAGCGGGAATATTCAGGCTCAGCGTTTGAAGCGCGATAAGGTCGCCGTATCGATGTTCGAGCCCATTGATTTCGACAACCGGCGCCGCTGGACTCACTGCAGCCTCACTTGCAGGTCTTCCGGCCACTCAACGTCGTCCTCCAGCTTCACATAAGCGACGCCAGTGACCCCGGTTTTGACTTTCTCCTGATGCGCTTTCAGCAAGTCAGGATCAATTTTCACTTTCACCCGGAACATCAGCTTCTCACGCTCTGTCTGGGTCTCCACCTGCTTGGGCGTGAATTGCGCGCGCGGCGCGACATAAGAGACTTTGGCGGGAATGCGGAGATCCGGCAGAGCGTCGACCACCACCCGTGCGTCAGCGCCGACGGACAATACGCCAGCCTGATAGGTCGGCAGGAAAATCGTCATGTAGACATCGGTCAGGTCCAGCAACGCCAGCACTTTACCGCCGGAGCCCAGTACTTCTCCAGGTTCCGCCAACCGATACAGCACCCGGGCGTCGATGGGGGCTTTTAATTCGGACTCAGCAATGTTGGCGTGCAGGCGCTCAATCGCCGCTTGCGCCGCCTCAATCGCCGCCTGGGCTTCCACCACCTTAATGCGGGCGGCTTTCAGCGCGGCTTCCGCACGCAATTTAGATGTCTTGTCCAGGTCCAGCTTCTCTGCGGAGACGTGGCCTTTCTGACTTAGCTGACTGGAGCGCGCCAACTCTTTTTCAGCAAAGCTCAGTTCACTTTCGTACTGATCCACCACCGCTTCCGCATATTTGGCTGACTCCTGCACCTGTCGCAGGGTAGCCTGGGCCTGGCGCAGTTCCGCCTGCAGATCGTCCACATTGATGCGCGCCAGCACCTGGCCAGCTTTCACCATCTCGCCTTCTTCCGCCAAAACGGCCTCAACCCTGCCCGGAAGCTTGGTGGCGACATCAATCTCCTGCGCCTCCAGGCGGCCATTTCCCCTGGCGATAGAGTCCGGTAAACTCTCCGGCTGGTAGGCCATGTAGGCGAATCCGGCGGCCGCCAGCAACAACGCCGGGGCCAGAAACCTGATCCATTTTTTTTGCGACTCGCTGTTCATTTCTCCTCCTCCCTCGTACACATTCGAAAACGAAAGGAACAATAAAGAAAAATGATCGCGACGACGCTGACGAGCGTCAAATCTGATTTGCAAAGGCGCTTTGTTATCAGAAACTTAACAGACGGCGGCGTCTGGCCGCCGCCCTGGAGACTTGAACATGATCAGACATTTTGTATTCGTGAAGTTTAAAGACAGCCTCTCTGACGCAGATGTTGCAGAGATGGTCAGACTTTTCGCCAGAATGGCGGATGAAATTGATGAAGTGGCCGCTTTCGAATATGGCCCCAACAACAGTACAGAGGGACTCACCAAAGGACTGGAACATTGCTTCAATTTGACCTTCGCCACGGTGGCGGACCGCGACGCTTACCTTCCACACCCCAAACATGAAGCCTTCAAGGACGTATTCGTTCCAACCATCGCCGACGTCATGGTGTTCGATTACGAAGTCGCAGAATAAGATAGCGAACGTCCCGATGCGCGCTGGAGCAACGCCAGAACGCATTGGGGCGCGATGCGGATTACTCAGGCGATCCTTTCCGTGGGCTTTGCGATCTCTCCAGGGTTTCCTGATCGACAATGTCCCGTAACTGCTGAATAAACGGATCAATGTTCGCGTACTTTTTGCCGTACTCCAGGTTGAAGGCGTAGTCGAAATCCTGGGGATTTTTGCCCTGATTATGCTGCAGGATGGTTTCCATTTTATCCAACGCTTTGGCGACTTTGGCCTCTAAGGATTGCATCTGATCATAATCATCCCAAAGCGCCAGAATATCCTGCTGCAGATGCTCCGGCAGCGGCTCCAGCAACTGTAGAAGGTCCTGGCGTTCCTGAATGGATTTGTCGACATCCGGAGACTGTTCAGTGGCGGGGATGTCGCCGCTGATGGCCTCTCCCAGGTCATGAATAATGCATATTTTCAGCAGCTTGGCGAAATCCAGCTCAGGCAGGGCCTTTTCAAACACCATCGCCATCAGGCAGAGACGCCAGGTATGTTCCGCGGTGCTTTCTTTTCGCCCCGCGGACGTCCAGGCGGAGCGGATGACGTTCTTTAGCTGCTCCGCCCCCCTTAGAAACTCCAAAACTCCATGAATGTCGGATTGCAGCATCCGTCTTCTCCTTTATTTGCTGTGAATACTTCAAGTGCCGGCGCAGCGCCGAACCGCTTAACTCTCTCTACCCTCAGTCCCCGCAGTCCAGCTCAATCGGTTTCCAGGACGGCGGCGTCTGCATGCTATCCGGATAGCCGCCATTGGAATTACGTATGGCCGAGTAATAGTGCCCTTTATAGCTCACCAAGTCGGATACATAGTAGGACTGTGCAAAACTCCAGGGCTTGATGTCGGCGCATTTAAGGCCATTGGATTCAGGCTCAGGGCTCAACAGGTTTTTAATTTGCGAGATCAGGCTTTCTTTTTCGCGCCAATCGTCTGACCCGACATCTTCCACTTGCACTTCAACGCTGTGGTCGACTGCCGGCTCTGGCGTCAATGTCGATGCGCCATCAGTTTCAGCCCGAGCGGGGACGTCCTCAACAGTTTGCGCGTCTACAGGAAGCCTGTTTTCAGTGCCCATCGCCGAATGACTCTGATCCTGCTCAGTGGTTGACTCATCGCCTGCTGCTTTCAGAATCGATTCACAAGGAGGCAGATCCAATTTCTCCCAGGTAAACCCAATGCCTGGCTGCATTCCTGAATGGCGCATCCGCGACCGATACCAAACGCCGTCGTAGAAAGTCAGGTCGCCGGCTTCGTAGTTCTTGCTGGAAAACCATTTAATAACGTCGCTGTCGCAAGAGGCCAAATCATCTTCCGCGGCCGCCAAAGTGGTAATTAAGGCAAGCGCCATGGCGACGCTTCGAATAGTCAATACAGTTTTCATAACCGCCTTAATATCTGGAGCGCGGAACGAGATGACATTCAAGCTTGCTCTGCGCTGAACATTAATTGAATTGAGTAATCCGCCACATCATACAGAAAAAGCGACGGTAAAGACTTCATCCTCTGAATTGCGATGCAAAATTATTTCCTGTGAGGAAAAACCGGCAACGACTCCATCATTCCAGGCACAGCCTATTTAACCCCAGCCACCCGGAACGCCACCCGCGCCGTCTTACCCGCCTGATCCATAACGGATACAACATGCGGCCCATTATTTAACGACGCCAGCGTCCACTCTTGACCGGGTTCCACCGAACCAAGCCAGACGCCGTCCAGAAACCAGTGGTTTTCTCCCTGAGCGCCGTCCGCTTTAAGCTTCACTTCCGGCAGCCCGCCCTCGCCGGGAAGAGGAGTCAGCGTGGAGCCGGGACGAATGCCTTCCATCACCAGGACGCCTATTTGCTGATCCGATTCCGCACCGCAGGCGGGATGAATGGGAGGCAGCATGTTATCCCGCTGACGACGTTTGGGCAGCCAGGGTTCCAAAGACTGGGGCCAAAGCGTCACTTGCCGCTGTGAAACCTTCGGTTCAGAACAGTGAGGCGTTATACGATATTGCCCTGATGCATCCAAATTTACGGCGACGGACAACGACTCCCCGATAGATTGAAACGGGTCCCGCAGCGTCGGCGGCGCGGCCTCATCCAGCAACCAGGCGTGGTGTACTTGCTGACAGGCGTCGCCGGACTGTAGTTGTTGCTGCGTCCCAAGCGGCCAGCATATCGGCGCCTGCCGCACGTTCGCCGGTTGCGGCGAGGGTTGCAAGGACTCCACCGGCATCAAGTGAAGCAGGCGGTCCAGCAGAGGAACGGCGGAGAAACGACCGGTATTATGCGGCAATGCTGTGCCATCAGGTCTGCCCACCCAGACAGCCACCGTAACGCTGGCGGTAGAAGCCAGCGCCCAGGCGTCGCGAAATCCGAAGCTGGTGCCGGTCTTATAGGCGATCTTCGGCATCCAGGCCCGGCTTTGCCGATACAGGTTATTGCTACGCTCCAGCGGCATGCGTAGCGCATCTTGAATAATCCAGGCGGCGCCGGCAGACAACAGTCGGCGTTCCAACAAGGGGTCGTCCGGCTGTAATCGAGGCCGCCCCGCCATTCCCTGACGTCCTAACGCCGCATATGCCCCGGCAAGCTCTTCCAAAGAAGCGCCGGAGCCTCCCAAAGCCAGAGACAGATTGGGACGCGCTCCCGCCGGCAGACGCAAAGCCGTTCCCGCATTGGCGAGTCGTGCATAGAGCAGCTCAGGGCCCAATGCATCCAGCACCTGGACGGCGGGCACATTCAAAGAACGACGCAGCGCATCGCTAACGCTGACGGGCCCGGAAAATCCCGAGTCGAAATTCAATGGCCGATAACCCGCAAAGGCCAACGGGGCGTCCGTCAGCAGGGACTCGGAATGAATCAGCCCTTCGTCAACGGCCATACCATACAAAAAGGGTTTCAAGGTGCTGCCGGGAGAACGCACCGCCTGAACCATATCCACGTGCCCCGCCCTTTCCTCTGACCCAAACTCCGCAGTTCCCACATAAGCGCGCACCGCCAATGTGGCGTTATCCACCACCAAAACCGCAGCAGAGGTCTGCTCCGGGAACTGACGGATATAGTCCGCCACCAAGCCTTGCGCCGCAGTCTGCTGCGCACTGTCGATATTGGTTTGAATCAGCGCCTGCTCCGGAAAAGCCTGACTGAGTCGTCTCGCCAATAATGGCGCCAGCATGGGATGAGGATTGAACAACGCGCTGACCGGCTCCTGCATCGCCTCCCGAGTTTCCTGCTGTGACCATAGCGCGAAAGTACGCATACGCTGAATAACCTTATCCCGGGCCAGACGCGCGCGTTGAGGATACCGGTCTGGTCGCAACGCTGAAGGACGCTGCGGCAATACCGCCAGTAACGCCGCCTCAGCATGAGTCAACTGCGCGGCGGGTTTGCCAAGATAGGTATAACTAGCCGCCTGAACGCCTTCCACGGCGCCGCCGAATGGCGCGTAGTTGAGATACAGCGTGAGGATTTCTTCTTTGCTGAAGTGCGCTTCCAGCTGCAGCGCCCGAAACATCTGGTATAACTTTCCAGGCAGAGTGCGTGAATGCGGATGCAGTATTCGCGCGACCTGCATGGTCAATGTGGAGCCGCCGGAGATAGTTTCACGATGGTAAATCCACTGCCCGAAGGCGCGCACCAGCGCCAGCGGATTAACCCCCGGGTGATAGTAAAACCAGCGATCTTCATACGACATCAAGGCTTGCAGATAACGTGGCGACACCTGCTCCGGCGTCACAGGATAACGCCACACGCCGTCTTGATCCGGAAACGCCCTCAGCGGCTGCCCCCTGGCGTCCACCACCACCTGAGCGAAGCGACGTCCCTGCTCTTGCGGCATCTGCAAGGGAAACAGCACGTCGGCGACAACAAACAGAGCGCTCCAGAACAACAGAGCGCAGCCCAGCGCCAGCAACAAACGGGAAGCGCTTTTCCGCTTCCGTGTCCCGTTCCGCCGCACAGGCTGCGCCGCCCTCATCATTGCGCTGAGCGCTCCTTGATAGTGACTTTTCCAGGCGTATCGCTGATCGCGCGATAGTACGGACGGTACATGTCCTCCACAATCGCGGGAGGAATCACGTACTCACCCGGCGACACCGCCCGCGCCAGATAAAAGATCACGGAGGTGCTGTAGGCGTCCAGAGGAACTGCGGCGACATAACGATCATCGCGGTACTCCTGGTGCAACACTCTGGTGTCCGCTACCCAGTCTCTGACCATTTTATTGCGCACCACCACTTCATCGAAGCGCGTAGCGTTAGCCAGATTCTGGTTTTCCAGCTCCAGCCCCGCCGGCAGCAGATCCACCAACAACGCATCCGGCAGATAACGGTTGCCCTGCGAACGCACCTGTAACATCACTAATACGAAGTCGCCGCTTTCCAGCTTTTTCATATTGAGGGGCTGGCCGTTCAGATCGAAGAAAGCCCGCTCGATTTCGATACCGTCATAGGTCGGTTTGGGCGCCTGCGTCGGGTACCCTTGCGCCTTGAACGTAACGAACAGAGGGAAATCGTTCATGTTGCTCAGTTGCACATCGCCTGGCCAAGAGCCCTTACTCCAGGTGTTGATCCACTGCTGAGTCTGCTCCAGCACCTCACTGTCGCCATTCAGAGCCAGAGAGGCTTTCCATGTCGCCCCAGCCTTGCTGTTCAGAGCAAGGGACAAACGGTAAAGAGCCATTTGCTCCTGAGTGGACAACCAGCGACGGTCGCGCAGCTCATCCCGCAATGGATAAATCAAGTCCCAGGGTTGCTTGGCGACAGCGCTATCCAGCGACAGTAATAGCGTCCAGGCGAGATCGCGCACCGGTGAGCCATAATCGCCAGCATAATAACTGCCGATTTCTCCCCAATGCAGCGCTTTGTACCAGGCTTCCTGCGCACGACGGGCGTCGCCCAGTTTCTCCAGCGCCAACGCCAGTTGCGCCAGCGGCAGAGGCGATTTGGCCCACTTGCTGTAGTTATCGTACAGAGTGCGCACGTCCGCCAGTTTCGCTTGCTGCACGGACGCCAACACCAGTGCGGCGTAGGCGCGATAGGCCAAGTGATAATGATCGCGGGCTTCGCTGTAGTAACTGTTCTCAGTGCTGAGACGCCCTTGCGTGGTCAGATACGTGCGCAGGCGGCCCAGAGCGTTGTCGAGCAAGCCCTGATCCACGTTATAACCGCGCTGCTTCGCAGACAGCAGCAGATCTGTGGCGTATACGCTCAGCCAGTGATATTCATCACTGTCATTGCCCCACAAACCGAAGCTGCCATCGTAGCGTTGCATGCCGGAAATACGGCCCAGACCTTTCTCAATCCACTGGTCGCGCTCTTTGGCGAGCTGCTTGCCGCTGCTGCGATCGTACTTGAACAGATCCTGCTCCGTCGCCAGCAACAGCGGCCAGACCCGGCTGGAAGTCTGCTCAAGGCAACCATAGGGGTATTGGATCAGGTATTTCATGTATTCGTTGGAATCCAACGGCGGCACAGAGCCGACTGACAATTGTGTTTCCAGCGACGAGCTCAAAGCCACATCAATCAAAGGGTCGGTCAGCGACATGGCCGCGCTGGATTCCAGCACATGACTTTGTATGTTCAATTGCGCCGGATAGGGCGGACGCAGGCCCAGCTTCCATTCACGTTGAATGTTGATCGCCGGTTCCAGACCATCCGTCGACGTAACGCTCAACGACAGATTGCCCACGCCTTCCGCATCCATCGCCTCCAGAGGCAGACGCACCCATTCGCGGCCTTTGCCCGTCAGGGTCGCTTCCGTAGCGGATTCCGCACCGCCCAGAGGACCGTCGGCACTGACTTTAACGCTCAGTTTACGTTGTTCCGGCAGCAGGTTTTGCAGATCCCAGAGCGCTTCCGTTTTATCGCCAAACGCCAGGAAACGCGGCAGGTTGATCTCGGCGACGATCGGCGCCGCGATGGTCATGCGCTTTTCCGCAGAGCCGCTACGGGCGTCGTCAAACGCCACCGCCATCAAGCGCACTTCGCCATTGAAGTAAGGCAGCTGCAGTTCGATGGTTCCCTTGCCTTCCGCATCCAGCGCCACTTTGCCTGAATAGAGAGAAACAATCTGCACATCGCTGACGGGGGCATCGCCGCCACGGGACATTTCATCCGCGTCACCGCCGAAGCGTTGTCTGGCGCGGTCGGCGCTGCTCATTTCAATCAGACTGGAATAGGTATCGCGAATTTCCGCAGAGTAGCTGCGCGGACTGAAGAACCAGGCGAACGGGTCCGGCGTTTTGAAACGAGTCAGGCTAAGCACGCCGGTATCCACCGCCGCCAGAGTCACCGCCACGGTCTTGGATGCAGTGGAGCCAGGCTGCACCTGAATCTGCACCGCGACCTTGCTCTCTGGCTCAACGCGCTCCGGCGCTTTCAGTTCGATCTGCATTTTTCTGGCTTCGCGATCCAGAGGCAGATGACGCATGCCCCAGGCGCGACGTGGCATTTCCAGGGCGGACTGTTTTCCAGGGCGCAGCACCAGCGCTGTCGCAAACATGTCATGACGCGTCCAGATATCCTTCACTGGCACATTAATGTCCGCTTTGCCGTCTTTCACATCCACTGCGCCACGCCATAGCAACTCGTTCGCTTCAACGGTGACGATGGCGCGACCGTCAAATGGCGCCTGCAACGTCAGTTTGGCGGTGTCTCCTCCCTGATACGCGTTCTTGTCCCAACGCAGCTCCACCTGCTCCGGACGTGGGCCTTTGCCGCCACGTTCGCCGTCCCAGGACCAGCCTGCAAAAAACTTATAGGCATTGAGCAGATTCTGCTGTTTGTCGCGCAACTCCAAACGATAGTTGCCGTACTCAACCGGCACGGACACCGTCAAACGTTGTCCTGGCTCGATTTTCATCACGCGATTGTAGACAGGCTGGTTGCGCTCGGTGGTTTCGTAATCCCATCCGTCATCACTCCAGCGCCAGTAATAGGCGGAGTCTTCTCGAATCAGGGTAGCGTCCAGGTATTCCATGCCCAGTAATTCGTCCGCCTGATTAATATGAATCAGCTCAAACGCCGCACTGGTTTCAGGATCGGCGATGTCGCCATCCCACAGCGGGCGCACGCCGACCAGACTTTCGCTGGGCCATAGAGACTGTTGCCACTGACGGGCGACGGGGCGGCCGCCGGACTCAAATACGCTGACATTGGCGCGCACACGCACTGGCATGGTCGCTTCAGACCAATGATTGGGGAGTTCCAGTGAGTAACGCCCTTCCTCGTCCAATTCTACGGGCGGCAGAGACAACGTCTCTTTCAGCGCATCGTTATCTTCGCCAAAGATAAAATCGGAAAAGGTTTCGGAGACAGTACGCGCCGGCGCAATCTGTAATGTCGTTTCAGCGCGATTGCCGGAGGCTGGCGCGCCCCACAGATACTCCGCCTGCAACTGCAGGTTGATGGTGTCTGTAGTGCTGTAATGCTCCGCATCCGGCTTGATCTCCAAACGCATGCGTTCTGGCAAAAAGTCTTCTACTTGCAGGCGATACAGGAAGTAATCGCCATTGCCTAATGTGGCTTTGAAAAACCAGTCACCTGTCAGAGTGTTTTCCGGTAAAGAGAACGTGGTGGTATAAAAGCTCTGCTCATCCCCTTGCCAGGTGAACGAAGTGTGCACGCGACCGTCCGGACGGGTTAACTCCGCCTGAATCGGCATGGCGGTAACCTTGCGGCCATCATGATCACGCAGCAAGGCGTTGATATGTACGGTCTCTCCTGGTCGATACAGATCTCGCGGGCTGTACAGAAACAGCTCCAGAGGGTTTTGCTTGCGGCTTGGCAGTTTGAACTCGGTCAAATCCATCGCAGGCTGATTCAGTCGCACCAGCGCCAATTGCTTATCCGTACGCGCAATCGCCAGCACTGCGGAAGTTTCAGCGCCTTCGAAAGTCGCCACGCCATCAGAGTCGGTTTTGGCGTTTCTCAGCAGTTTGCCTTGCTGATTGATCAACTCAATGCTCACGCCGCTCCGAGGTTTGGCGTCCGCCAACCCATTGACCCACGCCAGCATCTGATTTTGATAGGTGCGAACTTGCAAACCAATGTCGCTGACAGTGAACCAGGTAGTAACGTATTCATAAGGGTAATGCCCGGCGCCCTTCATAATGGCGACGAAAATGCCTGGCTGTTTGAGAGGTTCGACAGAGGAAAGATCAATCAGGCGACGTTTGCGCTTGTTCACGTCGATATTCAGGTCGAAGCGACCGCCGTACACCAGCTCACCCCAGGAGCGCAGTTGCTCCAGTTCGTAATAGCTACGCCCCAGGTAACCGCTGACAAAGTCGGTCATTTTGTCGTCGCTGATGCGCCAGATATCTATGTCGACCGCGTCGATATTCAGCGCTTCAATCTCCAGACCGTCAGTCAGCTCCGGCGACAACTGAGCGCCACGGCTGATAAAGCGTACGCTGGGGTCCAAACGGCGAGTGTTGATCTGCTGACTGGCGCCCTCTTCCAACATGCGCCCGGTAATGGCCGCCAGACCTTGCGATACGGTGACCGTGTAATGCCTTTCAGGTTCGACAAAAGGAAAGAAGGCGGTTGTGCCGACAGGGTTAAGAATCCAGTCGCCGGCGACAGGCTGATTCTGCTCATCCGCTACGGTCAGATAACGACCCAGCATCGTATCCTGGTCCAGAGGCGCGGAGAAAGTTACGGACAGTGCGGGACCGTCATCCCAGGGTTGCTCGCCAATGCGTAGAATCTTGAATGGGGTTTGCGCATATTCTTGCTTGAGCGTTTCCCGATCCACTTTAACCGGCGGCTTTTTGGCCTCTGGCTGTGGTGTCGGAATGGAGGCCTTTTTCTCTGCAATGGCCTGAGACTGTACTGCCTTGCCGCTGTCGTCGTTGCCGGATTCGCCGGAGCAGCCGACCATCAACACCAATAGTAAGCCCCATGCCCAACGGGTCAGAACTTCTCTCATACACTGTCCTTTAGAAGAGGTTAGTCGTAGCGATTTTTGATAAGCGTTTTTTTGAAGGATATCGCCGCACTTCGCCAACGCCCGATAACAGGCGGTCTGTATCAGCGTAACAAAGGTTTAGGGAATTATGCGGGCGAATTATGGCGAAAAATGGCGATAAGGGAAGCGGATTCTTGCAACGGGCCATAGCGCGAAGCCTACAAGGCTTGCGCTACGCCGCTTAGCGCCTGGATACGTAGTTGTCCCGGTGCGGAAATTCAACTGGCCGCTGCAAAGCCGCCATATGCGGTCGGAAAGATCATTCGTCCAACGTGTAAGCGGTTTTCTCCAGCGTGCTTTCAGCGCCATCGATAAAGGTAAAAGCGTTCCAGGCTACTCTGACCACATCGTTGTTGTTCAGGCGACGGCGACCACTGACCTTCTCGTCGTTGACGAAAGTGCCGTTCGTGCTGCCGTTATCCGAAATAAAAACATCCAGCACGCCTTCCATATATTGGTTTTGCTCCACTTCAATCAACGCATGTTTACCGCTGACGGCGATGTCGTTGATCTGGATATCGCAGTTGGGATGCCTGCCGATTACGATTTCCCGCTTCTCCAGTAGAAATTTATTCGCCACCACATCATCAATCAGTTGCGCTAGCATGGGCATACTCACATTTACCTCACTTCTTGCGGTCCTTCCGCTGAACATAGTCCTGTTTATCACTTCTTTATCTGCGACGTATCACGTCAGGCATCGACGGCCATACCACTGACTTCAACCATTAGTACGGATACGTTATCTTCCGCGCCTTTATTCAAGGTAGCTGCGATCAGACTGTCGACGCGCTCCTCCTGCGGACGCACGCCGCTGGCCAATTCGCCGATTACGCCATGAGGCAACATGTTGAACAAGCCGTCGGAACATAGCAGGAGGCGCTCCCCCTCTTTGAGACTGACATTGATGCAACTGAACAGCAGGTCCTCCTGGCACCCCAGCGCTTTGGTCAACATATTACGGTAGGGCACGTGCGGCGCATCCTGTTCCGTAATAGAGCCGTCATCGAGCATCTGTTGCACCACGCTGTCATCCCGGGTCAGTTGCCTCAGTTCTCCAGACTGGGACACCAAATAGCAGCGCGAGTCCCCGGCGTGGACCACGCAGGCCTCGCCGTCATAAGAGAACGCCGCCACCAAAGTAGTTCCCATGCCGGACAGGGCTTCATTCAGCTTGCGCTCGACGCATACTGCCTCGTTGGCCGCTTCCGCCGCATCCAGTAGCCGCTCGCGGATCAGGTATTCGGATAGTTCGACGTTACGCCACATCAGATCTATGGCGCACTCGATAAAAGCTTCAACGGCAATACGGCTGGCTTCAGCGCCCCCCGCATGACCGCCCATGCCATCCGCCAATACCGCCAGCGCTCTCCTTCCATCAGTGGAAACGCGCCAGCCGATATAATCTTCATTCGCCCGACGGACACAGCCCACATGGCTCTGTCCACTTACTTTATATGTCAGCATAAGGCGGTTTTTCCAAACTCGTTCATGCAACATCTCCTTAGTTGTTCCGCCATCTCGCCTGCATTGGCATATCGCTTGGCAGGGTCCTTTTGCAACGCCTTATTGGTAATTCGAACAGCGCTTGCGGGAAGCTCCGGCCTCAATTCTCTGACGCTACGGTGCTTTTTGTTCAGAATCTGCTGAGTCAGTTCAGGTAGGGAATCCGCGTTAAAAGGCGGCTCTCCGGTCAGCAACTGATAAAATGTCACACCCAGGCTGAATATGTCCGAGACCCCGTTCACTTTGCCGCCTTTCAATTGTTCCGGCGACATATACAGCGGACTGCCCAGCATCTGCCCAGTGCGGGTTTTCGACTTGTCGGAGATCCGCGCAATGCCGAAATCAGTTACTTTAACCTGTTGGTTATCCGGGTTGAAGATGATATTCGCGGGTTTGATATCACGGTGCACGATATTTTTCTGGTGGGCGTATTCCAGGGCGTCCGCCACCTTCGCCATCAACATGTACACCACCTCGACCGACAACAGCCGACCTGGCTTGGCGTAAACGTTCAGACTCTTGCCCTGAATATAATCCATGGCGATAAAAGCGAGATCGGCTTCTTCGCCGACATCATAGACCGTCACGATATTGGGATGGTCCAATCTGCCCGCCGCTTCCGCCTCGCGGAAGAAGCGCGCTTTGAGGTCAGTCAGGCGATGGGAGTCGAATTGCCTGTAATTCAGTGTCTTAACGGCGACCTGACGGGAGATTTTTGGATCGCGTCCCAAGTACACCACGCCCATGGCGCCGCGCCCCAGTTCGCGCACGATTTCATAACGCCCCAGTACAGGGCGGGATATATCCGCCGGCGTAGCCAGCGTTTGCGTAGCCGCCCATTCCGTGTCTCCCGCCTGCTGCATGGTTTCAAACTTCGCCAGCTTCTTCGCCCGCTCCGCCGCATCGCGGAATTTGGGGTTGACTGCGGCAATGGACAAATAGGTATTTGCAGCGGCGTCATACTGACGCTTTTTCTCCTGCTGTACGGCCACGTCATACACAATGGCGCAGGCGTCTTCTCTGGACAGACAGGGGCGTAGCGTGGTCAAGGTTTCTTCCAGCATGCCCTGCTTCAATTGCATTTTACCCAGACGTAAACTGACGTCCTGACGCGCATCCCGCAACGCTTCGATCTGCTTCTGCTGTTTCAGCCAGAACGCCATGACCAGATAGCCCGCCACTAAGAACTGGATCGTCACTCCAAGCGGGAGCCATCTGGACTGCGCCACTTGCATGCCTATCTGGATAACTGCGAGGGAAACCACAAACACAGCGACAGTAAAAAAACCCGCCGGCCAAGTCATTCTGGGCAATGCGGCCACAAGCAGCAGCATGCAGACCAAAATGAGCGCTTTCTCAGCCAGGAAAAACCAGGGCGGCGTCTGCAAACCCGGCGCGACGCGGAAAGCATTGGTTTCAATCTGGCTGGCGGCGTCCAGTTTAGCCGACGCCAGATAGGGATCTAAAAAGAATATGGGAGTCGGCGCCAGGCCCGGCATCAGCCTTTGCGCTAAAGGAACATCGTCGGCAGGCTTGACGGGCGTATTTTTGTTAACGCTCCAGGCGGCGTTGTACAACCAGGTATCCAGAGAAGGAAGATGACGGGCCAGTTGCGGCGCAACCACAATAAGACAGGCGGCCACAACGACCACCGTACGTAAACTATATGCGCGCGCCAGCAATCGGCGCACATTATTGAAAACCGAATGACGCTTCGCCGCCACGCTGAGTATCCCTGCTTTAATGCTAATGAAAAAGGCGATCAGCCGATTATGCAGAGATTAACGGACACTTAGAGAAACTTATAGATAAATTAGTTTAAGTTTCGTTACATATTGTTGTGTTCCAACACAACTAACGAAGAGCCGTCCCCAAAGGGAGGCGGCTCATGTCGCTCACAGGAAGGAATCAGGCTAATTGGAAAGGATACAGCGAGCCTAATTGCAGCAGCTGGGTCAGCTCATCGAGCGCCGTGCGACATTCGGTCAGCAACTGCGGGTCGGCCAGATCCTGCTGGGAGATGCGGTCGCGGTAGTGTTTGTCCACCCACGCGTTCAGCGTGTCGAACAATCCATCAGACATCATCACATGAGGGTGCACCGCCGCCAGCTCCGCTTCCGTCAACGCCACACGAAGACGCAAACAAGCGGGACCGCCGCCGTTTTTCATGCTCTGTTTCAGATCGAATACTTCCACACGCTTGATAGGACCGCCGCGAGTGACCAGATCGTCCAGATAGGCTTTGACGTTGGGATTGTCGCGGCACTCATGGGGCACCACCAGCATCATGTCGTCATCATTCAGACTCAGCAATTGGCTGTTGAACAGATAACTGGATACCGCATCCGCTACGGACACTTCGCTGTCGGAAACCTTGACCGCCTTCAGCAGACAGCCTTGCAGCTTCCCTTCCAGCTCCGTCAGCATTTGCGACGTGTTCAAAAACGCCTGCTCATGGTAGAACAGCACATTGCGGTTACCTACCGCAATAACGTCATTGTGAAACACGCCCTGATCAATGACCGCCGGGTTTTGCTGGGCATACACCACCGACGAGTCGGCCAGCCCGTGCAAACGCGCCACCGCCTGACAGGCTTCCAGCGTCTGCCGCGCAGGATATTTCATTGGCCGCGGCGCGTTCTCATCGAACGCCACGCGCCCATATACAAACAGTTCCACGCCCTTGTCTTCATAGTTCTTGCAGAAACGGGTGTGGTTGGCCGCGCCTTCGTCGCCAAACTGGCTGGTGGGCGGCAGCGCTTTGTGGTGAGCAAAGTACTGATCATTATTGAAAATACCCTGCAGAATACGGGTCGTCGTTGGATGCTCGATCGAACGATGGAACTTCGCGTTCAGATTGGCCGCGGTGAAATGTACTCGGCCATCCGTGGTGTCGGCGCTGGGCGAGACGGTCGCCGCATTCGCCGTCCACATGCAGGAGGCGGACGCGACTGCGCCCAGAAACACCGGCGCCTGATGCGCCGCTTGCAGCAATACTTCCCGATCTGAGCCGGTAAAGCCCAGACGACGCAGGGTCGCAATGTCCGGACGCTCTTGCGGCAGCAACACGCCTTGCTTGAAGCCCATGTCGTGCAGCGCCTTCATTTTGCGCAGCCCTTGCTTGGCGGCTTCCTTAGGGTTGGATACGTCGCGAATATTGGTTTCTGAGGCCACGTTGCCGTATGAGAGCCCGCTATAGTTGTGAGTCGGCCCCACCAGCCCGTCAAAATTGACTTCAAATGCCTTCATCATCTATCCGCCTCTTGTACTCGTTTGAATTCGTTGCTGTTTTGCATGCCATGAAACTTATAAGGACATGCCTGGCGATAACTGCGCAGGCGCCTGCGCCTGATCCGCCTCCAGAGTAGCGACCGGATAGGCGCAGTAATCCGCCGCGTAGTAGGCGCTGGGCCGATGATTGCCGCTTGCGCCCACGCCGCCGAACGGCGCGGCGCTGCTGGCGCCGGTAAGAGGCTTGTTCCAGTTGACGATGCCTGCGCGCACTTCCAGCCAGAAGCGGTCATAGAGGTCGCGAGAGTCGCTGATCAAGCCCGCCGCCAGACCGAATCCGGTTTTGTTGGCCAACTCCAGGGCGTGATCAAAATCGCGGTAACGCAATACCTGCAACATGGGTCCGAAGTGCTCTTCGTCCGGCAGCTCCTGCACGTCCGTGACATCTATGACGCCTGGGCTCAGCAGGCTCGCATTCTCTTCCAGGCTGCGCATTTCCAACAGGATGCGCCCGCCCTCCGCAGCCAGCTTGTTTTGCGCAGCCAGCATCTGATCCCGCGCGCGCAGGGAAATAACACCGCCCATAAAAGGTTGCGGGTCCGCATCGTAGCGCCCTACCTGTAAATTAGCCGCCGCCGCGATCAGCTCATCCAAAAACGCCTGGCCTTCCGCCGTATCCGGAACCAACAGACGTCGCGCGCAAGTGCAACGCTGGCCTGCGGAGACAAAGGCTGAGAACAGGGTATGATGCACTGCGCCTTTCAAATCATAAGGTGGCGCGATAATCAGCGGGTTGTTGCCACCCATCTCCAACGCCAGGATTTTCTCTGGACGACCGCCGAACTGACGATGCAGGCTATGTCCGGTGGGCGAGCTGCCGGTAAACAGCAGACCGTCAATGCCATCGTTGGCCGCCAAAGCCACGCCGGTTTCCCGCGCGCCTTGCACCAGATTCAACACCCCGTCCGGCAAACCGGCTTTCGCCCAAATGCGCACTGTTTCTTCCGCAAACCAGGGCGTCAACTCGCTTGGCTTAAAGACAATCGTGTTGCCAGCAATCAGCGCCGGCACAATGTGTCCATTGGGCAAATGTCCAGGGAAGTTATAAGGGCCAAATACCGCTAACACGCCATGAGGACGGTGTTTCAGCACCGCATGTCCCGCCGCCACGTCCTGCTCGGATACGCCGGTGCGCTCATTAAACGCCTGAATGGAGATACCTACTTTGGCGACCATGCTGGCGACTTCCGTACGCGCTTCCCACAACGGTTTGCTGGTCTCTTTGCCGATCACGTCAGCAAGACGCTCTTTGTCTTCTTCCAGCAACTCGGCGAAGCGTTTAACGATATCGATACGCCTGGAGACATCCAGACGTCCCCAGCTGGTGAACGCCTGACGGGCCGCTTGCACCGCCTGCCCCACGACGTCATCGGACGCCGCCGCGCCTTTCCACAGACAATCCTGGGTCACCGGGTCCAGGGATTCAAATTCCACACCGCCGCCGGCAAGCCAGCGACCGTTTACAAATGCGCTTTCACGTACAGTCATGCATCGCTCCTCTTCGCTTTCAACGCGACCACTCGCACTGTGTCCCCGGCTCCTAATTGCAAATGATCCATCAGATCATGATTGAGAGAGACCGTGTCGGATTTAATCTGGTCGCTGTCGAGCAGTCCCACCCTGAAGTTGGAGAAGGACCGGTTGGAAATCATATAGGGTTCGGCAATGTCGCCGGCGCCGGTTTTCTGCACCGGCATGACAAACCGCTTGGCGCTGTCGCGCACGCTGCGGATGCCGTGAACGAAAGACTCCACCAAAGGACCGGCGTCAAAAATGTCCACCAGTCCGTTGAAATTAAAGCCTTCGCTTTCCAGCATGGCCAGCGCAGGTCGGGTATGCTCATGCACCCGACCAATCACATCGCGGGCTTCCTGGCTGAAAAAGGGAACATAAATGGGATATTTGGGCATCAGTTCGGCGATGAACGCCTTGTTGCCGATGCCGGATAAATAATCCGCCTGAGAGAACTCCAGGCTGAAAAACTTACGGCCCAGATCTTCCCAGAACGGAGACTGGCCCTGCTCGTTGGTGTAACCGCGCATCTCAGCGAAAATCTTATTGCTGAAACGCTCAGAAAAATCCGCCAGAAACAGGAAGCGGCATTTCGACAACAGCTGACCATTGAAGCTGTTGCGGTATTTCTCATGCAGGAACAACGTACAGATTTCACTGCAGTTGGTCATGTCGTTAGTGAGATACAACGTCGGCGTCTGCTTGTGAATGCCCAGTTCTTTGGAGGCGTTCACCGTGGTGGAGACCCGATAGTTGTACCAGACTTCATCCAGGCCTACCCGCGCTTTGATCGCACTAACCCCAACGATGGTTCCGGCCTCAGTGTCCTCCAGCCCGAACATGTAGTAGGCGTGTTCCTGTTCGATGCGCTCTGAAAATGAACGCTCCGACTCTTCAATGCGCTGCGACAACAGCTCACGGTTGGCGGGCAAGGTCGTCACGCCAATGCCTGCGCTCTTCGCCAACTCGTACACTGCATCCAAATCTTTGCCGCTAATGGGACGAATAATCATCATGTTGAAATCCTCTTGCTCCAGCCCTGTCTCATGCTTCGCTTAAAGTGTTAGTCCCAACGCCGGTCACAGTGGCGCGAACTGGACGTTATCGCCTTCCGACACCAGAATCGCCTCAGCTGTGCTGCGCTTCAGGCGCAGCAGGTCGCCCATGCCATCGGTGACGTTGGCCAGCGTGGCCCGGAAGTCTTCAAACAGGGTGTTGCACATCAGGTACTGCAGTCCGGTTTGGTTATCCGACAGCTTAACCTGCTTGGTTTTTGTGGATTTCACGGTGGTCAGATTGTCCAGATCCGCCTCCAGAGTCGGGCCGCCGTCGAAAATATCGATGTAGCGGCCCATGCGGAAACCTTCCCGATTCAGAAACTGACAATTGTCCCGGGCCGCCGAGTGCGGGTGCGCAATAGCGTCCTGAGCGTCCTTGGTCAGCAGGTTCACATAAATGGGATGGGGCGGCATCATTTCCGCGATGAAGGTTTTGCTCTTGATGCCGGAGTAATAGTCCGCCGTCGCGAAGTCCATATCAAAGAAATGGCGACCCAGGCTATCCCAGAACGGGGAATCGCCGTTGTCGCCCTGCTTGCCCTGAATCTCCACAATAATGCGGGACTGGAAGCGCTCGCGGTGCTGCCCCATGAACAGGAAGCGCGAGCGCGACAGCAGATCGAAATATTCCGTTTTGCGATAACGGGGAGAAATAGTCAGCGAGCACAGCAGCGGAGAGCCAGTGAGCTCATGGGTCATATAAAGAATGGGAACTTTGTTGAACACCCCCAGTTGCTGGGAGGAGTGAATGAGTTCATCCAGCCGGTAGTTATAAAACGGCGCGCCGTTGCCGGCGCAGGCGTCGATGCCTGATGTGCCGAGGATCTCTTTGTTTTCGGTATCCTCAAGCACAAACAGATAGCGTTCCTTACCGACCATGGATTCATCGCCGGCGAAGGAGCGACAGGACTGGTCGATCTTCTCGCCCAGTTTATCGCGGTCCGCAGGCAGGGTGGACACCTGCGCTGCGCTTTCGTTTATCAACTTTTCGATGCCGGGCAAGTCGGCGAAGCGGCTGGGGCGAAAAATCACCATTCTCATTCCCTCCAATTAGTTCAGACTGACAGGTTGTACAAGTTAGTTCCCTTTAACTTTCCTTATTGCCCTTGCGCGACGCGGGCCACCGCTCTTTCGAAGCGAGCCAGTCCTTCTTTGATGTCGTCGTCGCCGATGATCAGAGAAGGCGCCAGTCTCAATACGTTAGGTCCAGCGATCAGCGCCAGTACGCCCTCTTCCAGCGCCGCCGTCATGAACTGCTTGGCTTTGCCCTGCCACTCGTCAGTAAGCGCCGCCCCGATTAACAGGCCCATGCCGCGCACAGCGCTGAATACGCCATATTTCTCATTGATCGCCTGCAGCCCGGACACCATCAATTCATGCTTGCGCTCAACGCCTTGCAATACTTCCGGCGTGTTGACGATATCCATGACCTTGTTCGCCACTGCGCAGCCCAGCGGGTTGCCGCCGTAGGTGCTGCCGTGAGTGCCCACCGTCAGACTTTGCGCCACTTCCGTTGTGGTCAACATGGCGCCGATAGGGAAGCCGCCGCCCATGGCCTTGGCGGTGGTCAGAATGTCCGGCGTCACGCCGTACTTCATATATGCATACAAGGCTCCGGTGCGGCCAACGCCTGTCTGAACTTCGTCAAAGATCAGCAGCGCGTTGTGCTGGTCGCACAGTTCTCTGGCGCGCTTCAGGTAGGCTTCATCCGCTGGCGTCACACCGCCCTCGCCTTGTACGGGCTCAACTACGAAGGCGCAGGTGTTTTCATCAATGGCGGCTTCCAGAGCGGCGATATCATTGAAAGGCGCATGCTTGATGCCGCCGGGAACCGGCTCGAAGCCTTCGCGATACTTGGCTTGACCGCCCACACTGACGGTGAATAGCGTCCGACCGTGGAAACTGTTGTTACAGGCCACGATGTCGTGTTTATGAGGTCCGTGTTTTTCCCAGCTGTAACGACGCGCCAGTTTGAACGCGGCTTCGTTGGCTTCGCCGCCGGAGTTGGAGAAAAACACGCGATCAGCGAAGGTCATCTCAGTCAACTTTTTAGCCAGCAGAATAGCCGGCTCGTTCGCCAGTACGTTGCTCAGGTGCCACAGCTTTTGCGCCTGCTCGGTCAACGCCGCCACCAGTTCCGGATGAGCGTGCCCCAGACCGGTTACCGCAATGCCGCCCGCCAGATCGATGTATTCCTTACCAGCCTGATCCCAGACTCGGGAGCCGATGCCGTGAGTAGGGATAATCGGGCCCGGCGCGTAGTTGGGAACCATTACCTGATCAAACATTTCTCTGGTGACTTGGCTAGAGGTCATTCATCTTCTCCATTCGGGTAAGCCGGCCAACGCTCCGCAGCGTCTCCGGCGAAGTTATTTTTACGGGCCTGTCAGGCCCAATGTCAGTTAGTTTAGGAACAAAAGATATAGAAGGATTTCGCAAAGGCGACATGAATTTACAGATTTGCGCACCCCGGCGCAGGTCGCCATACGTAGTTAAGGCAATCTAAAAAGGTTTTAGCGTATTGATTCGCCAGAGAATAATACTGTCGCGCGACAGTCCCCGTCTCGCTTAGTATAGGAAGGCTTTCTATATAGGGTGTGAATAACCATGAAAAAAACGCTCGCCAAGATCAAGGATGTAAAAACCCGGCGCAAAGAACGCAGCACCCCTCTGGGACTGGAGTTCGCTATCGCCGACAGCATCAACTTTCTCAATGCGGCGGACTGGGACCGCATCGCCGCGTCCGCATCCGTTTTTCTGCAACGGGATTATCTACAGGCGCTGGAACTCAACGCGCCGGACAACATTTCCCCTCGCTACGGACTCATCTACAAAGACCGCGAGCCCATCGGCGTCGTTAGCTGCCAGATCGCCGACGTAACTGGCGACCGCATGATCAAAAGTGAAGATCCGGACAATACCAAGGCCAAGCTAAGCCAGAAATATCGGGAACGCATTCTGGTCTGCGGCAATCTGGTGTCTTGCGGCCTTCACGGCGTAGCGTTCGCCGAGGGAGTCGATGCGGAACTGGGCTGGCGCGCTCTGGCTGAGCTGTTGTATCGCATCCGCCGGGGAGAAAAACTGGGCGGCTCTATCGACTTTGTTATGCTGAAGGACTTCAACAGCGACATGCTGCCGCAGTCTGAAATCCTGAAACGCTACAGCTACCGCTCCATTCAGACCGATCCGGAAATGGTGTTGACGCTGGAGCCGGGAACCCGGACTTTCGAAGACTACCTGCAAAGCCTCACCGGCAAATACCGTAAGCGCATTACCTCCATTATTAAGAAGCTGCAGGACGCCGGAGTGGAGACGAACACTCTGGATAACATCAACGATGAGCAGGATGAGGCGCTGCACGCACTTTACCTGCAAGTGGAGAACCGCGCCGCCGCCCGTTTGGCCACATTGCCCAAAGGATATTTCAAGGCGCTGTCGGATTCGCTGGGAGACCGCTTCGCCTGCACGACGCTGTCCCAGAACGGCCGCATCGTTGGCTTCGTCACCTCCGTAAAGGATCGCGATACGTCCATGGCCTACTATGTGGGCATGGATTACGAGATCAATGCCGACCTGCCCCTGTATTTCCGCCTGCTGCAACTCTCCATTGAACATGGCTGTCAGTTTGGCTGCAGCAAAGTATCATTAGGCAGGACCGCTTTGGAGCCAAAGGCGAACCTCGGCGCCAAGCCTGTGGACTGTCATCTGTGGATGCGGCATCGCACCGCGGCGGTCAATTACGTGGTGCGCAAGCTGTTTCGCGCCATCCCCCATGCGGAAGCTCCCACGCGTAATGCGCTGAAGACAGTCGCTCAATAACCTGATTATTAATATGGCAATGATATTGGCATGTTAACAATCAGGCGCGCGGCTGTTAGCCGCGGGAGACAGGGCCTGACATGTGCAGGCCCTGTCGTTGCAGACAAATAGAAGGAAGCTATTTGTCTGCCTGATTAATAGCCGGCGGCCTTCAGGGCTGACCGGCCCTTTCCTCACTGGGCGTCAGCCCGTACAGATTGCGATAAGCAGTGGAAAAATGCGCGCCGGAGGAAAAACCGGTTTTCAACCCTATATCGGTGATGCTCATCGCGGAAGAACACAGCATGTCCCGCGCCTTTTCCAGACGAATTTGCAGGTAATAACGGGAAGGAACGGAGTCCAGATAGCGCTTGAACAGACGCTCAAGCTGGCGCCTGGAGATTTCCAGATGCTTGGCGATATCGTCCGTGGTCAACGGTTCTTCGATATTATTTTCCATCAGTTGCACCGCATCGCAGAGCGCCGGCGCTTCTCTTTTCGCCAAGGGATCAGGACGTTTGCGTCCGGTAGTTTTGGCGCCGCCAAGACGCTCCCGCATAATGGCCTGAGACGCCATTTCCGCCAGTTCCACCCCGTGATGACGACCCACCATGAACAGCGCCATGTCCAGCGCCGCAGTGCCCCCGCGACAGGTCCAGACATTAGCGTCGACAGAAAACACATCTTGAGAGGGAAAGCACTCGCGAGCTTGCGCGGATAGCGCATCAGGGATCTGCAGCGACGCTTTCCTGCCTCGCAACAACCCCATTTCAAGCAACAGAGCTGCGCCGTTAGCCACGCCTCCCAGCCAGGACAGGTCTTTGTTGTGAGAAGCCAGCCATTCTTTTTCCAGCAGCGGCGTTTTATAAAGCCCCACCGAGCCGCAGACGACCAACGCGTCCAGGCCAGCGACATGAGCCAAAGAACGATCCACCGAGACCGCCACGCCATCCCCGGACGCCACTACCGGCTCAGCACCCAGACGCACCAGCCGATACTGGCGTTCATCCAACAGCTCATTACAAACCCGCAACGGCTCCACCAGGCTGGCGTAGGACAGCATGGAAAATCCCGGCAGTAACAGTACGCCCAGTTTGCAGCTCAAGACCGATTCCTCACACCCGACAGCCCGCCGCCGGGCGGAGCTGAAAATTTCTGCTATAAATAAGAGTAATAATAGATTAAGCGGCTGCGACAAAACCATCTAAAGACCGCCACAGAGATGCAGGAATGGCGAGGTCGCGTCCAGCGGTTACGGAGCTTATCCTATTCGTCCGCGAAGTATAACTCCCGCCGCCAGTCGAACTAAATTCAAAGACGGAAACGATATGGCTCACATCTTCAGCCGGGTGACAAGGCGCATTACCATTTTCCATCGCGCATTAATGATGAGCGGCGTGTTCGCCATCATTCTCAGCTGCGCACTTTTGTACTTGCTGGGCGCGGTGCATGACATGCTCAGCACCATTGAAGGGCAACGCAGCATGGTGGAGCAGCAAAACACGGCTGTCGCCAAGCAGAACCAGCTGGTCAGCCAGCAACAACATCTCAACGAACTGCTGGCGCAAAGCCAGACCGCGTTCGCCCAGTATTCCGAATATCTGTATTGGCGTCTGGACTCCGCCACCACCGCCGAAGAGCACTCTATCAGTCAGGGCGACAAGGCGGAGAAAAGCCTGCGCGACACCCTGGATAAAATCGCCGGAACCGATGAGGAAATGGCGGATGTTGCGGATGTCGTATTGATGTATCTGGACGACTTCAACAAGTCCATCGCTGAGGCGGTGGATCGCACCCGCAACAATGACTCCCGCCAGCGCGTCAGCGCGATGATCGGCGAAGCCCGCACCGCCAGCATGGCCATGAGCTCTACCTTTAAGATCATCCTGGAAGAAGCCGCCAAAGCGGCGGCTGCAGCCAACGAGGGGGTTGGACAGGCAGCGCAGGAAGTGTCCGTCGCCGCCAGTCAGGTGCTGGAAGCTAACGACTCTGTCGCCGCCAGCGGCCGCAGCCTACAGCAGGAAGTGCTGTTCATTCTCGTTGTGTCTGTCACCGTCTCTCTGCTTGTCGGTTTTCTGCTATCGAGGTCCATCACGCAGCCCATTCACCGTCTACGTCGGGTGATTACTGAGATTGAGGACAACAACGATCTCACCAAACGGGTGGACTACAGTCGTCAGGATGAAATTGGCGCTATCGCCCTGGCGTTCAACGCCATGATGGATAAGTTCTCCGTTATCGTGGGAGACCTTGCGCAAACCACTGACGAGCTGTCCTCATCCTCCGAACAAAGCGCTCGCATCAGCGCACAGACGAAAGCATCTGCGGAGCAGCTCAGCCACGAAACCGATCTGGTGGCGACCGCCTCCAACGAGATGACGGCGACCGTTAAAGGCATCAACGAAAATACCGACAACGCCGCCAGTATCGCACTGGAAGCGCGCAAAGCCTGTGAGTCGGGCAAAACCGCCGTGGATGGCGCCACCACCCGCATCAATGAACTGACTCAGACGATCAACGAAACGTCTGACTCCGTCGGCCAGCTCGCCAGGGAAAGCGAGTCCATTGGCGCCGTACTCGACGTCATTCGCGGCATCGCCGAACAGACCAACTTGCTGGCGCTAAACGCAGCCATTGAAGCCGCCCGCGCCGGGGATCAGGGGCGCGGATTCGCCGTGGTCGCCGATGAGGTGCGCACGCTCGCGCAACGCACCGGCAACTCCACCGATGAAATTCAAAAGATGATCGAACAGCTCCGCGCCGGCGTGAATAAAGCCGTCACCAGAATGGAGCAAAGCTGCAAACGTGCGGAAAGCACGGTTACGCAAGCAAGTCAGGCCAGCGAATCCATAGATCAGACCCTTTCCGCCGTCACCTCCATGCATGACGCCAATCAGTATGTAGCGCAGGCCACCTATGAACAGCGCGAGGCGGCGGAGAGTATTGATCGCAGCATCGTAAACATCAGTGAACTGTCACAAACCCTGCACACAGCCGCCGAGGAAAACTTTCAATCCAGCGACCACCTGAAACAGATGGTGACCCGGCTCAGGCAGCTGGTCGTGCAGTTCAGGTACTGAACCGCCCAGGCGACGCGAGCGGAAAGCCCGCGCCGCCCAGAACTGAAGACTAGTGCAACGTCCCCAGTCTCTCTCTTTTATAGCGCACCCACTCGCCATCCACGCATTTGTAATAGAACGCCATCATGTATGTGCTGACCGGCATTTGAATGCGAATGATATCTCCGTTGGATGAAACCTGCATAATCAAGCCCTCGTATAACAGTGCCGGCGTTTCTGCTTATGCGATAACGCCGGGAAGTGTTTAAAAATACAGTACTGTAATCTTATACAGTATTTTTAAGACTGTCTACACTTTGTTCAACCCTTGTTTTGTTGGCATCCCCTTCCGCATTGGTTAATGTACTGGCGCCCGCCCGGAGCAATCGGGCCAATAGAATGAATAAGGTTTCGATACCCCATGAAGAAAAAAATACTGACAGGACTGTTAATCACACTGATCATCGCAGTCCTCTCATTTTTCGCCCTGGTCCCGCCATTGGTGGATAACGCCAGTAATCAGCTGACGGCCTCCGCGCCAAAGCCGGCGACCGATAAAGCTAAGAATCTACACCAGTCGCTGTTCCTCGCCGACCTGCATTCGGATTCACTGTTATGGGGCCGTAATCTGTCCAAGGGGTATCAGCGGGGCCATATGGACCTGCCGCGACTGCGGGAGGGAGGCATGGCGTTGCAGGCGTTCTCAGTGGTGACCAAAGTTCCTTTCGGCTTGAACATCCAGAAAAACGCGGGCGACAGCGACATGATATTCTGGCTGGGACTGTCTCAAGCCTGGTCCCCCAGCGCATTACAGAGCCTTCTTAGCCGCGCCGAGCGCCAGGCAGAGATGCTGCGCGACCTCGCCGCATCGCCAGATAACAAGTTCAAGTTCATTCTGAACCGCAAGGACCTGCAGGACTTCATCGCGCTTCATAAAACCGACAAGGACGCTCTCGCCGGCTGGCTGACGCTGGAAGGCGCGCAAGCGATGGAGGGCGACCTGAAGAACCTGAACGCGCTGTATGAGGCCGGTTTCCGCATGATCGCCCCCACCCACTTTTTCGACACGGAGTTGTCCGGCTCCGCTCACGGCGTTAATAAAGGCGGCTTAACAGCGCTGGGGAAACAATGGGTTAAAGCCATGGAGGATAAGTCCATGATTATCGACCTGGCCCACGCCTCTCCCAAAACCATTACCGACGTGCTGACCATGGCCAGACGACCCGTTATCGTGTCGCACACCGGCGTCAAAGGAACTTGCAATAACAACCGCAACCTGTCCGACGCTCAGCTAAAAGCAATCGCCGCCAACGGTGGCGTCGTCGGCATTGGTTTCTGGTCGACAGCGGTCTGTGGACGCGACGCCGCCGCCATCGCCCGTTCGATTAAATATACAGTCAATCTGATTGGCGTGGACCACGTGGCGATGGGGTCTGATTTCGACGGCGCCGTGGCGACGCCTTTCGACGTCACCCGACTGGACGCCTTAACCGAGGCGTTGCAAAAAGCCGGACTGAGTGAACGCCAGATTCGCAAGATAATGGGCGAAAATATCCGCGACTTCCTGCTAAAAAACCTGCCGTCCGCCTGATCCTTCCAGCCTCAGGGCGCCGCCACCGGCGCCCGCTTGAGGCGATACAATTGCCGGTCATGTATCCGGCCCAGAACAAGCAAAGCGGAAATAGCGCCAACCATGGCGTAGCACATGTCTGACTGGGTATCCCACTCATACCCCTGAGTGCCCAGGAAGGCGACGGAAGAGTCTCCGCTGGCCACCGCCACCCACCATTCGATCAGTTCATAGAAGGCGCTGATCGCCAAGGCGATGCAGACGATGAAAAAGTTCATCCAGCTTCGCCCTTTCACTACCCGCAGACGCAGCAGAATTTCCCGCGCCACCATCGCCGGGATAAAGCCCTGGGCGAAATGGCCCACCTTGTCGTAATTGTTTCTTCCCCACCCCATTATTTCTCCGATGCGGTCGAACAGAGGCACTTCCGCATAGGTATAGTGCCCACCCACCATGAGAATGACCGAGGGGACCAGAATCAACCAATACAACAGGGGCGTCAGCGGAAACCGTTTATAGGTGAACGCAAGAATGAACGCGGCGATAATCGCCGGCGCCACTTCCAACAACCAGATGAAACGGTCCTTCGGCCATAATCCCGACCAGACCAGTACGCCCAAAAAGATGAGAATCCAAACAACGCCGGCTCCAGCGCCGCCCCGGCCATTCCCCATATGATTGATCCTTAGCAGTTATAATTGCGGATCAACAACATAACGCATAATCCGGCGGGATACGATCCCTAAGGGGATTATCCCGCTTCCCTGACTCGCGCCTGCGGTTGCGGGGAGTGCGGGCCACGCTTTAGCAGACGCCCCAGTTTATAGCCCTCCTTGCCTAACATAGCGAAGCTGGTCATGACGCCCCCCATCAAGGCGCCGCCCACCCCGGCGGTGACCACATCGGCGCCGGTCAGGTAGAAGTTCTTGATGGGAGTCACCGGGTGCAGCCAGTCCTGCTGAAAACGCTCTACGGTGTGATCCACGCCATATATTTCTCCTCCCATGTTCATCTGAAACCACTGCGTCGAAAGCGGCGTGGATAGCTCATAGAAGTCCAGCGCCGCCTCTAGTTGCGGCAGGCGCTTATACAGCTCATCAAGCATCCGGTGAGAAAACTGTTCCTTCAGCGCCAGATAATCTTCACCGCGCTTGTTCCACTGCGAACCCGCCCACTTATCAAACCATTGATTATTGACGGGCACGATAATCTCCACCGTGGAGCGGTCTGGATAGCGCGCATTCCAGCTGGGATCTTTCGCCGAAGGAAAAGATACATAGGTAACGGGAAATGACGAAGACGGATCTTCCATAAAGCGGGCCACGTTACCGTCATGATCATCGGAAGGGTAAATCCAAAAGTTGCTCTTAGGCATACCAAGACTTTCAGGTGAACCGTGGAATCCGGCGTACAAACACAGATGAGAAGCGGACAACGCCACACTTTCGAGCTTTTTCAACAACTCGCCTTTCGCCGCTACAGATTCGGGCAACAGGTGTTTGATGGTGGGAATCACGCCGGCGTCGCTGACCACAGCGTCCGCCTGCAGCTCGTCGCCGTTGCTCAAGCGCACGCCGTATGCGCGATTAGAGCGCACCAGGACTTCCACTACTTGCGCGTAGGTGAACACTTCCCCGCCGCTGCGGCGAATCACTGGAATAATTTCTTCAGCAATGCGCCAGGAGCCGCCCACAGGATAATTGCCGCCAGTGATGTAGTGCTTCGCCACCATCGCGTGCATCATAAAAGAAGAGGTTGTGGGCGGCAGACCGTAGTCGCCCCACTGCGCCGTCAGCACGGAGATCAAACGCTGATTTTGCGTCAGGCTTTCCAGCACCTCACGAGTGGTCTTGAAAAAGTAATCCGGCAGAAGAAAACGACGCGCTTTGTGATAGGCCCAGGCGGCGATTTTGGGCAACGCCTGTCCGGCGAAAAATTTGGGGATGCGTCGACTGACCGAATACAGCAAGTCGACATAGCGACGGATGGCGTCTTCTTCGCTGGGAAAGCGCCGCGCCATTTCGTTGATGAACGGCTCTTTGCCGGCAATAAAGTCATAACTGTCGTCACCGATAAAAATGCGGTCATAGCAAGGGTCCATCTCGGCCCACTCAATCTTGCCGTCGCTGATCAAATCGAACACCCGACGAATCATCGACCAGGGCTTATGCACTTCGCCAATGTAGTGCACCCCCACATCCCATTCATAGCCGTTGCGTTCGTAGCTATGGGTGTAACCGCCAGCGGTGTAGTGCTGCTCCAATACGCAGACCTTTTTCCCCACTAACGATAACAAAGCTGCGTTACATAATCCGCCAATCCCCGATCCAACGATAATCACATCATAGTGATCGTCCGCCCGGCTCTTACGGTAACGCTTTCCCGTTCTGACCATATTCTCCAGCCTCCTTCCTGATTATTGTTTTAATACGACGTCGCTAGTCCAATGCATCATACTGCCCACACCCGAAAGTGTGAACTGTCAACATTGCATTTTTAGGCCTACGCCGCATTTACAAAACCCGCCGTCTGTTGCTAGGGTCTGCTGACTGTTATCAACGCCAGTTTCTATACCGGGGACGCCTATGTGCGAGATATACGCCAACACTGATCCACAGTTGTATGAGGCTCATTCGAAGTCTGTACGTCTGCGCGGGTTTGTCACCAGCGTGCGCCTGGAGCAACGCTTTTGGGCCCTGCTGGAGGAAATTGCAGACTCTGAAGGCATGTCGACGTCTCAGTTCATGGCGAAGCTGTATGACGAAGTCGTGGAGAAAAGAGGCGAAGTCGGTAACTTCGCCTCTCTGTTGCGCGTGGTGTGCGCGACTTATCTGGAAAGGAAATACAGCGCCGGGCTTATAGCAGTTTGACGAACTGCGCCAACCAGGCGGGATGAGCCGGCCAGGCCGGCGCCGTGACGAACTGTCCGTCGGTCACTGACTGGTCCACGGCAATATCGGCGTACTGCGCGCCAGCCAGTTGCACTTCCGGCGCACAAGCGGGATAGGCGGAAATCTTTTTCCCTTCGATAACTTTCGCCGCCGCCAGAATCTGCGCGCCATGGCAAATCGCAGCAATCGGTTTGCCTTGTTGCGTAAACTCCTGCACCAGACTGATCACTTTCTCTTTCAGACGCAGATACTCAGGCGCGCGTCCGCCCGGCAGCAACAGCGCGTCAAACTGGTCGGAACGCACCTCATCAAAAGTCGCGTTAAGCGTGAAGTTATGTCCGGGCTTCTCCGTGTAGGTTTGATGCCCTTCAAAATCATGAATCGCCGTGGCGACGCTATCGCCCTGCTTCTTGTCCGGGCACACCGCAGCGACTTCGTAACCCATCGCCTGCAGCGCCTGGAAAGGCACCATCAGCTCATAGTCTTCGGCAAAGTCGCCAGTGATGATCAGTATTTTTTTAGTCATACCTCTATCTCCTTGTCGTTTCAGGTTGCAGACATCGCTCGCCGGTCAAAGCACTCGACCAGTCAGAGTCGAAAGCCACTCAACAGACTACCAGTCTAGGCTCCTTTTCCAGACGTCGGGTAGTAGCGGGTTACTACAGAGGCCCATAATCGCCGAAAAGCAAATCGATAAACAGAAAGAGAGAAGGCGGCGTTCTATGCAAGAACGCCGCTTTTGACAGGACTATTCGAGATGATCGGACTTATTCGCGGAACGACGCTCCGCCAGCCATTCTTGATAGGTCTGCGCGGCCTCGTCTCCCGGCATGCTGTCGATGATTTCGAAGTAGTCTTCGTTAAATTCATCCAGCATGACCTCCGAGCGAGGTTTGCAGCGCACGGCGTAAACCGTCTGCACGTTCTGATGGTCAAACTCGCGCCAGTACTGTTCGTCTTTCAACAGCGTGTAGCGATGCCCTTCCAACTCTTTGATGACCGACGCGGTTCTGAATGTACCGGCGCGCTCCACCGCTTCCTTGTACTGCCACAGAATGCTGTAGGCGGAGGCTGCGGATGAGGAAGGCCGTAAGCCATACAGCTCAGAAAACTTCTCTACGAATTCCTTCCCTTTCGGATGGTTGAAAATGTAAGGCACCTCCCAGGTCCAGGGCGCCGCGCCGACGACGCCTTCCATAATCGCAGGGCCCGCCGCCTTCGCCATGCCCAATGTCAGGTTCGGCACGACGATTTTCATCTTGTCCTTCATGCCCATGGACGTGGCCAACTCCAGGGCGCGCACCATATCGTCGCCAAACAGCACCAGCACCAGTATCTTGGCGTCACTGGCCTGCGCCTGATTCAAGGCGTCGACGAAATCTTTCTGCAAAGCGGTGGGGAATGGCGTCAGCACGCCAGGGTGACTGTCTTTATCCTGCGTGTTGCTGAAGATACGAATCGACCGCTCCGTGCTCCACCCCCAGGTGTAGTCAGCGGTGATAAAGAAGTATTTCTGACCGGCGTAATTGGTTTTCAGGTACTTGGACAGCACCTTCGCCCCCATCCAGGCGTTATAGCTTTCCCGGAACATGTGGGTATGCCCCTCCGTGCCGGTGGTTTCATTGGAATAGGTGAGCGTACCGAAATAGATGCGATCCCTCGATTTGGCGGCCTTCCCGCCGGAGATCGCCACCGCGCTGGATGATCCGCCGAATATGGCCACAACGCCATCTTCGTCCACCAATTGCTCGACGTTTCGCTCAGAGCGATCAGGTTTGGAGCCGGTATTCTTAATCACCAGTTCCACCGGCCGACCAAGAATGCCACCGGCGGCGTTTATCTCATCCACAGCCATAAAAGCCGCCCTGCGTTGGGCCAGACCTTGTTCCTGGTATCGTCCAGTCTGGGGATAGTTGAGACCAATTTTAACGGATGGAGCAGCGAGTAATTCACCACTAACTAACAGGCAAAGCAGCGCAATGCTCTTCCAGAAATAGCGCATACAGAGAACCCTCAATTTTTTTTGTAAGCAAATCGGGTTGATAGAGGTTTTGTGATTACCGGCTTCAAACATTCCCTGAAACCGGCGTGCTGACTACAGTAGTTGTAACCAGGAGCGGGGTAAAGTAGCGTAATAAAAATGACGACCTTATTAGCCTTTAGTCTAATATGAAAATGCAGAAACAAATCAATACACACCTCCGCCGCTCTATAGCGCTATACTCGCGCCGGGTCGCCTCGGATGGACGCCGACATACGTCGGTTGACGGATTTTCACGCAATTTCCATTAGGCTTTTAAACTCGCGGCCTGACGACGGACGCATTAACGCCTGTTATAAGCGCCCCATTTAACGGGCTAAATAAGCAACAAATCATGGACAAGTCGGAACCCTGGATGCCGATGAATACGATAAGATGGCGCTTTTTTCTCGGACTTGTGATGTGCGCCACATTTTCAACTTCTACCGCCGCGGTCAAGCTGACCGTCGGAGAGTGGCCGCCCTACGCGTCGGAAAGCCTGCCCTACAAAGGGTTGCTGCCCAAATTGGTGACCGAAGCCTTTGCGCTCGAAGGCATTGAGGTCGAATATGACTTCATGCCCTGGGCCCGGGCTTACGAGTTCGCCCGCAAACCAGGCTGGGACGGCGCCGTCGGCTGGGTCGACAATGCGCAACGACGACGTAATTTCTGGTTCAGCGACCGTATCATTTACAGCAGCAGCGCGCTGTTTCACCTGAAAGATCAGGATTTCACCTGGAACGAGTTAAAGGACCTTGCGCCGTACCGGGTTGGAGTGAGCGTCGGCTACAGTTACGGCGAAGCGTTCGATAACGCTGTCGTCAACCAGAATCTGCAGGTTATTCCCGCCGTGAATGACCGGCAGAATCTGGTTAAGCTATTGCGGCGGGAAATTGACTTGTTTCCTCTGGACGCCAAAGTCGGAGAATATCTACTGCGGCGCGAACTGCCAGAGTATCAGCGCCTCTTTACTTATGACGAGAAGCCTCTGATTCAAGACGGCTTGTCAGTGATGTTCCCCAAGAACGGCCCTAACAGCCGCAGTTATGTCGCGATCTTCAATCAGGGCCTGAAACGACTCAAACGCAACGGCGACTACTCGCGCATTCTCAACAACATTGACGTCATCAACGGCATCTCGCAGCTCAGTTTTTACAGCGAAGACTACGCCCCCTTTAATTATCGCGAAAACGGCGTGGCCAAAGGCATCGCCCTGGACCTTTTCGATGCGATCATGGAAACCATCGGCGCCGACAAAAGCCGTCGCGACGTACACTTCATGAACTGGCCGGAAGCCTATAAAGCAGCGACCAGCCAGCACAGCAGCGCGCTGTTCACCATGACGCGCACGCCGCAAAGAGAAGACAAGTTCAAATGGGTCGGCCCCATCTACCGTTCCAAAGTCGTATTAATGGGAAAACGCAACGGAGGAGAAAGCGAGGAGTCCGAGCCGGTTCACCTGAAAGAACTCGGCCACAAACGCATCTGCGTCATCCAGGACGACGTTGGTCATCAACTGATGATCAGCGCCGGCGTCAAGGAGAGGAACCTGACCACCACCACCCACCCGCTCACTTGCGGGCAAATGCTGAACAACGGCGAGGTCGATTATTGGGCGTACGGCTCGCAGACCGCCAACTGGTATCTGCAACAACTGGGTCTGGACGCCCGCGATTATGAAGAAGTGATGACGGTAACCGAATCTTCAGAATATTTCGCCTTCAACCCGGGCGTGGATGACCGCATTATCGAGTCATTTCAGAAAGCGCTGGATTACCTGAGGCTCAGCGGCCAGATGCATGACATTTTGCAGCGCTATGTTCCCAACTAGACAACATGCGCCGGGATGAAAAAGCGAACGGACGGCAGTCGGGTCTACCGTCCATTCGAGAAAGAAAACAACGCCCCCGATTTACACCTTGAAACGCGCCACCTGCTGGCGCAGATGTTCGCCCAATTCCGCCAGTTGCGTACTGGTATTGGCGGTTTCCTGAGTCCCCCGCGCGGTCTGCTCTGCGGCGTCGGCGATGGAGGTGATGCTGCGGCTGATGTCTTCCGTCACAGCGGTCTGCTCTTCGGAAGCTGCAGCAATCTGGGTATTCATACTGCTAATGGTGGTGATCGCGGAAACGATTGCGTTAAGCGATGAGCCCGCCGATTGCGCTTTATCCACCGCCGCCTGCCCGTTGTTGCGGCTTTGCTCCATACTGCCCACAGCCTTATTGGAACCGTCCTGCAAGCGACTGATCATGGCCTGAATCTCTTCCGTGCTCTCCTGCGTTTTGCTGGCGAGCGCCCGCACTTCATCGGCCACCACAGCGAATCCGCGTCCCGCTTCGCCCGCCCGCGCCGCCTCGATCGCCGCATTCAGAGCCAGCAGATTAGTTTGCTCCGCGATGCCGCGAATAACGGAAAGCACTGACACAATCGAGTTCACATCCCCTTCCAGCGCATTGATGACTTCAGACGCGCTACCGATTTGGGTAGACAGCTGTTCGATGGATTTAATGGCGTCATCCACAATGCGTTTTACATTGGCGCTTTCGTCATCCGCTTCTTGCGCGGCTTCCGCCGCCTGTTGCGCGTTTTGAGCGATTTCCCGCGCCGCGGCGGACATTTCATTCACCGCCGTCGCCACCATCTCCGTTTCCTGCTGCTGGGACGCCACCGCTTCACTGGTTTCCGCCGCGAAGCCTTTCATCTCGCGGACGGCGGAGGACATGCTTTCAATGGAGTTCTTGATATCGCCAACCAGATTCTGCACCTTGGCCACGAAAGCGTTGAAATTAGTGGCCAGACGGGTGAATTCATCTTTGCCGGATACGTCCAGACGCTGCGTCAAATCCCCCTCGCCTTCCGCAATATTCTCCATGGCGTCGCCAAGGCGAATCACGGGCCGCATCAATGTATTCAGCAACAACGTCATTAAAATGCTGACCACCAGCACCCCGATAATCGCATAAACGATGGCTGAGTTACGGAAATCCGCCAATGAGGCGAACGCCTTCTCTTTATCTATCACAACGCCCAGCCGCCAGGACACCGATGCGATGCCGGAAATGGGGAAAAAGCTGACCAGTACGGCCTCCTCGCCGCTTTTCGTTTCCTGCAGTTCGCTGGCGTTCAGTTTGGGCGTTTCTTTGGGAAACAGGTCCGCCACATTCTTGTCGACCATCGTCACATCAGGATGCACCAGGACCTTTCCTTTATCCGTCACCAAAAAAGCGTACCCCAGGCCAAAGAAATCCACGGAATTGACCATTTTGGTGACGACATCCAGATTAAGGTCCGCCCCGGCGACGCCAGAGCTGGAGCCTGAAAACGGAGCCGCCGCGGTGATCAGCAATTCTTTGGTCAATACGTCACGATATGGCTCAGAGAAAGTGGGCGAGCCCTTTTGCTGGGCTGTCGTGTACCAGGGGCGTTTACGAGGGTCATAATCTGAGGGAAAGGATTCATTGGCGTCGTTATATATAAATGTCCCATTCGACAGTCCAGCGTACATGCCCGCCACCTCTTCCGAGACCGCCCCGACCTGGGCGTAGGCTCTGATCGTCTCCACATCGGTGGTTTGCGCGGCTTTCAGCGCCACTCCGCGCACCAGGTCCAGTTTCCCATTCAGCCAGCTGGCGATACTACCGGATACGGCTCCTGACAATTCCTGCATGCCGCCTTCCAGGTCTTTCTTGGTCTGATCAGCGAGGAAGTAATAGTTGTTGGCCGCGAACGCGACAATTGAGAGCAGCAGTATCCCGCCGCTCAGAATGATAATCTTATGCCGGAACTGCATAGCTAAACTCATGCGTCAGAACTCCAAAATAAATCCTGTGGAAGAAGCCCCCTGAGCCATACTCGGCCGGAGCCGATAAAGCGCTTTGCGAACAATGATGTAAGCGTAATCGGAGTAGGCTTTATTCTTTAGCTTAGACGGATTTTGAAATAGTGCACTGCGCCGGTTATATCCGGCGCCTGTTGAGGAGGGATTACAAGTAAGAGTGGCCGAGCGCTAGCGCACTCGACGCAATAACACAACGCCCAGCAGCGCGCATATGCAGATCGGCGCCAGCGTCGCAATCACAGGATTGAAGCCGAATACCAGACTCGCCGGCCCCAGCAGGTCCTGCATGTACTTGAACAACAGGCCGATAATAATGCCGCAGAATACCCGGAAGCCCATGGTGACCGAGCGCAGCGGCCCAAATATGAAGGAGATCGCCACCAGCACCAGCACAGAAGTCGCCACCGGCTGCAGCACCTTCTTCCAGAACGCCATCAGATAAGAGTTAGCGTCCAGCCCCTGCTCCTCCTGATAGTTGGCGTAGGTATAGAGACCTTTGATAGACAAATATTCAGGCTTGATGATCAGCACTTCCAGAATGCTGGGAGATAAGCTGACATTCCAGCGCAGGGAATCGAATGTCTGAACATGGCTGCCGTCGTCTTTGATCTCGGTGCGTTCAATGTCCTGCAATAACCAGTGGTCGCCCTGATAAATCGCACGCTTGGCGAAGGTGGAGCGCACCATGCGTCGCTCGTCATTGAACTCAAACAAACTCACGCCATGCAGCACGCCTTTCGGCTCCACCGCATTGAAGTGCATAAACACATTGCCTTCACGCCGCCACATACCGGCGGAAGAAGCCACGTTCTCCGCCGCGCCCTGCTCCAATGCTTTTTGCGTCTGCGCAATACGCTCAGTTTGTGGAGCGACAAACTCGCCCACCAGGATGCCAACCACCACCACAGCCAAAGCAGGCTTCATCGTCGACCACACAACCCGCACCACAGAAACGCCGGCGGCGCGAATGACCGTCAGCTCACTGTTGTTGGCCAACACGCCCAGCCCCACCAGACAGCCAATAAAAGCGGCCAGCGGCAAATAATCATAAATGCGCCTGGGCACGGTGAAAATGATGTACTTCATCGCCTGCAAGGTCTGGTAGTCGTTCTTCAATTCGTCCATTTCAGCAATGAACGCGAACACCAGATCCAGAGACAACACCACCAGCAGCACCAGCAGCATGGCGGAGGCGACAGTGGCGACAATGTAACGATCAATTCTGCGCACGGGCCGCTCTCCTCTTCTGCCGCCAGTCAGGGCCGAACATCAACACCAGCGCGATCGCCAGAAAGGTTCCATGCACCCACCACATTCCTATCCACTCGCTGATGCGCTCTTTCTCAAGACTCTTGCGACTGGCTATCAGCAGCCCTAAGTAGGTGATGTAAATCAACATGGCGGGAAGTAAGTGAAAGAAACGTCCCTGCCTGGGATTCACCCGACTGAGAGGAATCGCCAGCAACGCAACGATAGGGACTAATAAAGGAATAGAAATACGCCATTGCAGCAAAGCCCTGTCCTTAGGATTGTCAGAGCGCCACAGCTCACTGGTGGGCTTGGCTTCATCCCGGGTCTTCTCCGCTTCTGCGTCAGGTTCAGCGATCTTGATGCCGTAAGCGTCATATTCAATAACGCGGTAATCCATTTCTCCCGGCCGCCCTTGATAACGGGCGCCTTCATGCAGAACCACAAAGCGGCTGCCGGTGCTAGGGTCGACCAGCTGCGTGCCCCGCTTGGCGGCCAGCACTGAGATGCTGCCACTTTCTGAGTCCCGCTCCGCGATAAATACATTCTGCATTTCCCGCTTGTCGCTGCTCAGTCCCTCGGTGTAGGTCACCCGCTCTCCTGAACGCAGGCTTTGGAAGCGACCCGGCGCCAGCAATTCGAACTCCGTGATTTTGGATTGATCTGAAAAAATTTCATCCACTTGGCGCAAGCCCCAGGGGCTGACGTAAAGGCTCATCGCGCCAACCACCAACATCACCAGGAGAGCGGAAACCATCGTCAGCTTGATAAGCTGGAAACGATTCATGCCGCAGGCGAACAGCACCGTCATTTCGCTTTCCAGATACATCCGGCCATATGCGAGCAGGATGCCAATAAAAAGACCCAGCGGCAGAATCAGTTCCAGGAAACCCGGCAGGCGATACCCCATGATGGCGAACAACACATCCGCTGACAGCTTGCCTTGGGCGGCGTCGGCCAGATACTTGATAAACCGTCCACTCATAAAGATAAGCAGCAGCACACCCGCGACAGCGAGCATGCTGACCAGTAACTGCCTGGACAGATAACGAAGGATAATAAACAACGAAATTACCTATTTACGTTCTTCCGCAATATCAACCGAAGCGCGCGGAACGGCGCGTCAGGAAGGGTTAAGCGGCGCAGCGTTTTTGAGCGCGCGTCAAAGTGACGCAAGATACCAGACTCACATGCAAATTTCATAGCCTTAACGTAGACTTGATTGCGTATAGGATAGGTCTCATATAGATTGCCCCTTGCAACGGCGGGCGACGCTTCCGCACCGCATGAGACTTCTTCGGCGCCCCAGGGAAAGCCTCCGGCGCCTTCCATCAAGCGGACGCTGGTCCGGCATGGAGAACAAAGCCCAATGAATTTAGGTTAAGAGGATTCGCAACCACTATGAATTATTCCGCTCTTTCCACCGACCCGATAAAACAAAAAAGCGACTGCCTTGTGGTCGGCGTTGTCGAAGGCAAAACCCAGTCGGCAGTCTGGACAGAACTCGACCAACAGTGCAAAGGCGTTCTGGGTAAGCTGCTCTCTTCTGGCGACATCTCTTCCAAGTTAGCGACCACCAGCTGGTTTTATCCGCAGGAAGGCGGCGTCAAACGTCTTTTATTCGTCGGTCTGGGTAAAGAGAAAGAATTGAGCGAAGCCGGCTTCCGTAAAGCAGCCAAATCCGTCATGCAAAGCCTGAGCAAGAGCGGAGCCGCCAATGCAGTGGTCGCACTGTCCAGCTTGACCCTGAATTCGTTGAAAGCCGGCTGGGCGACGGAACAACTGGTGATCGCACTGGAGTCCGCTTGCTACACCTTCGACAACATGAAAAGCGAGAAGGCCACGCCGACCAAAGTCAGCCAGGTCAAAGTCGCTGGCGACAAGCGCGACAAAAGCGCCATCGAGGCCGCTATCGCCAAAGCTAGCGCTGTCGCCAAGGGCATGAGCCTGACCAAAGACCTGGGCAACCTGCCCGGCAATGTCTGCACCCCCGACTACCTGGCCAAACAAGCCAAAGCGCTCGCCAAAGAGTACAAATCCCTGAAGGCGGAAGCCCTGGGTGAAAAAGAGATGAAAGAATTGGGCATGGGCTCTTTCCTCTCCGTTTCAGCCGGCAGCGACCAACCGGCCCGTCTGATCGTCATCGAGTACAAAGGCGGCGACGACAAACAAAAGAACCATGTGCTGGTGGGCAAAGGCATCACTTTCGACAGTGGCGGCATCAGCCTGAAGCCCGGCGAAGGCATGGATGAAATGAAATACGACATGTGCGGCGCCGCCAGCGTATTTGGTACGCTTCTGGCGCTGGCGGAAATGAAAGCCCCGGTCAATGTGGTCGGCGTCATCGCTGCCGCGGAAAACATGCCCAGCGGCAAAGCCACCAAGCCTGGCGACATCGTCACTACCATGTCCGGCCAGACAGTGGAAATTCTCAACACGGACGCCGAAGGCCGTCTGGTATTGTGCGACGCCCTCACTTACTGCGAACGCTTCAAGCCAGAGACTGTCGTGGATATCGCCACCCTGACCGGCGCCTGCATTATCGCGCTGGGCAATCACGCCACCGGTCTGCTGGCCAACGACGACAAGCTGGCTGACGCACTGCTCGCCGCCGGCGAGAGCACAGGCGACAGAGCCTGGCGTCTGCCGCTGTGGGACGAGTACCAGACCCAGCTGGACAGCAACTTCGCAGACATGCAGAACATTGGCGGCCGCCCCGCCGGCACTATTACCGCCGCCTGCTTCCTGTCCCGCTTCACCAAAAAGTACCGCTGGGCTCACCTGGATATCGCCGGCGTCGCCTGGACATCAGGTAAAGACAAAGGCGCTTCCGGCCGTCCGGTGCCGTTGCTGACCGAGTATCTGTTGGGTCAAGTTAAAGGCTGATTGCGACACATATAAAGCGATCCCTGTCACAGACCATGGTATTCGATTCGGATACCATGGTTATTTAATTATTCCGATTAATTATATACATTACATGCCAAAAGCCGACTTCCATCTGCTTTCTTCCGGCGACATTGCACAAAGGGACTTTTATCTTTGTAGACTTTGCGAAAAGATATATCGATTAGGACATCGGATATATATCCTATGCAAAGACTCAAAAGAACTAGAACATTTGGACGATTTATTATATTCCTTTCGGCCGGAAAGCTTTATTCCACATAGTATTGAACCTGAACCCCCCTCTTCCGACATACCAGTTTTTTTATGCACCCGCCTGCCGGAAACAATTTCCACCGAAGTTGTTATAAATCTCACGGAAGCCCCGCCAGACAAGGCGGACAGAGTGATAGAGCTCGTAACCGGCGATCCTGGCGCCCGTGCGAAATCCAGAAAAGTGTATAAACTGTATAAACAATTAGGCTTCGAGTTGCAGACTTATAACATCGAATCTGCTTAAATATTGAGTAGGAAACGGGAGTCATTTCTCGGCGACGAGTAAGTCATCGTTTCCACAAAGACCCAAAGAGGTCTAAATAATAATTAAATTAATCGGAGCCTGATTAATAACTACAATTGAAACTTGGGATTTACGAGGAATATAACCGATGAGTTCTCCTGTAGCTGACAGTGAAAGTGATCTCATTCCCTTGTTGGATGAAATAGTGATTGATGACTCGGAGCTGGCTTCTTCCCATCCCGGCCTTACCGAAGTTCAGAACAATCAACCCCAAACGCAACTTAGCAAGGAGTGTGAAAGTATGGAGATGACACCCGCGAACGGACAGGTTGACGTAAAACCGACCAGTCTGCGGGGCAATAATCCATTCTTGCCCTATGAGCACTTGGAAAAGCTGGCGCTGGAGCGCATGGAGTTTCAGAAGGAGTTTGAGGCCTTTTTCAAGAAACAAAGCACGCACGCCGCCGCCAGTTCGGTTTTGAAAGAAACCAAAGATCTGGAGCGGATCGTCCACCTCACGACACAGAAAGTGGTGGCGGAGTACATGCCGCAGATCGAGCAAAGGGTCCGCGCCGAGGTCATCCGTCATATGAACAGCCTCAACTTATCCAAATAAGCTGAGCATCCCCTCCGATAACGGCCACGCTGCGGGATGCGGCGCGGCCCGATATGCGCCCATGCGGCTATCAGAAGATCCCATGGGTGTGTATAATGCGGCCTTTTCCAGGGCCGTCTGATCAGCGCTAGCACCCACTATTCCGCACCCGTGCGTTCACCTGTTGCAGACGCCCATTTAGCGGCCTCTTTCGGCTATTATTCTTAGATCCTAGAATCAAGCACCTGAGCGAAACGAATACATATACGTCATGATGGAAAAAACCTACCAACCCGGCCAGATTGAAAGTCAGTGGTACGCCTTTTGGGAAGAACAAGGCTTCTTCAAACCCAGCCAGCAGGGCGAGCCCTTCAGCATCATGATCCCTCCGCCCAATGTCACCGGCAGTCTGCACATGGGGCATGCTTTCCAGGACACCATCATGGACGCCCTGACTCGCTATTATCGTATGCAGGGCCGCGACACCTTGTGGCAGGTTGGAACAGACCACGCTGGCATCGCCACTCAAATGGTGGTCGAGCGTAAACTGGCGGCGGAAGAAGATAAGACCCGCCATGATCTGGGCCGAGAAGCCTTTCTTAAGAAAGTCTGGGAGTGGAAAGCAGAATCTGGCGGCACGATTACACGACAGTTGCGTCGCATGGGCGCTTCCGTGGACTGGTCCCGCGAACGCTTCACCATGGACGAAGGCTTCTACAAAGCGGTGCAGGAAGTATTCGTGCGCTTGCATGACGACAAGCTTATTTACCGCGGCAAGCGTCTGGTTAACTGGGACCCGAAATTGCACACAGCCATTTCCGACCTTGAAGTTATCTCCGAAGATGAGAAAGGCAAGCTGTGGCACTTCCGCTATCCCTTGGCCAACGGCGTAAAAACCGCAGACGGCAAAGACTATCTGGTTGTCGCAACGACGCGTCCTGAAACCATGCTGGGCGACACCGCCGTAGCCGTTAACCCTGAAGACGATCGTTACCGCGACCTGGTCGGCAAGTCCGTAATTCTACCGGTAGTTAACCGCGAAATCCCGATTATCGCTGACAGTTATGTGGACATGGAATTCGGCACCGGCTGTGTAAAAATCACGCCTGCTCACGATTTCAACGACTACGAAGTGGGCAAGCGCAATCAATTGCCGATGATCAACGTATTCACCATCGACGCCAGCATCCGCGAAGAAGGCGAAGTGGTGAACAGCGACGGCACGGCCAATCTGGAAATGCAAGCGGCGATCCCTGCCGGCTATCCCGGTTTGGACCGCTACGAAGCGCGCAAGAAGATCGTCGCCGACTTCGACGCGCAGGGTTACCTGGAAGAAATCAAAGACCATGCTCTGAAAGCGCCTCGCGGCGACCGTTCCGGCGTCGTGATCGAACCTTACCTGACCGATCAGTGGTTCGTGGCGGTGAAGGCCCTGGCGGAGCCCGCCATCAAAGCTGTTGAAGACGGCAATATTCAGTTCGTGCCAAAACAGTACGAAAACATGTATTTCGCCTGGATGCGCGACCTGCAGGATTGGTGTATTTCCCGTCAGTTGTGGTGGGGCCATCGCATTCCCGCCTGGTATGACGACCAGGGCAATGTATACGTCGCCCGCAATGAAGAGGAAGTGCGCAGCAAATACAGCATCGACGCCAGCGTCGCGTTGCGTCAGGACGAAGACGTTCTGGACACTTGGTTTTCCTCCGCGCTGTGGACGTTCGGCACGTTGGGCTGGCCGGAGAATACCCGCGAGCTGCAAACCTATCACCCCACTTCTGTGCTGGTGACCGGTTTCGACATTATTTTCTTCTGGGTGGCGCGCATGATCATGATGACCATGCACTTCATCAAAGACGAGGACGGCAAGTCTCAGGTTCCCTTCAAGACCGTTTACGTACACGGTTTGGTGCGGGATTCCCAAGGCGCCAAAATGTCCAAGTCCAAAGGCAACGTGCTTGACCCCATCGACCTGATTGACGGCATTGAGCTGGAGTCATTGGTGACTAAACGCACCACTGGTTTGATGCGCCCTCAGGACGCCCCCAAAATCGAGAAAGCCACTCGCAGCGAATTCGGCGAGGGCATCGCCTCTTACGGCACCGACGCCCTGCGCTTTACCTTCTGCTCCCTGGCGTCGACGGGTCGCGACATTAAATTCGACGTAGGCCGTATCGAGGGCTACCGTAATTTCTGCAACAAGATCTGGAACGCAGCGCGCTACGTGCTGATGAATACCGAAGGTCAGGATTGCGGTCAGAATAACGAAAGTTACGAGTTGGGTCTGGCGGAGCGCTGGATCATCTCCCGCCTGCAGGAAACGGAGCAGCAAGTGGAGAAAGCGGTCGCCGCCTTCCGCTTCGACCAGGCCTCCCAAGCTATTTACGAGTTTATCTGGAACGAATACTGCGACTGGTACCTGGAGCTGTCCAAGCCGGTGCTGTGGGACGACGCCGCTTCCGCCGAACTCAAGCGCGGCACTCGTCGCACACTGGTCCGCGTTCTGGAAACCGCGCTGCGCATGGCGCATCCGTTCATGCCTTACATCACTGAAGAAATCTGGCAGAAGGTGAAAGAGCTCGCCGGCAAATCCGGCCCCACCATTATGCAGCAGCCGTACCCGGTAGCGGACGCCTCCCGTATAGACCAGGAAGCGGCCGCCTCTATCGAATGGCTGAAAGGCGCCATTCTGGCCGTGCGTAATATTCGCGGCGAGATGGACATCTCTCCCGCCAAAGCCATCAACGTCATTCTTGCGCAAGGCGACGACAGCGACAGAGCGCGCCTGCAGGCCAATCAGTCGTTTCTGATGAAACTGGCCAAGCTGGAATCCATTCGCTGGCTGGCGGCGGACGAAGAAGCGCCCATGTCCGCTACACAACTGGTTGGAGCCATGCAGGTGCTGGTGCCCATGGCGGGCTTGATCGACAAAGAAGCCGAGCTGGCTCGCCTGGGCAAGGAAATCGACAAGCTTCTGAAAGAACAGCAGCGACTGCAAGGCAAGCTGGGCAACGAAAGCTTTGTCAGCAAGGCGCCAGAAGCCGTTGTAGCGAAAGAGAAAGAGAAATTGGCGGAAGTAGAAACTGCGCTGACTCAATTGCGTGAGCAAGTCTCCCGCATTGAGTCGATTTAACTCTCGCAGATCAAAAGGCGGCGACTGACTCACCAAGGACATACCGGTATGCGACACCGGATACATATACTGGGGAATGGATCGCTGGGAGGCCTACTGGCCTGCCGGCTCTCCCCATTTGTCGATGTGCGCATGATTCTGCGCAGCCCTCCCTACCCTCAATCCAACACTGATGACAAACGCCTTCCTCTAACCCTGGACCTAGCCGGGGAGCGCCAGTCATGGCGGTTTGACTGGGAGACGGCTGACGCGGCCGAGCCGATATCCACTCTTTTCCTCACCACCAAGAGTTACTCCGCTCTCAACGCCCTGGACTCGATCAGACATCGCCTCACTCCGGCAAGTCGTATTCTGCTGTGGCAAAACGGCATGGGCAGCCAGATGCAGATCGCACAGGAGTACGCCGACATGGCGGTTTACGCCGCCTCCACCACAGAAGGCGCGAATCGGCCGGAAGATGGGCGTATTGTCCACGCTGGCCATGGCCAGACCTGGGTTGGTCCCCTCTCCGCCAACGCCCCTTTTCAAGAGGCTCAGCGCCTGGTCGATCTGTTACGAGAAGCCGGGTTTAGCAGCGAAACGACAAAGGATATTCGCGCGCAGCTTTGGCGCAAGCTAAGCGTCAATTGCGGCGTTAACCCATTTACCGTCATTTTGAATTGCCGCAATGGCGACATTCTTGAACATGCTTATTTCCAGCAACGTATCGACGCGTTATGCGAGGAGCTGTCGGCAATGCTATTCGTGGCGGGATATGGCGAGCCCGCCGCCAACGTTAAAGCGCGAATCGTCGCAGTCGCCCAGGGCACTGCGAATAATATCTCATCCATGCTGCAGGACGTTCGCGCCGGCAGACAGACGGAAATCAACGCCATCAACGGATTCATTTGCGATTATGCGGACGCACACGGACAGCCTCACCCCGTCAACAGCGAGCTGACCGCAGGCGTTCACGCTCTGAGCGATCACTCAGGGCAGAGTGCATAGACCACAGTAATTTCATCCAAGGGGGATATATGGGCCACAGACTTTCCAAGATTTACACTCGCACAGGGGATAAAGGCACGACCGGACTGGGTAACGGCGAACGCATCGCCAAGAATGCGCTGCGGGTGGAGGCGATGGGCGCCGTCGACGAAACTAACAGTGTACTGGGAGTGGTCATCTGCGAACTGACGCAGGACGATCCGCTTCACGCCCAATTACAAAGCATTCAGAATGACTTGTTTGACCTGGGCGGCGAGCTGTCCATCCCCGGCCACATCATTATCATCGATAAACACATTTCACGGCTGGAGGAATGGCTGGATCAGATAAATGAGGAATTGCCGCCTCTGAAGAATTTCATCCTGCCGGGAGGCGACCGCGCCGCCAGTCACTGCCATATGGCGCGCAGCATCTGTCGCCGCGCGGAACGCACCGTAGTCAGCCTGGCGCAGCAAGAACAGCTAAACCCTTGCCTGCAAGGCTACCTGAACCGCCTCTCTGACTACCTCTTCGTCGCTGCGCGGGCACTGGCTCGACGCAACGGCGGCGAAGAAATATTGTGGGTCCAAACCAAGTGGGAAGCATAGCGCACTATATTTTGAACCCACCCAGGAGATCGTGAAGAGCTCCTGTAAGCGCGGACAGCTCACGACTTGACGCCAAGGTTTCCTTGGCGTTCTCCGCGGTCTCCCGCCCCAGCCCAGTGATATGGCCGACATTTTCATCAATGGTCTTGGCCACGGCGGCCTGCTCTTCCGCAGCCTGGGAAATCTGATGACTCATATCCACAATGCTGGCGATGGCCGCCACGATATGATCCAGGGCCGCAGCCACGTCCTGGGATTGCGCCACCGTGGCGTCCGTCACTGAGCGACTGCTTTGCATCGCATTCACCGCCTCCTTAACGCCGGTCTGCAACTGCGAAATCATGGTTTCGATTTCTTCCGTGGACTTCTGAGTACGCTGAGACAAAGTCCGCACTTCGTCCGCCACCACGGCGAAGCCGCGTCCCTGCTCACCAGCCCGAGCCGCCTCAATCGCTGCGTTCAAAGCGAGCAGGTTGGTTTGCTCCGCAATCGCCTTGATTTCCACCAGCACCTGAGAAATATTCTGGGAGTCCCGCGCTACACGGTTGATGGTTTCGACTGAGTCGGCAATCTCCCCTGATAAGCGACTGATCGTCTGCAATGTCGCATCCACCACCTGCTTACCTTTGGACGCCTCAGTGTCCGCCTGATGGGCCGCGTCTTCAACACTCTGCGCACTGCCCGCCACCTCTGCAACCGTGCCCACCATCTGATGCATCGATTCAGAAATCTGCCGGGTTTCCTGCATCTGTTTTTCAGAGGCTTCGCTGCTCGACACCGCCACCGCATTGACCCGGCGCGCCTGCTGGTCAACGCTGCCCGCCGTCGCCACCAAGTTGGTCATAAGGGTGTGCACTTTCTCTGTCATGTGATTGAAAGCGCGAGTCAGATCGCCCATTTCATCCCGGTTATCCAGCTCTAAACGCGCAGTCAGATCTCCGTCGGATACTTTTCTGGCGCCGACGGAAAAACGCTCAATGGTGGATTTCACCGACACAAAGAAGCCCATGTACAAGTAGACGATGATCAGTAACAGAACGCCCTGCATCAGAAAAATCCCCAGCATGGCGGTCTCGCGCTCCTGTAAACGCTGATCCAGAATGGTTTCCGTCAGATTGTAAATATGGTCGTTGAATTGCAACAGCGCACCAATGTTCGCAGTCAGCGCCTTGTCGAACACGGGCCACTCAATTTCAGGCGCCACGGGCGTGACGATGTTTTGATCCAGATAATCTCGTGTCTCAATGATGACATTACCAATGCTTTGCGCCTCCGCTCCCAACCTATCGCGGATTATCGGACTGGCGTTAAGCGTGACTTCCAACTGATTGGAAAAGCTGTCGCCGAGGGCGGTCAAGTTGTCGAAAATTTTGTTCAGCACATCTCCCACGTCAAATCCCACCTGCCCTTCCAGCGCCGCGTAGACGCCGCTGGCGCGAGCGCGCGCCATCACATTGCTGGCGCGAATGATCTGTCCGTCTGACAATTTCATTAAAAACTGTACTTCGCGCGACAAGTCCTGCGCCACGCCGGAAACCTGCGTTGCGCTGCTGAGAAAGCTTTCGACTTTGCTGACAAAGGAACTGAAGTAGGTAATCTGCGGATCAAGCGACATCTGGTTTTCATCCCCCTGAATCAGGCTGCGCCAGGAGACAGTGAGTTCATCCAGTTGCTTGCGCAAGTCATGATTGACGTCGAAGTTTAACTCCGCAGCGTCCAAGTTCGCCAAAACGTTATCGATAGAGGAACGGATTTCCATCGTGCGCCGCTCCAGTTCAGGCGCTTGCCGCAGCTTCGCCACGCTGCGATAGTCCCGATACTGTTGCGCCAACTTTAACAGCTCAGCGGACTGTTTAATGACCGCCATGCCTTCGACTTCATGTTCGATTTGCCTGACGTCGTCATAGAGCTGACTGACCAGACTGTAACCTAACGCAATTATCGGAAGTAAAAACAGAATGCTGATCAGCAAAAATTTGTAGACCAGTTTCAACTGGTTCATGAGCCTGATAGCAGGCCAGAGAATCCGCCTCACTCGATCACCTCTCCGCCCTCTTCTAAAAGGAAGGGCTTATTAATGGCCGCATTTCGACGCCCATTGCCCGCCGCTAAGGTTTATCCGTATTTTTATCAGTGCTTCCTTTCTGCAAAGTTTAGCTTAAATATTGGGAGGAACTTGCAGGATACTGACGACTCCTGCATTCTTTCGCATGCTTTTTGTAAATTAACGCATCTTTAGAAAGGTTATAGTGGATAGAAAGGTTATATGGGCCAACATGAAGTTACTGCGCGCCTTAGCGAGCTGACCAATACGTTTATCGAGCGCCACCACTCTTCGTCGCGACAACGTCCCTGCATTCCGCTCAATGAAGACACCCGCTACATGCTGGACTCTCCCTGCGTGGAGCATGTCGATGAAGAAGCCGGCGTTTTCTACTGGACGCCCAGGCCGCACATGGACTTCACTCTTTTCGACGGGTTGGAGCAAGGCCTGGAAGTCGCCATTCATCCTTCCATCACTGCGTTTTACGGCAGCTATTGGAGCGACGGCCTTTGGTGCTCAAGTCCGTTTGGAGAAATCAGTCTGATTCAACTATGGAATGAAGATGACATGGAAACCCTGCGTGAAAACCTATTGGGCCACGCCTTTCAGAAAAGCAAGCGACGTCAGGGGCTAACCTTTTTCATCGGGCTTACTGCTGACGACCGTATCGTCACGGTGGATAATCACTCCGGCGAAGTCTACCTGGAAGAAGCCGGCCGGCCGCCGCAACGCACTCTCGCCGCCAGCCTGGGCGAGCTGCTCAGAGAACTTGAGCCGACGCTTACGCCCTACACGGGGTAAGCGCTTCTTGCACGGGGCCTTTTACCCCATATGTCCCGCCACCGTCAGCAACGCGATTAGAATAAACCAGATAATCATGGCGCGATTCAGCAAATCTCTAATCGCGCACATTTGTTTCACTTCCAGAGCCACATCCTGCCCCTCCCTTTCGCTGGGCGCCGCCAGCGGATAAATTTCCACCGCGCCGCCAGCCGCCTTGCGCAAGACGGTAAAAGCATCAGCATGAGGATCGATCATGTCATTGGCGGAATGTTTAATGGCGCCGCCGAAGTTGCCCGCCAGCGCAAAGCTCAACGCCAGCAATCGGGACGGAATCCATTCCAGCGCCTTGTATACGGTAGTCATCTGCTGCGGCACATAGACGGAGGGATCGCGCCCAGCGACGTGAGCCAGCCTGGCAAGCAGCGCCCCGACAGGCCCTATCGCCATATACCAGAAAATCACCATGAAATAGCGTACAAAGGTTTGATACAGATACTGGGAGCAAGCGGCGTAGTGGAGCTGCGCAGGGCTCATATTCTGGGCGTCGTCAATGTGAATCTCCGCCTCTTCCAAAGTCCGAAAGGCCGACTGAAAACGCCCTTCCCGCCACTGCTGCAGATATATGTCAATCGACTGCTTGAGAAACCCGCACCCCAGACAGAGAAACAACATGACAATGTGCACAAACAAAGTCAGAAACCCGAAGAATACGTCCTCGGTCAAACGCAGAACGATAAACAGCGCCAACGCCGGCGCCGCCAGCGCAATCAGCAGATAGAAAGGCGCACTGTTGCGAACCACCGGCAGACGCAACTCGAAAAAGGTCAGGAAGCTTTTCGCCCACTGGTCGTGCCGCCGGCTCAGAGTCAGGTTCAGCCTCTTCTGCATGATGTACGTCAGCAGCAAAACCAGAAATTTCATTTGATTATCCTTCTTCGTTCAACATCAGTTTTCTAAGTTTAGGCCAATCAAACGCAGGTCCGGGATCAGTTTTACGGTCCGGCGCGATATCGCTGTGGCCAACCACCCTGTCCGCCGTTATCAGGGGAAAGGCCTTGCATACGGCCTTCGCAATGCGCGCCAGCTGCCGATACTGGATCGCCTCGTAGGGAATATCGTCCGCGCCTTCCAGCTCAACGCCAATGGAATAGTCGTTGCAGTTATCCCGTCCGAGCCAGGACGAACGCCCCGCATGCCACGCCCTTTCATGCAGCGACACAAACTGAATAACTTCGCCGTCGCGACGGATGAACAAATGCGAAGAAACCTGTAAATGACTGATCTGCCTGAAATAAGGATGGGCCTCGCAGTCAAGACGATTCAGGAAGAAATCACAAACGTACTCACCACGAAACTGAGCGGGAGGCAAACTGATGTTGTGAATCACCAACAGGCTGATTTCCGCATCTGCCGGTCGTTGATTGAAATTAGGCGAAGGCATTCGCTTCGCCAGACTCAACCATCCCTGAGCGTCTATTGTAAATTCAGAATTTTCCACAGGTTTTGGCCCAGTTAAGGAAGCGCAGCGAAATCAGAACTTTAGATAGAGTTTAGGCGTGGATCAAGCCTGTCGAAAGAATTAGGCTGGGGAGAGCGGGTATGAGAGGGAATACAATGAGGACAATTCATCACCTGTATGCCGACACCGACCCCGTCAATGGGATCGGCGGGCAGATCATGATTTCTTGGGGGTTTCCTTGCGCAGAGTGCCGATAACGGATTCCAGCGCGCGGTCAAACAAAAGACCGTCATCCAGCAGCGCCATACCTCCGCTCTTCAGGGCGATCGCCAGTCCCATACGGCTTTTCTCCGCCACTTTGACGCCCATGCGATTTACGAAGATGTATTTACCCGTCGTCTGAATGATCGCCACCAGTTTGCAGCGATACTTCTTGTCTTCGCCTTCGTTGATTTCCACCCAGGTGCCAATCTTCAGGCGGTCAACCAACTTCAGACTGTCTTCATCCGCTTCTACTTCCACCGCCGGCTCTTCATTGTCTTCTTCAATCAGGACAATACGGGCGGGCGCTTGCGCCACTGGCTCGGCCGGCTCAACTTCCGCGACCGCCACAACCTGCTCAGGCGCGACCTCAGGCTTCGGCTTCGGCTCCTGCTCTTTGCGTATCGCCACCGGCGGCTCTGGCGTTTTCAGCACTCGCATGGCGGCCTGGATATAGGCGTCTTCGTTCTTAACAGCAGGCGCGGACGCCACCTCCAGCGTTTCAACCTCCACCATGTCTTCGTCATCCAGCGTCACCTCTTTCGCCAGACGCTGTTGTGTAGTTTCCGACAACACTTTCTGCAGCTGACGCAGGGTTTTATCCAGCTCAAACGGCTTGTAAGCGGTTTGTTGCAGGCCAACGCGCAGCTCTTCCATCAATTTTTCCACCGCCGCGACTTCCGGCGCTTCCCCGCTAGTATCATCGGGGTCGCAACCTTGAATCAGTCGGGCCGCCACAGACTGAGCCTGCAACCAATCGGGATGCTCTCTGCCGCTTTTCAGCTGCAGCAACACCATATAATTGCTCCAGCCTTCCTTTAATACTTCCATCACCAGAGCAGGAATATTCTTGCCGGCCAGCATATCGTTCAGAACATCCTGCACCACTTTCTTGGCGGCGTCGGATTTGGCCCGCCCGACTTCCGCGTCGCGAGTGCGCTGCTCCAACAGATGGCGGCGCTTCTTATCACTCTCACGGAAACGAATGAAGTCTTCCAGCACTTCGTCAAAGATGGTGATGTCGTTGTCGAACTCCGTCACCAGACGCTGTACGACTTCCTCCAGCTTGGCGAGGAACGCATCAGGTTCGCCTGGCGCTTTTTCAGTCCAGCCAATAGATGCTGTGGCCATTTCATTCAGCAGTCTGCGCGCAGAGTGGCCGCCCTGATTAAAGAAGGTGCGATCCAGCAACGCCACTTTCAGAATGGGAATCTGCAAACGCGCAATCACCGCGCGAATTGCCGCGGGCAATTGGCGATCATCCAAAATGAATTCAAACAACATGGTGACCAGATTCATCACATCCTGGTCCAAGCGGCCCACGGAAGCCCGTGGCTGCCCTTCCTTGCTGAGGACCGCGCGCTCCATCAAACCCATGAAGTTGATCAGGCCATTATCAGACAACGCCGTCGCCGGGGCCTTGTTGGTGGTTTGCAGACGAGACAGTAAATTTAATAACGCAGTTTGCTGGACAACAGGCAAATTTACCGCCGCCCCCGCCGCACCCGCCATTTGAGCGTCAGAAAATTGACGCATGTATTGCAGGGGGTCGATTTGCGGGTCCCATCCGCCTTCATTGTAGTCGCCCACAGCGCCCGTGTTTTGATCGATCACAGAACCGCTGGCGTGAGGTAAATTAACGCCGGTGCGACGCACGCTGCGGCTGGCGCTCAGGTCAGGCATTACGCCCTGCTCAGCCAGGAATTTGTTGGCGGCTTCCAACACGGCTTTATTCTGCGTCAGCACGTGTTTTTCAAATAGTTTGAAGAACACCAGCTTGGCGCGGATGCCCAATTCCAGCTCTGCGCAGGCGGTAACGAAGTTGGTTACCATGCGCAGAGGGCCAAGCGGGTTGTTTTCCTCTTCCACGCTGACATCAAACAGCAACGAATCCAAACGAATAGTCAGGTGCTCAAGGTCACGGCCGATTTCGCTTTTAAAGCGGTTCACCATGTTGTCGATGGCGACCTGCTCTTCCAGCTTGTCTTCCTGCACCAGGGTCAGATTTTGAGGATCAAAATTGGCTTTCAGCATCCCTGGCTTTTGCACTTCGAGAAACTGGAAATCGCGGTTGTAATACTGCATGAAAAGCGCTGCGATGCGCTCTTTCTTCAGGCGGATTTCACGCATGGCGTCAAAGAACAACGCCTGCTCAGAGTTGGTCGCGGACTTGTCCGCCAAGTCAAAAAACGAGTCGTCAACTTGCTCAAATAACCTGTCCAGGAGTTTACGGTTGTGCTCGCCACAACGGTCGCGTAACTTGATTAACAGTGCCGGTAACTTCACACCCTTGACAGCCTCTTGCTGACTCCTTGAAACGTCAAGACGGACAACTTTCGAACTCGTTGACATACTTTCTCCCAACTAGCACTTCCTGACAACAGGTAACCACATGCATTGCTTGACAAAATACGTCACAAAGCGACGTAATATTGTCCACGGTGCAAGTATATACCGTCACTATACCGTCTTTTGTCACAAATTGTTGCCAGGTGACACTGGTCACACATTAACCTATACCGCTTTGAAAGCCTTGAATTAATTGCCTCTTGTGAGACTCCGTTTATAGGTTATTATGACCTGCCTTGAAGTATTATCCGGTATCCAAATCAAGCCCGCAGTTATGAGTCAAAATAATCCCTCACAGGTCCGCGGAATCGGAAAAGGAATGTTCATTGCCGCCTGGATCGTCGGCATTCTCCTGCTAACCCAGTTTTTCGACTTCTGGGAAAAGAAGAGGCAGAATCCCAATCAATCCCCCGTGATAATCCAGTCCGCCAGTGGCGCGCAGGAATTGGTCTTACAATCCAATTATCAGGGGCACTACCTGACGACCGGACTCATCAACGGAGAGAAAGTGGACTTCCTTCTGGATACCGGCGCCACTACCGTAGCGGTGCCCGCTGAACTGGCGGAGCGCCTGCAGTTGCCAAAGCTGAGCCGCGGCTACGTACAGACCGCCAACGGCGCCGTCGAAGCTACTCGCACTTATTTGAAAACACTGACCATTGGCCCGTTTGAACTGCATAACGTCGAGGCCAGCATTCTTTCTTCGATGACGGAGGAGGATGAAATTCTGCTTGGCATGAGCGCCTTGCAGAGACTGTCGTTCACCCAACGTAACGGCACGCTGATTTTATCGCCGAATTCACACACTACACTTTGAGCCTTTATATATGTTGGAACAACTCATTCAACCCGCCATTCAACAAGACGTAGAAAAAGCCCTTGCGGAAGACATCGGTTCCGGCGATATCACCGCCATGCTGATTCCTGCGGAGCAGCACGCCGAAGCAAGAGTCATTACTCGTGAAGACGCTATCGTCTGCGGCGTAGAGTGGGTTAACGCTGTTTTCGCCAAAGTCGATCCGGACTGCAAGGTGGAATGGAAATTCAAAGACGGCGATCAGGCCCACGCCAATGACGTGCTGTTCACCGTCAGCGGACGCGCACGATCGCTGTTGACGGCGGAACGCACCGCGTTGAATTTCCTGCAGACCCTTTCCGGCGTGGCGACCCAGGCGCGCCAGTACGCCAATATGGTCAGCCACACCAAAGCCAAAGTGTTGGACACCCGCAAAACCCTGCCGGGCCTTCGAGTGGCGCAGAAATACGCCGCCTCCTGCGGCGGCTGTCGCAACCACCGCATTGGTCTATGGGATGCTTTCCTGATTAAGGAAAATCACATCATGGCCTGCGGCTCCATCCATAATGCAGTGGAAGAGGCTCACCGCATCGCTCCCGGCAAACCAGTGGAAGTGGAGGTGGAGACGATGGAGCAACTACAGGAGGCCCTGAGCGCCGGCGCAGATATCGTCATGCTGGACAACTTCAGCATTGAACAAATGGCGCATGCTGTCGTCGTTAATCAGGGGCGCGCCAAACTTGAAGCGTCCGGCGGCGTCACCTCCGAAACCCTGGCGGCGATCGCAGAAACCGGCGTGGACTTTATCTCCATCGGCGGCGTCACCAAGCACTGTCGCGCCATTGATCTTTCCATGCGTCTGATCTGATGATACAGCGCCGGCAAGCTTCCGACGAAACGCGACAAATCCCTTTACGTTCAGTTACGTACAGATACATATCGTTGCAGTCATGATGTCGTCGGAAGCAGTCTGATTACACTATAGTTTCTTTATACGGTCGCAAATTCGCGCTCAAACTGACTCAGGGACACAGGGAACAGCAGCATCCGGTTCCTCATAAAACATGCCAGATGACAACGGCCTGATAAGCAACGACTCCCCATCAACGTCGGGACGCGGCGACTGGCGAACTTTGCTTATCGTTACCGTAGTCGCTACTGTCAGCGCGCTTTCCGCCGGCTTATTCATCTCCGTTGAATCTCTACCCTGGATCTGGCCCAGCGCCGCTGTGTGCGCCATCGCCTATTTCCATTACGGACTGCGCTCTCTGCCGGTTATCATTATCGCCACAATCACCGGCGTGCTGGCGTTATGGCGTCAGGAATATCCTCATTCACTGATCGCCGCACTCCCCCTTACCGCAACCATTAGCGCCCTGCTGTGCGCACAGCCGATTTTGTTGAAGCGCCTGTATCTGCTTCTGCAGACTAACGTCACTCCGCCGCACTCGGAAACCCGTTTATGGAATCTGCTGGCCAGCCTCTTCCTGAGCTCACTGGCCGCAAGCCTGCCTATCGCATTGTTGGTAGGCGGCGCTATACCTGGGGAAGCGCTGCTGCAGACAACGCTTTATCTCCTGTACAGCATCGGCATGCCTATCCTGCTGACCGTTCCGGTCTACACCCAGTGGCGTCGCAGGAAAGAGTTCTACTCTCTCGCCGTCGACCGGATTTGGGAGGTGCTGGTCTGGACCGCCCTGCTCATCGTAGCCGGAGGTCTGCTGATCAAGAATGGCGGCATGGCTCTGTTTTTACTTCTTCCACTGTACGCCTGGTCAAGCCTGCGCTTTGGCCGTTTTGGCGGCGTACTCGCAGTCTGTCTGTCCGGACTCGCAGCCCTGTTAGCTTATGGCTACGGCGATACCAGATATAACTCCCTCGCCCACTTCAATCTGTTTCACAGCGAAGTGGCGGTGATGACCATATTCAGCCTCTATCTGTCTGCGCTCGCCGCCGATCGCGCCCGGGTGGAAGACGCCATTGAGCAACTGGTGCAGCGACGCACCCGCGAACTTGAAGCCGTCAATCAGGAGTTGCAGGACGAGGTGCACATACGCAAACAGGCGGAGCGCTCATTTCGCACATCAACCCGTCGCTACCGCGCCATTATCGAAACAGCGGGCAGCCCTATTATCGTCATGGATAAGAATTTCCGCATCGTGCAGTGGAATGGCGCCGCCAGCCGACTGTTCGGGTACCACCGGGAAGATATTTACGGCAAAAATTACATCACTTGCTTTGTGCCGAAGGCGTTTCAAGATGAAACCGCCTGGAAAATCACCAAAGTGCTGGAAACCGGCGTCCCAGTGGAAAACCTGGAGAGCGAAATGACTGCAGCGGATGGCGGTTCCCACGTCATGCTCTGGAACATCAACCGGGTGGTCGACGTGGACGAAGAGCTGACTCAGGCGATCATTATCGGCCAGGACATCTCCACCATCCGCGAAACCCAGAACCAGCTGCACTTCCTCGCCCACTACGATGTGCTGACCGGCGCGGCGAATCGCCGCCTGTTTGAAGACCGCTGCCGCCAGGCTTTGAAGCAAGCCTCTCGACGGCAACATGACGTCGGCTTGATCAGCCTGGACATAGACCACTTCAAACGCATTAACGACACACTGGGCCATGACGCCGGCGATGCGCTACTGCAGGAAATCTGCCGTCGTCTGGCGTCCTGTGTGCGGGAGGAAGACACTATCGCCCGGCTTGGCGGCGATGAGTTCGCTATCCTTCTGAATCGGGTGAACGGAGCGGAAGACTGCGACCTGGTAGGCCGCAATCTGCTGGAAGCCATTACCAGGCCAGTTGATCTGCCGGGACAACAACTGGTGATCACCACCAGTATCGGGGTCACCGTGTCGCCCCGGGATGGCGTGGAATATTCTGTATTGCTGAAAAACGCCGATATGGCCATGTACCGCGCCAAGAAAGCCGGCCGCAACAATATTCAGATGTATCAAAAGGAGATGAACGACGAGCTGACGCACCAGATCAATACGGAACAGGAGCTGCGCGCAGCCATTTCCGGGCACCAGTTCGATATCTATTATCAACCGCAGATAGATCTGGAAAACCAGCATATCGTCGGACTGGAGGCCTTGCTGCGCTGGCGTCACCCCAAGCGTGGCGTGCTGGCCCCCCATGAATTCATCTCCGTGGCCGAGCAAACCGGACTACTGCCCGCCCTGGGCGAGTGGATCTTCTACAACGCCTGCCTGCAGTGCCGGGCGATACAGGCGATGAGTCGCTCCCATGTACAGGTGGCGATCAACATTTCCGCACGCCAACTGCACCACCCTCAGATGGTGGAAACGCTGAAACGAGTCATCGCTGAAATACGCGTCAACCCCGCATTTCTTAATTTGGAGATCGGCGAACAGGTGTTGGTGAATAATCCCGCAGAGGCGGCGGAAATCTTGGGCGGACTGAAAGAGATTGGCGTCAATATCACCATCGACAGCTTCGGCTCCGGTCTGTCTTCGCTGTCCAATCTGGCCCGGCTACCGGTGGATGCGGTAAAAATCGACCGCGCCCTCACCCGCAATGTGCCGGGAGACGACTATGACGCTGCTATTCTTGAGACTCTGCTCAGCATCGCCAGCCGCATGCATATGCGCGTCATCGTGGAAGGCATAGAAAGAACCGAACAGGAAACCTTCTTCCGTAACCACAATGTTCGCTACGTACAGGGACATCTGTATTCCCTGCCCATGCCTTCTGATCAATTGCCGGAGTTCTTTAACGCCCTCAAGCAAGGCGTACTCAACCCGGAAGGCGGCCAAATCGGCCTCCCGCTGAACTGAGACAAGCCGTCAGAGCGAGTCGCTTATGTCTAAACGCTGGCCCCCGTCAATGCCCCCACAAGACTGGTGGAGCGGCGCGAGCAAAGTGCCAGGCCAAAGCGACGCCAATGGCGAACCCGCTAATCCCTGCGTCCGTAACTGTTGCCTGGATGAGAACGACGTCTGTTGCGGCTGCAAGCGCACATTGCAGGAAATACTGGATTGGAGCAGTTATTCCTTAGCGCAAAAGCGGAATCTGCTGAAGCAGCTTAAACAACGCCAATAACCGTATCAAACGATGAGATGCTTTTTCACTCTGGTCCCTCCCGCTAGCGTAAAAGAACGCCTGCTTACGGAAATTGAGCGCCTGAAAGCGCTACATCCAGAGCTATCGCGCCACTATCGTTGGCAAACAAGGGAACAACTGCATATCACTCTGCATTTTTTTGCGGACCTCGATCCGGAGGTAGCGCAGCGCCTTGTGAAAGATATCCGTGAAAGTTTGCGTCATTTCCCATCATTTTCTATCGCGTTCGAGGCGATCACGCCCTTTCCCAGCGCTCAGCGCGCAGGTTATCTGACTGCGCAGATCGCAGCCAATGATCGTTTGCTGTCGCTGCATGAATGCATCAGGTCGCGCATAGCGAGCGCCGGGGAGTCTGTAGACAAACGCAACTTTCGTCCCCACCTTACCTTGGCCAGAGGACGTTCCCGACGTCAGCGTCTGGATATGCGGGCCGACTTAACCGCCCCACTCCACTTTGACGTCACGGCCGTTGAACTCTATCAGAGCACCCAGGGAGAAAGCGGGTCCATCTATCGCAGTTTGGCGACCATGGACTTGAGTACCCGCTCAGAGGGTTGTGAGTTACAATAGCGGGCTGAAACCTTAAAAGTGGCTCCGATCCACACCATTTTTTCTCGGAAATAACGGCAATGTTGTACCTGCTTTCAAAACTTCTTTTCAAATTCAGCGGCTGGACTTATGACGAAAAACCAGAGTTGTGGGAAGATAAGCAAGTGGTGATCGGCTTTCCTCACACCACAAATATGGATGGGGTGCGCATTCTGGCGCTGTTCTGTATTTACCGCCGCAAGCTGCACACACTGGTTAAAAAGGATTTGTTTGTGTGGCCTTTCTCCTGGTTCCTTTCCAAATTCGGCTGCATCCCCGTAGACAGAAGCTCCAAAACGAATCTTGTCGATCAGATGCGTCAGGAGTTCGCCAAGCGCGCCACCTTTACGCTGGCCATCGCGCCAGAAGCCACCCGCAACAAAATGAAGGAAGAACGTAAACCCATACGCACCGGATTCTGGCATATCGCCAAAGCAGCCGGAGCGCCGATTATCCTGATGATGTCGGACAGCAAACGGAAGCGCGGCCGAATTCTGGGCAAAATATTCCCATCGGAATCCCTGCGAGACGATCTAATGAAGATCAAGCAAATATACGCTGATCAGGGCGTAGACGTACTAATAGGAGCCACCTGAGCCGCCCAACAAGCGAGTGCGCGCAACTCTGCCCAGGAAAAGTCTTCGTTGTATGGATGATCAGGTTCGCAGACAACGAAACCATATTTACCCCCGAGACGATGACACAAAGACGGATAGACACAACAGATAGCGACAACGAATTAAGCCGATTATTGCAGGATGTTCGCGCATGTCGCCTGTGTGAGCAGCATTTGGAGCCCAACCCAATAGTGAAAGCAGGCTCCACCGCCCGCCTGATGATCATCGGCCAGGCGCCAGGAACTCGCGTGCACGCCACAGGCATTCCCTGGAACGACCCCAGTGGCGATAGACTGCGCGCATGGCTGGGCCTGGACAAAGAGACCTTTTACGACACTCGCCGAATCGCCATCATGCCGATGGGGTTTTGCTATCCCGGCAAAGGCCGCAGTGGAGACCTGCCGCCGCGAAAGGAGTGTTACGAGCACTGGCACCACAAAATCCTGGCGCGCCTGCCTCGTCTGGAGGTGTTTCTACTGGTGGGGCTATATGCGCAACAAGCTTATCTGCCAAACGCCTACAAGAGCTTGTCGGAAAACGTCAAACACTGGCGCGACTGGTATCCTCGACTGATCCCGCTACCGCACCCCTCGCCTCGCAACACCCTATGGCTGAAGCAACGCCCCTGGTTCGAAGAAGAGGTGATCCCGCAAGTCCGGAATCACGTGCACGACTTACTTATTAATCAGGCAGACAAATAGCTTCCTTCTATTTGTCTGCTATTTGTCTGCAACGACAGGGCCTGCCCATGTCAGGCCCTGTCTCCCTTGGCTAGCCGCCGCGCAGACACATCTATTCGCCTGATTATTAACATGCCAATTTCATTGCCATATTAATAGTTCTGACTGAAACCCTGACCACCCGATAATGCGTCCCGCGCATTATTAATTGCTTCATCCACCTGACGCAGTGAAGCCAACAGCCCGGCCACCTGACCAAGCCTACCCTGATAGGCCATTTCCGCCGCCGGCTCGATCCCACTGCGCATGGGCGGCATGGGCGCCCGGTATTCCACAATCACCTTCATGCGCTCAATGAAGATAAATTGCAGCCACTCATGGAATTCCAGCGTATCTGCGCAAAATGGCGTCACACTGGCGAGAGCGTCCTCGTGAGGCTGGTCTTCTCGCCATAACCCCATACGTCGGAGTTCCGACTCAAGACCCAACAGGACATCCGCCAACTCTGCGTATATTCGATCTGTCACTACTGCCTACTCTTACAACAATTAGGTGCTCAAAAAATGAATACTCTGACTCGCGCCCATCAAGCCTCGGACAATACAGACGCTCCTTGGAGCATCGTGTGCAATTCCTGAAACTGCTGCGTCAGGGGGTGCTTGGGCGCAAAATGAATCAACGGCTCATGCGCCTGGTGAGACTCTTTCATCTTCACAGAGGCGTTCAGGCGCACCGGCAATACCGGCAACCCTTCTTCTTTCATCGACTCAATTATCTGCGTTGGCAGGTTTGCGCGCGGTTGAAACTGATTGGCGACGATCCCCTCAACTTTCAGATCTTTGTTGTGATCTTCCTGCAAATCCTGAATTTCTCCAAGAATGGAGTACAAGGCCTGTCGGGAGAAATCATCGCAATCAAACGGAATCAGGCACCGCTGGGCGGCGATTAACGCCGATCGGGTGTAAAAATTCAAGGCCGGGGCGGTATCAATATAAATTCGGTCAAATACATCACCCAGCTTCACCAGCGCATCACGCAACTTATAGATCTTGTGCCGCGCCTCCAGTTTGCGCTCCAGAAACTCCAGCTCGGGACTGGCGGGCATGACGAAAAGATTGGGATAACGGGTGGCGTGAATGAAATCATCCACTTTTTTATTGAATAGATTGAAAGCCATAGTCTGCTCGAAGAAGTCCGCCACCGTATCCTTCAATTCCATGACGTTGCGGCTCAACAGATAAAGGCTGGAGTTGCCTTGCGGGTCCAGATCCACGACCAAGGTCTTGGAGCCCTGCGCAGCGCTGATGGCGGCCAAGTTGCAGACAATGCTGGATTTACCCACTCCGCCTTTTTGATTAAAGACCACTCTGCGCATAATCCCCCCGCTTATTTTTATATCCTGAAAATTCTTACTGATCAGAGGGGATTTTGCCAGCCAAACAGGCAAAAAGTTAGACCCTAAGGCCTACAAGGATCACCAATTCATCACAGACTTGACGAAAGGCACAGTTATGGGGCGCTTTTCCACCAGAGAAGCTTTGTCCAGACGCTCCAGAATCAAAGAAAGCGAGCTTAAATCCCGCGGGGCGCGACGCATAATGTACTGCTTAACCTCATCTGAAAGACGAAAGCCAATATTCGCCGCCTTGATATCCAGAACGTTGATGCGTTGCACCTCGTCCAGCTCGGGAAGTCGCACGCACTCCCCCCACGCCAGGCGGGTTTTCAGGTCCGGCAAGAGAAATGGGGTCTGGGAAGGGGCCTCCGCCGACGTGATCAACCACTTGCAACCGCGCTCACGGCAACGATTGAACAAGTGGAACAACGCCTCTTCCCACTCAGGCTGCCCGGCTATGGCGTCAATATCGTCAAAACACAGCACATCGAAAGACTCCAAACCAGCCAGCACATGTACGCCAAAATCTGCGTACTCACGCAAGGATAGATAAAAGCATTTCTCACTGCGGAAACCATTGCAGGCGGCCATGAGAAGATGGGTTTTGCCTTGAGCGGAGGCTCCGCAGATGGAAAAGACGGTATCTTCAGACGCAGTGAAAAAACGCTGAATGGATTGCACCACAACGCCGGAGGGGGGCTCGAAAAAGTTTTCCAGCGTAGCGCTTTCGCCGTTCGACAACCGCAGCGCCATTTGTGTGTTCTCTGATTTCCGCATCTTCTACGCAAAGCCTATTAAGCAGTTACAGCGCCGTCACTTGGCCAGTCCGTTGCGAGCGCGATAAAATCTGCCTCCCCACAGAATCACGTAGTGCGCGCCACTGATGCAACTCGTCAGCGCGACAACCCAGACTCCGCCCTCAAGAGCCCATGGAGGCATGACTACTCCCGCGAGATTCAATATCACCGCAAGAATAAATGTTATCTGGCTCAGCGTACTGAGCTTGCCCCACAGCGAGGGCTGCATTTTATAGGCGCCAACCAGTTTATGGTAGGTCAACGCGCCAGCCACTATGATCACATCCCGCGCAAAGACCAGCAAAGTCAACCAAAGTGGTAGAACCTGATTGTAAGTCAGCACGATAAATACGGTGACCAGCAATGCTTTATCCGCCAGCGGGTCGGTGACGGCGCCAAAACGGCTGGACCACTTGCAGGCGCGGGCCAGGAAACCATCCAAAGCATCTGAAGCCCCCGCAACAAAAAACAACCACATGGCTTCCCGGTATAACTCACGGGCCAGACAGTACGCGATCGGTCCAATCAGGAAAATGCGCAACACGGTTATGACATTGGGAATATGTCGCCACTCTAATCGCAAATCCTGCTTTCCTCCGGTTATGAAATAAAATCTAAAGTTATCCGGAAACCTGTTGCGTCGTCATTCCGTGTGACGGCCCGTCATACGGGCGTTTTTCTATTTCAATATTGCTCTGATTCAGTCTTGGCGAATCAAAGACCGCAACACGGGAAAAGCCACGGTCCTATCTATGCCTAGCGGTCTCCCGCCCACGAATAATAGAGTCTGCGTCCAACCTCTTCCTGAGTAGAAGGGCCAAGCTCGGGACGCAATCTTGGTTGTAGCGCGAGATGTTCAGCCAGCTGCTCTGGGTAGCCGTTCAGCTTCAACTGAAAACGCACAATGTCCTCACCCACATACACAGGCTCCACTTTCTTGACGGGCGCCAATTGACGCAAATACTTGAGAATATCCGCATAGGAACGAAAGTCCGTGACATTCGACACTTCCACGGCGACTTCATCGCCCTGGGCGTCCGCCCCCAAATTAACCGCATATTTATGGGCCAGGGACAACGCGACGGATTCCATCATTTTGTCCGCCATTGCGCTGATCGTATCGGCTTCGACACTCTCTTCCGCGATTTTCTGACCACTGACGCGCAACTGCCACAAGCCGCTCCAGCGACCGCTTCTTGGATAGGCTCGCACCATCAGAATTGAGTCATGACTGTAACGCGTGGAGGACGCCTCCACCGGCTCCGCAAAAAAGCCCCATAAATCAGAGGTGTTCAGACTGGACGCATCCTGCAGGTCCATCAAGGGCAATAACAAAGGCACGCCCCAGCGCTGCGCGGAGTATTTCACCGCAGCCACCAAGTGGTGAGAGGCGCCTTCGCCCAGAATTTCCCGGCCGCGATCGCCGTCCACCGCCATCCAGACCAGCACCTGCGGTCGATTGCGCCCCCACACAGGCACTTTGTACTGACTGAGCAGATTCTCAAAACCCTGGGCGGAATAGTGCGCTTTCAACACAAGCCGGCGACGCGGGCCGGAACCTGAATCCACCACCGCATAACCGTAGCTGTACTCCTCAAGCAAACGAGGAGCCTGCTCCGCCAGCACCGCTGCGTCCAAAACATTGCGCCAGCCGCTATTGCCCGCAACGCGATCCATCACCATGCCGGCGCCTTTTTCGACGGCTTCAGCGCGCTCTTTCGGGTCCTGCCCGGAAACCGGCACTTCCACGTCGTAAATATCGCTGATCGCCACAGCATGGGCGTAACCGCACAACAAAAATAAAGACAAAAACGACAGTACCCGGCGTTTCAGGACGATCGCCCGGAACAACAATCTAGCGGCCTGTTTCAAGCCATCCTCCCGTATTATTAATCAGGCGGACAAATAGCTTCCTTCTATTTGTCTGCAACGACAGGGCCTGCACATGTCAGTCCCTGTCTCCCGCGGCTCACCGCCGCGAAGGCGCATCCATGCGCCTCTTTATTAACATGCCAATATCATTGCCATGTTAATATTCAAACTACGGACGACCCGATGCAATCACCTCGGAGCACCCTATTCGCCCCTTCCGCCACAGAGTCGCCAGACGGTTGTTTTAGGGGCCCAAGCACGACAGGCAAGGATACACCATTTAACTTTTCTCCACTATTAAAGCCGATTAACTTCAACACAGCCGCTCCACTGTCATGACGAAGTCGCTACGACTTATAGTTTACTGCATTGGCGCTGGGGTGACTGGGCTGTTAAAATACGCCTCCTTTCCGTGGACCTACGCTATAGGGCAGACACCTATTATGACCGCTTCCAATGACAAGCCTTCTTTAAGTTATCGTGACGCTGGAGTCGACATCGACGCCGGCAATGCGCTGGTGCAGCGCATCAAGGGCGCCGCGCAGGCGACTCGCCGTCCGGAAGTGATGGCCGGACTCGGCGGCTTCGGCGCCCTGTTCGAACTGCCGAAAGGCTATCAGGAGCCCGTTCTGGTTTCCGGCACCGACGGCGTGGGCACCAAGCTGCGGCTGGCCATGCAAATGAACAAACACGACACCATCGGTATCGACCTGGTGGCCATGTGCGTTAACGACCTGATCGTACAAGGCGCGGAGCCTTTGTTTTTCCTGGATTACTACGCCACCGGAAAACTGTCCGTTGATGTGGCGGCCACTGTCGTCACTGGCATCGGCGAAGGATGCAGCCAAGCAGGTTGTTCTTTAGTTGGCGGAGAAACCGCCGAAATGCCCGGCATGTACGAGGGCGACGACTATGATTTGGCCGGCTTCTGCGTTGGCATCGTAGAAAAGTCCAAGATTATTGACGGCAGTCTGGTTAAACCCGGCGATGTATTGATTGGTCTGGCCTCCTCCGGCGTTCACTCCAACGGCTACTCACTGGTGCGCAAGATCGTCGAAGTCAGCGGCGCGGATTTGAATCAGCCGTTCGGCGACGCCACTCTGGGCGAAGCATTGCTGGCGCCTACCCGCATTTACGTTAAGCCTTTACTGGAGCTGATCCGTCAGACCCCGGTCCATGCGCTGTCTCACATCACTGGCGGCGGACTGTTGGAAAACCTGCCGCGAGTACTGCCAGCTCATGCGAAAGCCGTCGTCGACGTCAACGCCTTCGAGATGCCTGAACTCTTCAATTGGCTGCAAAAAAACGGCAATGTGGCCTGGAACGAAATGTTCCGCACCTTCAACTGCGGTATAGGCATGGTGGTTTGCGTGCCTGCGGATAGCGCCGACAAAGCCCTGGAATTACTGAGCGCAGCGGGAGAAACCGTCTTCCGTATTGGATCGATTGAAACCCACACGGAAGAAGAACCTGTTGTTGAACTGAAAGGTCTGGTTGACTGAGCGTGACTATTGCAACTGAATCCGCGCCGCGGCGAATCGTCGTATTAATTTCGGGGTCCGGCAGCAACTTGCAGGCGCTGTTGGACGCCGTCTCCGCAGACACTGTGCACGGAGAGGTTGTCAGCGTCATCAGCAACAAAGGGGACGCCTACGGGCTTGAGCGCGCAGCCAAAGCCGGCGTTCCCACCACTGTAGTCGACCACCGACAGTTTGAAACCCGCACTGATTTTGATCAGGCGCTGATGGCGGAAATAGACCATCACGCTCCTGATCTGGTGGTGCTGGCGGGCTTCATGCGCATTCTTACAGTGGAGTTCGTGCGCCATTATCAAGGGCGCATGCTGAACATACACCCTTCACTGCTGCCCAAATACCAAGGACTCAACACGCATCAAAGAGCGCTGGAAGCCGGCGACTCCGCACATGGCGCCACCGTGCATTTTGTAACGGAAGAACTGGATGGCGGCCCCAACATCATCCAGACGGTCGTTCCGGTTCTTCCCGGCGACGATCCCAAGCGTCTGGCGGATCGCGTGCAGTTACAGGAACATCTCATATATCCGCAAGCCGTGCGCTGGTTCTGTGAAAGCAGACTGGTCATGCGCGACGAGCGCGCCTATCTGGATGACGCCGAACTTCCTCCCGCCGGATTACAAATCAGCAATGCGATAACGCCTGGCGACGCTTGATCCCAGGCGACTGAGCGCTTAATGTTGATCTGTCAGTAAAACAACGGAGAACCATATATGCGGGGACACCTCAGGGCGCTCGCAGATACATTAAGGCTTCCTGTTGCATGTTCGTTATTTTTTGTAGCGGCCTCTGCAGTAACAGCGCCGAGTCAGGCCTACGCTAATCAGGAGTTGATTCCCACCAAAGCGGAATATAAAGCTTCCTATAAAAAAGGCATCCCCATTCGCGGCGCCGCCGTCAGAGAGTTGAAGCAGCTGAAGGATGGCTCCTGGTCGTACAATTTCGATGTAACCTCATTCATCGTGGATATTAACGAACGCGTTAATTTCCAATGGGTCAATGACTATATCCGCCCCACTAACTACTCCTACGAGCGAAGCGGCTGGGTCAAGGACAAAAAAGCCACCGTGGACTTCAACTGGGACAAGATGTCCGTTCGCAACAATGTTGAGAACAAGCCATGGAGCATGACTATTCCAGAACAAACTCTGGACAAGCTCAGCTATCAGTTGCAGTTACGCCTGGACTTGGCGAAAGGGATGACCGATCTGGTTTATAAAGTCGCAGACGGGGGGCATCTCAAGGAATTCGTCTTCAGCGTCGTAGGCGAAGAAAAACTGGACACCCGCCTTGGGAAAATTGACTGCATCGTCGTGGAAAAAGTTCGCAAGCCGGACAGCGATCGGCAAACACGCCTCTGGTTCGCCAAGGACTGGAATTACCTGTTAGTGCAAATGGTGCAGATTGAGCCGGATGGAGAGAAGTACGAAATCTATCTGGAAAAGGCCAAAGTGGGAGACCGGGTCATAAAGCCCTGATCCATCGCCCTTTTTTAACTATCTGTGCGGACTGTGCGGAGCGGAAACGCTCGCCCCGCACGGATTTCATCAATCAGGACTTGTCAGCGTAAAGGCGACGAATCTCTTCCGCCATAATCTTCAAGCCCTTCTCCACCAGCTCTTCATCCTGAGAGTAGGTAATACGCAGACACTCATGAGTATGCCCCCACTCTTCCTGCAATCCCGGGAAGAAATAGTGGCCAGACACCACCAGCACGCCTTTCTGTTTCAAGCGCTGGTAAAGCTCATGACTGGAAAGCGGGAAGTCGCGCAGCCATAACCACAGGAACATGGCGCCTTCCGCTTTGTGCAACGCAAAAGGCAACCCATCCAGCTCTCGATGCAGCGTCGCCACCGCCTTCTCGGCTTTAGCCTGATAGCATGGCTTAACCACTTCACGACTCAGCCGCAGAATTTCACCACTGCGGACAAAATCTTTGGTCAACATCGCGCCAAAGCTGCCTGGAGCAAGATTAACGATTGCATTAACCGACGCAACGGCTTTGATAATTTCCGGTTGGGCGATCACGATGCCGGTTCTCACCGCCGGCAAGCCCAGCTTGGATAAGCTCAAACACAGAATCAGATGCTCATCCCAGACTGGTTTAGCGTCGACATAAACTAAATCAGGGAATGGCAAACCATAGGCTCCGTCGACAATCAGCGGTACGTCATGCTCTTTCGCCATGGCGATCAAGCGCGCCATTTCATTGTCGGTCAGTACGTTGCCCGTAGGATTGGTTGGACGGGATACGCACATGGCGCCAACATTCTCATCGATATTGAGATGATCAAAATCGACGTGGTATTTGAAAGTATGCTCATCCAGCATCTCAATGGTCGGCTTGGATGAGACAAAGAAATCTTCGCTGAGCCCGGCGTCCGCATAGCCAATGTACTCTGGCGTCATCGGCAGCATGATGCGCTTATGACCGCCATCAGGATAGCGTCCGGCGAACATGTTGAAGAGAATAAAAAAAGCGGACTGGCTGCCATTGGTCAGGGCGATGTTTTCAGGCTTAATCGGCCAACCGTACTCCCGGCTCAGCAATTCAGCCAAAGCGGCGATAAATTGCTTCTCTCCCTGGGGCGGATCATAGATGCCTGTTAACTTACGGAACTCGTCTGCATCAGCGCTGATGCGCGCCAATTGCTCTTGAAACGCGGCTTGAACTTCCGGGATGTTGCCTGGGTTGCCGCCCCCCATCATGATCATGTCGCCTCCGGCGAGGGCGTTGCCCAAATCCTCCATTAACGAATTGATGCCAGCTTCCCTGGTAAACTTGGTTCCAAACTCCGATAACAACATGACACTCCCCTTACGCTCGACTCTTTATTTTAATGGCGCCCGACGACCGGAAAACTTCGCCGGTCAGATTTAGTTTAAGGCTTTTTCCCGCGGAGAACCTCCACGGGGAGCGTCAGAGACTACAATTTTTAGCTGAATGCAGACAATTGTATTTTTACGGATGCGAGCGCTGGCGTCAGCGCTCAGCCGTCCAGCGAGATACCAATATTACTCACGCCCCCCTGGCGGCTGAGTTTACGTATCTCCGCCAGCCCTTCGACAGTAGGCGCGCGTAGCTCCTGTAGTTTGGCGTACAGCTCATCATGAAATGCTAATTCATCCTTCACCAAGGGATGCTTATCCCACAGGGCCACCAGATCGTCGTCGGAAAGCCCCTCGCCTTCGGAAAACTCAACAAAGTCCATCACTGTGCGGAAGGAGATTTCAGAAGCTTCGCGCGCCTTTTTGCTTTTCTCATCATCCCACAACTGCAATCCTAACAGGAGCAACTGCGCCCAGTCAGACGCAGGGCGTGCGCCATAGGCGTCAATGTCGCCAAGTTGATCGAGGAACTCTTCCAGCTTTTCCACGTAGGGCAAAGTTTGTAGCTTGGCGTTTTCCTGCACCGTTTTCCATAGTGCGCCCAGAGCCCCTTTCACTTCACGGGACAACGTCAGCTCCTGAGACTCAACAAACAACTTCAAGTTCGGCGTCGCCCGTTCCGCCAAGGAAAGAACAAATACAACCTGCCGCCAGCCGCGCAGACCTTCGAGTTTTTTAAAATGCTTTAAAGACGCCAATGGGGTCTCCTTACCGAGAAATCAGTCAGAGTTAGATAAAGGGAGGAATGCCGCCCAGACACAAGTATAAAGGAAATCAAAGACGACGATCGCCGCCGGGAGCGCCCGGAGCGCCAAAGATCGCCTGATGATGGGCATTCAGAATAATGCCGGTCGCCGCCCTCAGCGAAGGGCCAAACGCCACCACGCCATCCTGATGTCCCAGCATGACGAAAACGCCAGGAGTCTTCAGTTTACCGTCACGCCACAATGACTTAATGGCGTTGACCAGGTCCATACTGCCGTACTCCGCACTCTCCGGCGTGGTCGTCAGACCAAGAGCCGCGGCGTTATGCCAGATTTCCGGCGAATGCACATGCACCACCGCCTGCACGTCTGGGTCAAGGTCGTATAGCAATGCGTGGGTTAAAGACTCGGAAGAGGGTTTGATTTCACCGACGGAAGTCAGTCGATTCGCGTTCACTTCGCTACCGGTCACCAGCGCATACTGGCTCGCATCAAGGTAAGGTTCACCGCCTGTCTGGCTGCCGGTGACGACAAAAGCGCCGTCAGGGCTGACGCGCATACTGATGTTGCCGTAACCAAGGCCGTCATACCGAAACGGGTCCTGACCGATCAGTTCATGCTCAAACAGCACGCCCCGCCAGGCTTCAAGCTCGCTGAGATCCACATGCTCAGGCAGCGATTGCTGCGTGTGCCGCAAATCAAACTTGATGACACCCTCTTGCGCCATATTGCGAACCGGTTATTCAGATATTCACCAACACCGCAGATGACGACGGAACGGACGGCATCCGTCGCGTCATCTGCATCAAAGGAATCAGATCAGGCTTTCGGCAGAGTAACGCCGACTTGCCCCTGATACTTGCCGCCGCGGTCCTTGTAGCTGACATCGCATACTTCGTCGGACTCAAAAAACAGCATCTGCGCCACGCCTTCGTTGGCGTAGATCTTAGCGGGCAGATTGGTCGTGTTGGAGAATTCCAAAGTCACGTGCCCTTCCCACTCCGGCTCCAGCGGAGTGACGTTCACGATAATGCCGCAACGGGCGTAGGTTGATTTGCCCAAACAGACGGTCAGCACATTGCGGGGAATACGAAAGTACTCAACCGTGCGCGCCAGGGCGAAAGAATTGGGAGGAATAATGCACACGTCCCCGACGAAATCCACAAAACTCTTCGAATCAAAGGCCTTGGGATCAACGGTGACAGAATGGACATTGGTGAAAATTTTAAATTCGTTACTGCAGCGGACATCGTAGCCATAACTGGAAACGCCGTAGGAAATGATCTTGCCATTCTCCGACTCGCGCACCTGGCTCCCTTCGTACGGCTCGATCATGCCATGCTCCAGGGACATTCTACGAATCCACTTATCCGACTTAATCGCCATATCTCTTACTCATTCTGCACAGGTTGATCGATAAGCGCGCAATCATACATGGATAGCCGGTTTTAGACAAAGGCCCCATGCCGGAACAGCGCGCTATAGCAACTATTATTAATATGGCAATGATATTGGCATGTTAATAATCAGGCGCATGGATGCGCCTGCGCGGCGGCAAGCCGCGGGAGACAGGGTCTGACATGTGCAGGCCCTGTCGTTGCAGACAAATAGAAGGAAGCTATTTGTCTGCCTGATTAATAACGGGACATCAGTCCGATTTGATAATGATTTCCGGAAACATTTGCGCCTGATTTTTGGCTCGCTGCGACAATATCGCCCCCAGCTTGCGCGCAATATCCCGATAAATCAGTCCAACTTCGGAATCCGGCTCCGCCGCCACCGTCGGCGATCCTGAATCCGTTTGCTCTCGGATGGTCATATGCAACGGCAATTGCCCCAGCAGTTCTGTATCGTACTCTTCCGAGACGCGCTCGCCGCCGCCAGCGCCAAACAGGGGCTCATGGTGACCGCAGTTGCTGCAGATATGCATGCTCATGTTTTCTACGACGCCCAGCACGGGAATATCCACTTTGCGGAACATCTCAATGCCCTTCTTGCAATCCAGCAGCGCGATGTCCTGCGGCGTGGTCACAATGACGGCGCCGGTCACCGGCACTTTTTGCGCCAGCGTGAGCTGAATGTCGCCAGTGCCGGGGGGCATATCCACCACCAGATAATCCAGATCCTCCCACAGGCTTTGCGTCAGCAATTGCAGAAGCGCGCCGCTGACCATGGGGCCGCGCCACACCATCGGCGTTTTCTCCGTCACCAGAAACGCCATGGACATCACCTGCATGCCATGGGCGCGTATCGGGATGAAAAACTGCCCATCCTGCACCTCTGGGCGGGCGCCGTCCGCCACGCCCAACATCATGCCCTGACTGGGGCCGTAGATATCGGCGTCCAGCACCCCCACCTTGGCGCCCTCTTTCTGCAACGCCAGCGCCAAGTTCACAGCAGTAGTGGATTTCCCCACACCGCCTTTGCCGGAAGCGACTGCAATAATATTTTTCACGCTTTTGATGCTTTGCAGATTGCGCTGCGCCTGGTGCGGCAGAATTTTCCAGCTGACGTTCACCTCTGCGCGCTCTACGCCATCCACGTCCTCAATCGCCAAACCAACGATCTGTTTCAGCGCGCCGGCGACGCCTGCCGCCGGATAGCCCAGCTCCACCTCCAACTTGACGACATCCCCCTGAATATCCAGCGACTTTATCGCCTCGATGGCGAAAAGATCTTCCTTCAGATAGGGGTCCTTATAGCCCTTGATGGCGGCTTCCACTGCAGATCTGTCAATGCTGCTCATTCTGTTCTCCGGAAAAGGTGGGATATTGGGATATATAGAGGAAAGATGGGGCAATACTATACTGAATCAGTATGGTTTTATTCAATTTAATCGCGCCCGGCGGGATGAAAATCAGGCTTCCAAACGGTATCATATGCGCCCCTCGCGGGAATCCTGATGACGGTATCCATCCCGCGTTTTGTCACCACCGCCGACGCATCGACGTCGACGGCCATTGTCCATGGCTTGGCGACAAGCCTTATATGAGTAATAACGGAAAGAATTATGTCCGGAGAGCCTAGAAAAATTCTCGTCACAAGCGCTTTACCGTACGCGAACGGCCCTATTCACCTTGGGCACCTGCTGGAATATATCCAGACTGATATCTGGGTAAGATTCCAGAAGCTTCGCGGCCATCAATGCACCTATGTCTGCGCCGACGACGCGCACGGCACAGCGATCATGCTTAAAGCCGAGCAGATGGGCATTACTCCGGAGCAACTGATCGATCAGGTGAACGCCGACCACCGTCGCGATTTCGCTGAGTTTCTGATCGAATTCGACAATTATTATTCCACGCACTCGGAAGAAAACCGGGAGCTGTCCTCATATATTTACAAGGCCTGTCTGGACGCGGGTAAAATCGCCACGCGCACCATCACCCAGGCTTACGACCCGGAAAAGAACCTGTTCCTGGCCGACCGCTTCATCAAAGGAACCTGCCCAAAGTGTAAAGCGGAAGACCAATACGGCGACAACTGTGAGGTCTGCAGCAGCACTTACACACCCGCCGAATTGATCAATCCACGCTCCGCCATTTCCGGCGCGACGCCCATAGAGAAAGAATCCACCCACTTCTTCTTCAAGTTACCTGACTTTCAGGAGTTCCTGCAGAAGTGGACCCGTAGCGGAACCCTGCAGCCGCAGATCGCCAACAAGTTGGCGGAGTGGCTGGACGCAGGCCTGCAGGAGTGGGACATCTCCCGCGACGCGCCCTACTTCGGTTTCGAGATTCCAGATCAACCCGGTAAGTTCTTCTACGTCTGGCTGGACGCGCCGATCGGTTACATGGCGAGCTTCAAGAATCTGTGCGCGCGACGCGCGGATCTGGACTTCGACGAATATTGGAAGAAAGACTCCACCGCCGAGCTGTATCACTTCATCGGCAAGGACATCATCAACTTCCACGCGTTGTTCTGGCCGTCCATGCTGAGTTGCGCGGACTTCAGAACGCCCAGCGCCGTTTACGCGCATGGTTTCGTGACTGTGGACGGAGCGAAGATGTCCAAGTCCCGCGGCACCTTCATCATGGCGCGGACTTATTTGGAGCACCTGAATCCGGAGTACCTGCGTTATTACTTCGCCGCCAAGTTGACCTCCAATGTGGACGATCTGGACTTAAACCTGCAGGACTTCACGCTGAAAGTGAATGCTGACCTGGTTGGCAAGCTGGTCAATATCGCCAGCCGTTGCGCCAAGTTCATTACCAAAGCAGGAGGCAAACTGTCGCCTCAGATCAGCGAGCCGGAATTGATTGAGCAGTTCCTGTCCAAATCCGATTTTATCGCCCAGGCGTACGAAGATCGCGAATTTGGCAAAGCGGTCAGAGAAATCATGGCGCTGGCCGACCTGGCCAACAAGTACATCGATGAAAAAGCGCCTTGGAAACTGGCGAAGGAAGAAGGCAAAGAGCAGGAAGTGTTGGATGTCTGTTCTGTCGGCGTGAACCTGTTCCGCATCCTGATCACCTATTTGGCCCCAGTGCTGCCGGGCGTTGCTGCGGCTTCCGCAGAATTCCTGAACGCGCCCATCGTCTGGAACAGACCGCTTGAGCCACTGACCGATCATGCCGTCAATGAGTTCAAGCCAATGATCTCCCGGGTTGATCCCAAGGCCGTGGACGCCATGGTGGATGCCTCCAAGGACAACATGGCGCAGGCGCCGAAGGACAACGGCAAAGCGAAAAAGGACAAGAAAGAGGCTAAATCCGAAGAGGAGATCGCGCCAACGATCAAGTTCGACGACTTCGCCAAAATCGACCTGCGCATCGCCAAAATCGTCTCTGCGGAGCACGTGGAAGGCGCAGACAAACTGTTACGCCTGCAACTGGATATCGGCAGTGAACAACGTCAGGTGTTCGCCGGCATCAAGTCCGCCTATGCGCCGGAAGATCTGGTTGGGCGTTTGACGGTCATGGTCGCCAACCTGGAGCCGCGCAAGATGAAATTCGGCATGTCCGAAGGCATGGTGCTGGCGGCGGGCCCTGGCGGTAAAGATATCTGGTTGTTGCAGCCGGACAGCGGCGCGCAACCGGGCATGCAGGTTAAGTAACCGACATAACGGCGCTTCCAGGCGCCGTTTTGCTGCGTCAGCTCAAATTTGCGGTAACTCCGCGCGGGAGACGGTTGACGCAGCCTTGAACGCCCCGCCGCACAACCAGATAATATCCGCCAGGACCATGGTTTTCCGGAAGCCGGCGGCGTTTCGCACGGCAGGAAGCCGCTAAACGCGACGCTTCGGCTAGCATTAGGATACAAGCCGGTAAAGATCCTGAATAAGAGGCGCTGATGACTGAATACCTGTTGATACTGGTGAGCACCATACTGGTCAACAATTTCGTATTGGTTCAATTCCTGGGCCTGTGCCCCTTCATGGGCGTGTCCAACAAGCTGGAAACCGCCATGGGCATGTCCCTGGCCACCACCTTTGTGCTGACGCTATCTTCATTGTGCAGCTATCTGGCGTATGAATACCTGCTGGCGCCGCTTGGCATGGAATTCTTGAAAACCATTACTTTCATTCTGGTGATCGCGGTGGTCGTTCAGTTCACGGAAATGGTGATCAAAAAAACCAGCCCCCTGCTTTATCGCGTCCTGGGCATTTTTCTGCCGCTAATCACCACTAACTGCGCTGTGCTTGGCGTCGCGCTGTTAAACATCAAAAAGCAAAATGATTTCATGGAGTCGATCCTGTACGGGTTCGGCGCCGCTGTCGGCTTCTCTCTGGTGCTGACGCTGTTTTCCGCCATGCGCGAACGTATCGCCGCCGCTGATGTGCCAGAACCGTTCAAGGGCGGAGCCATCGGCATGATCACCGCCGGTCTGATGTCGCTGGCGTTTCTTGGCTTCACCGGCCTGGTCAATATTTAGGGGCCTTCCGCAGATGAGTATTGTCATCATAGCTGTATTGGCGCTCTCCGCGCTGGCGCTTACCTTCGGCGCCGTACTTGGCTTCGCCTCCATCAAATTCAAAGTGGAAGGCAATCCCATCGTCGACCAGATCGACGGCCTGTTGCCGCAAACCCAATGCGGACAGTGCGGTTACCCAGGCTGCCGCCCTTACGCGGAAGCTATCGCCAACGGCGACGCCATCAATAAATGCCCTCCCGGCGGGGAAGCCACCATCACGGCCCTGGCGGATTTACTGGATGTGGAGGCCGTGCCGCTGGATTCCGAACACGGTGAAAGCAAGGGCAAGCAGGTGGCCTACATTCGCGAAGATGAGTGCATCGGTTGCACCAAATGCATTCAAGCCTGCCCAGTGGACGCCATCCTCGGCGCCGCCAAACAAATGCACACAGTGATCGTCAGCGAATGCACCGGGTGCGACCTGTGCGTGGAACCCTGTCCCGTAGATTGCATCGACATGATTCCCGCCCCCAGCGGTATTCGCGACTGGGCCTGGGACATGCCCAAGCCGCCGGTATCAAGCGGCGCGATTATCGCAACAGATCAGAACAATGGTATGGCGGCGTGAGGAAGTAAGGCCTGAGCATGAGACAAATCTGGGATTTCCACGGCGGCGTACACCCTCCGGAAAATAAAAGCCAATCCACCAGCCGACCGATCCGCAAGGCGACGCTGCCGAAAACGCTGATACTCCCCCTGAGCCAGCATATTGGTCAGCCCGCCAAAGCCCTGGTGGCGCCCGGCCAAAAAGTGTTGAAGGGCGAAGTCGTCGCCGCGGCGGAAGGACCGGTCAGCGTTGCGGTTCATGCGTCCTCTTCCGGCACAGTGACAGCCGTGGAAAGACGACCCGTGCCGCATCCTTCCGGCCTCAGCGATGTCTGCATTGTGATCGAGACCGACGGGGAAGACGCCTGGACGCACCTGACGCCCTGCGAAGACTACCGCGCCCTCAGTCCCGAACAATTGCTGGAGCGCGTTCGTCAAGGCGGTATCGCCGGTATGGGCGGCGCAGGCTTTCCCACTGCGATCAAACTGCATCCGCCCCGTAACGACAAGGTCAATGCGCTGATATTGAACGCAGCGGAATGCGAGCCTTACATCACCGCCGATGACATGTTGATGCGCGAACGCGCCGACGAAGTCATCCGCGGCATGGAGATCATGGCGCAGCTTCTGGAGCCGGAAGAGTGCCTGATCGGCATTGAAGACAACAAACCTGAAGCCATCGCCGCGCTGCAACAGGCCGCTTCCGGCACCCACATCGAAGTGGTGGTGATTCCCACCAAATATCCGTCCGGGGGCGAGAAACAGCTCATCAAAATCCTCACCGGGCTGGAAGTGCCCCACGGCAAGATCCCCGCTGATATCGGCGTGATGTGCCAGAACGTAGGGACTGCGGCGGCGGTGTATCGCGCCGTCCGTTTTGGCGAACCGCTGATTTCGCGCATCACGACAGTAACAGGCGACGGCGTCGCCACTCCTGGCAATTTCGAAGTCCTGTTGGGCGCGCCCATGTCCGATCTGTTGCAGCAGGCGGGATTTGACGCAGACAAGACCGACCGCCTGATCATGGGAGGACCGATGATGGGCTTCTCATTGACCGATCTGGATCTGCCTCTGGTGAAAACCAGCAACTGCATTATGGCAGTATCCGCAAAGGAATTTCCGCGTCCCGATCCGGCTCAAGCCTGTATTCGCTGCGGCCTGTGCGCCGAAGCCTGCCCGGCGGAACTGCTGCCGCAACAGCTCTACTGGTTTTCCAAAGCCCAGGAATTCGACAAGGCGGAAAACTATAACCTGTTCGACTGTATTGAGTGCGGAGCCTGCTCTTACGTCTGTCCCAGCAGCATCCCTCTGGTGCAATACTACCGTTACGCCAAGCATCAAATTCGGATGACGGTGCAGGAACAGCAGAAATCCGACAAGGCGCGGGAGCGCTTCGAATTCCGACAAGCCCGTCTTGAACGCGAGAAAGAAGAGAAAGAAGCCAGGCGCAAGGCCCGTGCGGAAGCCGCCGCAAAAGCCCAGGCGGAGAAAGCGGCCCAACAAC